>JAHDBT010000036.1 GCA_020630215.1 Bacteroidota bacterium
TAGAAACACAAACCATTACCGTAGTTGAATGTCCACCAGATTGTACTGCCGATGCAAGTACTGACCCCTTACCTACATTGTGTAATGAAGCAGGCAATATTATAAGCCTCGATAATTTTATAACAGGCGATGAAGGCGGCACTTGGACTAGCGACAATACGGAAGCTAATAATGCCATTGATAGCGATAATGTTTTTGATGCCGATGGCTTAACCGCTGGTGATTACACCTTAACCTACACCATAACAGACCCAACTGCAGCTTGTCCTGATGAGGTAAGCAATCAAACAATAACCATAGAAGCAGCACCTAACGCAAGCATTGATGCACCTCCTGGCACTTTATGCAACAACGATTTACCTGCCAACACCCTAAGCCTAGACCTAAACACCCTAGTAACAGGAGACACAGGCGGCACTTGGTCAACAACGGACGGAACAATTGAAGCAGGCGATACTTTTAATGCAGATGGTTTAGCAGAAGGTGATTACAATATTACCTACACCGTAACTGGCACCAGTCCTTGTATGGATGCGGTAGAAACACAAACCATTACCGTAGTTGAATGTCCACCAGATTGTACTGCTGATGTGGAGATAACACCACTTCCTAACTTATGTAATGAGGCAGACAATAGTATTGATCTGGAAACCTATTCTATAGAAGATGCAGGAGGTGTGTTTACTAGTGATGCAATAGGCGCAATAGATGTAGGTAGTAATATCTTTAATGCAGAAGGAATAGCCGCTGGTACTTATACCGTTACCTATACCTTAGAAGACATAGAAGGATGTGAGGATGCAGTAAGTACACAACCTATTACCATAACAGCAGCTCCTAATGCCAATACCAATGCCCCTCCCACTAATAACTTATGTAATAATATTTCGGAAGGCAATGTATTAAACTTAGACTTAACTACCTTGGTTGCAGGTGATGATGGCGGTATATGGACGGCTGAGGCTCCTGATGGCACCATTACCACTATTACCGATAATGTATTTAATGCCCTTGATTTAGATGAAGGAGCATACATACTCGCCTACACCTTTCCTGAAAATCCTCCTTGTATGGAGGTACAAACTACACAAACCATTAACGTAGTAAACTGCCCTCCCGATTGTAACGAGGATGCTACCACAATCCCCCCTGATGATTTATGTAATGAAGCAGGCAATACAATCGACTTAAACACACTGGTAACGGGCGATAGTGGTGGTACTTGGACAACAACTGCTCCCGACGGCACTATTGATGCCGACACTATTTTTAATGCCGTAGGGCTTGCTCCTGATAGCTATACCATTACCTATACGGTTACACCTGCAGCAGGTTGTCTCCCTGCCGAAACCAACCAAACAATACTGGTATCGGCTGTTCCTGATGCTACTATCTTAACAGATAATATTTCGATTTGCGATGCGGATCCAGCAAATAACGAAACAACAGTTGATTTAAATACCTTAGTAGTCAACAATCCAGGCGGCACTTGGACGACCAATGCACCTCCAGGAACAATTGATGCCAATAATATTTTTGATGGAGAGGGATTAAATATCGGTGCTTATGATATCACCTATACCGTAGCAGCTACACCTCCTTGTGATCCTGCTAGTAGTATACATAGCATTAACGTCAACTCTTGTGAGTGTACAGGCGATCCTTCTTTTAACCAACCCGAAATTTGTGAAGGCACTATAACTACCCTAGATTTAACCACCCTTTACATTTCAGGAGAAACAACCCCTGGAGGTACATGGGGAACACTAGGCGGAGATATTGAAATTACAGGAAATACTGCCAATCTTGATGGACTTGCACCTGGCGTTTATACGGTAACTTATAGCTTAATGGGCATCCCTGGTTGCCCACCCACCCTTACAGTCGCAGGTGCTATTACTATCACTACAGCACCTGATGCAACTATTACCCTATTAGATGATATGCTATGTAACCAACCAGCCTCCACCAACACCCTCGACCTTACAACGCTTATTGTTAATGGTGCAGATGGTACTTGGACTACAACTGCCCCTAACGGCACTATTGATGCCAATGATGTTTTTAATGCAGAGGGATTAGCCGCTGGCAATTATAACATTACCTATACCATCACTAGTACAAATGACTGTCCAGGTGCAACAGATACCCAAACGATTACCGTAGTAGAAACAACACCTCCAAGTGTAACTATCCTAGACTCCCCAATATGTAATAATGATTTGTCAGGGAATATGGATAATATCGTTCCACTAAATAGTTTAGTCCTAGATGGAAGCACAGGTACTTGGACAACAAGCGCACCTGACGGAACTATAGAACCAGGTAATATCTTTAATCCAAACGGATTAGCAGAAGGGGACTATACGGTTACTTATACAGTAGATGGATTGCCCCCTTGTAGTAATGCTAGTGTAGAACAAACATTTGAGATTGTTTTTTGCGAACCTAACTGTACAGAAGATGCCAGTACAAACGCTCCTGATGCATTATGTAATACGGCAGGCAACAGTATTGACTTAGATGGTTTAGTAGCAGGAGATCCTGACGGCACTTGGACAACAACTGCCCCTGGAGCAGCTTTAGACCCTGTAGACAATTTCTTTGACCCAGAAGGAATACCTGCTGGCACTTACGATATTACTTATACCGTGCCTGCCATAGAAGCAGGATGTGATGATGCGACCACTACTCAATCAATTACCATTGTAAGCACTCCTGATGCAACAACCAATGCCCCTAGCGGACCATTGTGTAACAACGACCCTAACATTAATACAACTACCCTCGACTTAAACGATTTAGAAGCTGGCAATACAGAAGGTACCTGGACGAGTACGGCACCTATTGGTACTATTGAGGCAAACAATATTTTTAATGCAGAAGACCTAGCCGAAGGCACCTACACTTTAACCTACACTGTAGCCGCTACTTCCCCTTGTGAAGGTGCAGTAACCACCCAAGATATTATCGTTAATTATTGCCCACCCGATTGTACCGTTAGTGCGGAAACAATTGCACCACCACCACTTTGTAATGAATTAGAGAATATCATTGATTTAAACACCTTAGTTGTAGGAAATGAAGATGGCGTTTGGACAATAGATGCACCAGCAGGAACGATTGATACAGATAACAATATTGATGCTTTAAATCTAAATGCTGATAGCTACACCATCACGTACACGGTAACAGAAACGGCAGATTGCATTGATTTTAGTAATCAAACACTGCTTGTTGTAGCAGCAGCCAATGCATCTATCAACACACCTAATATCGAACTTTGTAATAACGACCCCAATATTAATACCACTACTTTCGATTTAATGCCTTTAGTAACAGGCGAGCTAGATGGAGCTTGGACAACCAATGCACCCGCAGGAACAATTGATGCTGGAAATACGTTTGATGCAGAAGGCCTATTAGAAGGAAGCTATTCTATTACTTATACGGTAGAAGGTACTACTCCTTGTAACAGTACAGATACAGATCATGTAATTAATGTAATCAACTGTACGGTAGATTGTGTAGGCGACCCAACATTTAATACCGCAGAAATATGCAATGAAACAGGTAGTACCCTAGATTTAAATACCCTTTACATTGCAGGCGTAACTACCCCAGGAGGCGTATGGACTTCCTCTGATCCAGGTATTACTATTACTGGAAATATTTTAAATGCTAGTGGCGTTGCACCAGGCAACTATGCCGTTACTTATACCTTAGTAGATTTGCCAGGTTGTACTACCGACCCCACCTCAACAGAAACGATTACCATTGTAGCCACACCTGTTGTAGATATTGATACCACACCACTAGAATTATGTAACGATACTAGTTTTGATTTAAACACACTAGTAAATGATTTACCAATTGGCAATTGGTCTTGCACCGAGTTGCCAGCAGCCGTATCGGGTAATACCTTTAATACACCCGATGTACCCGCAGACGTTTACACCTTAGTATACACCATTACTCCAATAGCTCCTTGTACCGCTAATGTAACAGACCAAGTAAGCATTACCGTAATTGAAGGCGGCACTAACATACTAGAATTTTTGGTATGTGATGCCGTAAACACCCTTGATGCAACAGGTGCTACCGAGCCAGGCATGTGGGTTACCAATGGTGCTAATAGCGGTGCTATTGATGACGAAACCGCATTACTCACCACCGTAGAATTCCTAGATGGCCCAGGCATCTACTCCTTTACATGGACACCCGATGCAAGTGCTTGTGCCAGTACTGTACAACTAAACTTTGACTATGTAGGACCTCCACTAATTGATGCAGGTACAGATGATGTGACTTGTGGCAATAGCTATACCTTGCAAGGAACAGCCGATGCAGGTGCTATTAGCTCCTCTTGGAACTATACTGGACCTGGCACCTTAACTTTTTCTGACGATAGCGACCCTACCGCCGATATAAGTGTGGATACTTATGGTATTTACGAATTGATATTTACCCTTAGTAATGGCATATGTGAAGTAATGGATACCATAGACTTAGAGTTTTTGCCAGAACCTACCGCCAATCCAGATCCTAGTAACCCCGACCCTGTTTTAGCTTGTGGTTTAACGCACCTACTCACTCCTTACATATTACCAGCAGATGGAAGCGGCATCACGACTCCTTGGAACTCTAACCTTAATGGCAATTGGATTTATGAAACAGCGATTACCCCTGCCCCAACCGTTACCTTCTCGCCCGACGATGTGACCCCTACTGTTACGGTAGAAGTTTCGGAGTATGGTACTTATACTTTTTATTGGGTTATTTTTGAGGGCTTAGGAGGCGAAACTTGTGGAAACGGTGGTGTAATTAATAGCCTTAGTGTTACTTTTTATCCACCCCTAGAAGTAAGCCAAACCGCCGTATGCGATGCAACTAACACCAATTACGATGTTACCATAACCATTACAGGAGGCACCGGCAACTACACCATAGACGATGTAAGTACGGAGAGTCCTTATACTGATTCTTTTAGCAGCGGCTCGTCTTATAACTTTACCATTGCCGACGAAAGCGGCGTTTGCCCACCTATCGAAGTAAATGGTGTGCAGGATTGCGACTGCCCAACGGTTCCAGACCCAATACTACTTAGCAATTCGCCTAATTATTGCGAAGGAAGCACACCGGATGTGGTAACGATAGAAGATACAGGACTAGACTATTTGTGGTTTAACAATCCTCCCGACCCAGACAGTCCGATTGCTTCTGGCACCAGCTTTACCCCTGCGGGACAAGGCGTATACAATGTACAAGCCTTTGATGCAACTAGCAATTGTTACAGTAGTTATGTATCTTTTTCCTTAGAAGTATTACCACAACCACCTATTCCTACACTTAGCAGCCCATCTTGGTGTGTTGGTACGCCTCCTCCATCTTTAGGAACCGCCAACCAAGCTGGCAATGTATTGGTATGGGAAGAGGCAAATGATGAAGATAACGGCATGGGCGTTGATTTCACCCCTGCCGAACTACCCGCAGGCACTTATAACTACGAAGTATACGAACAAAGTACCGATGCTTGTTCAAGTGATATAACCAATGTTTCTATAACTATTTATGATAGCCCAGCTGCAATAGCTGTTGGCAATGAAACTTTTTGTGTTGGCGAAACCATTCCTGTATTGGCCACACCAAACAATCCTGGTAACAACCTAGAGTGGATACAAGTAGATGGCGATGATAATGGTGGCGGGCTTGAATTTATTCCTACCGTAACAACTGAAGGAACCTATAACTACGAAATTTTTGAAGCTTCGCCCAATGGTTGCTTAAGCCCTGTTAGCACCATGACACTAACCATACAAGCTTGTGCTTGCCCTATTATTGTTACCCTGCCAGATGACCAAATTGCTTGTAGCGGTGAAGAGGTCATACTAACTGCTATTATTGACGACCCTGATGGAGAATTGGCAAGTGTAGTGTGGACTTCTTCTGGCACACAAGCACCAGGTGATACCCCAAGTTATACCGCTTCGGAAAACACAAGCGAATGTGTTGGCGAAACCATTACCTACACCTTTGAGGCTTATTGTAATGCCGACCCAACTACCCCTGCCTATACAGAAACAGTAACCGTAACCTATCATCCAGAAATTACGGGCAACATTGAGCTTACCAATACGGGTTGTACGATGACAATAACACCAACCTGTACTAACTTTAGTGTTAACGGCACTAGTACGGTTGTATACGATACGACTGTTCAAACCTACGATTTTACCTTAACAAACGACAACTTAGCAGGTACAGGGCTAACCTGTGAAACAAGTACGCTAACAGGCACATTTGCCTGCGACCCAACTATTGATTGTCCTGATATTACAGGACTAACCGCCTTAAATGGCGAGGAATTTTGTAATGGAGAATTGATTGATATTGAAGTAAGCGTTGATAGTGATGTAAACGTTTTTGGTATTGAATGGCTGCTAGATGGTTTATCAGTAGGAAATAATAACCTTGTATCTATTCCTGCTCCCTCTATTGAGTCGTGCGACCCAGAAGTTTTGACCTTTACCGTAAATATTTATTGTTCCACCGATCCCGACAATATCTACCAGTCAGATAGTATTGACATAACCGTTTACCCAATCTTAAATATGGATTCGTTAAACTTAGTAGCAGATTGTGTAACCCCGCCTACACTTACTAGCAATTGCGGTTTTTATACCATTACAGAAGTTGATGTACCTGCTCCTATTAATGGCACAAATACCACATTATGGAATATTATCTACAATGGCACCATGAGTTGTTTTGACCAAGAGGTATCTTTAGAATACGAATGCTCTGGTTGCCCAATTGTTTTAACCCCTATGGCAGCTACCGATGCCATTTGTAATGGGGAATTTGCAGACCTAATTGCAGCAGAAGCCACCTTAGATTTTAGCGACCCATCAGGAACACTAGATACTTTAATTTGGTTTGCCGATAGCAGTTTAGGAAATTCGATTGACACGACCCTGTTTGATATTGGCAACGGTTGTGATCCTGTTGTGCTTACACTCTACGCTGGAATTTCTTGCACCAATACCCCTACTGTATTTGAAGATGCAGGAACCTTAACCGTTACCGTTTTTCCAGATTACAACGAAGACCTTTTAACAGCAACCGACGGCGAATGTGGGATAGTTCCGAACTTAACAAGCGATTGTTATGTAGTTACCCCTACCGCTAATGTACCTACCGAAGTAAACAATGGCGACGTTGGCAATAGTACTTGGGAAATTACTTACAATGATGGCCCTGGTGGTATCAGCTGCTTTACCGAAACATATGATGTACCTTATAACTGTAATGCCTGTCCTTTACCTGTACTTAACGAAGCTGCTCCTTCAGAAGATTGTAGTGGCAATATTGTGGTAATGAGTATTGGAGTTATTCCTGCCTCATCGGTTATTGATGACGACTATGCCGTACAATGGCAGTTAGATGGTGTTGATATTACCAATGCCGACAACCTAGTATACACCGCTGTACTAGCAACCACTGATTGCGATATTTTATCGGCAACTTATACTGCTATTATTACCTGCCTCAGTGACCCAACTATAGCACCCGACACCTTGCAAGTAGGTACTGTTGAAATATACCCAGAATACAACGCAGATTATATTACCCCTATTTATGAGGGCACTTGCCAAATTCCTCAAATAATAGTTGATTGCCCTAATTACATGGTAGCAGAATTTAATATACCAGATACACTAATCATGGGCGATACAGGAATAGCCTCCTGGCAAGTAATGAACGATGTAGGGTGTATTGACGAGTTGTTTTTGGCCAACTACACCTGCCCTGTTTGTCCTATTGTAAATAGTATTGCCGCTATTGATACGGCTATTTGTGATGGAGAAGTTTTAGATCCAGAAACATTTTTAGAGTTTTTAGACTTTGTAGACGATTCTAGTGCTTACGATGGGTTAGCATTTTATATTGATCCTGATTATAATACCTTGGCCTTAAATACCGATTACGACAATCCGATGAGTTGTGCGGCAGTAGAACATACTTTGTATGTAGCCATTATTTGTGCTAATACCTCCGAACCAATTCCTGCTGGCACAATTACCCTCGATGTATATCCAAACCCATCTACTGTTACCGCAGTAGGAGGCTGCTCGGTAGAAGTAATTGACAATTGTGGCGGCACGCTTACCATAGAATATCAACAGGAAGATGGCACTTGGTCTACCACAGCTCCTAGCAATTTAAGTGATGGCGATATGACGAATTGGATAGCGTATATAGCTGGCGCACCAGATGCAGATGGCGACGGCTTGCCTGATTGCGCTCAAACAGGTACGGCACAAGCAAGCGATTGTAACTGTGATAATCCGCCTGCTCCTGTTGCACTAGTAACCGACTTAGAAGTTTGCGAAGGAGTTATTAACGAAATTCCTTTTGAAGTAAGTGTGGCTGATAGCGACTTTGTAGTTTGGTACAATGCTGATGGAGACTCCCTAACAGTCGGCAATACTTTTGTGCCAACCATTCCGGGACAATACTTTGCCGAAGCATTTACAACTGGCAATTTAAACTGTGCGAGCGAACCTATTTTTGCAAACCTAGTAGAAGGCGTTACAACTTTAGCAGTAGATGCAGGTATTGATATAAATGTTTGCGAAGGCGAAACCATAACCCTACTAGGCACTTTAAACGGAACCGCTACTACACAATGGACCAGCAACAATGGCACCTTTACCACTCCTACCCTACTTACAAGCACCTTTACTCCTAGCACTACAGGTGCTATTACGGTTTACTTAACCGCACAAAATACCTGTGGCAATAGTGTTACCGATTCTTTAACGGTAAATGTAAGTGCTGCTACCGAGTTATTTGTAACAGGCGACTCTCCTATTTTTACAGGCGGCACCAGCCAACTAAATGTAACAGGCAGCACAAGCGGCACTTATATTTGGCAACCCGACCCAACGCTTAGTTGTTTAGATTGTGCCAATCCAGTAGCAAGTCCTAGTGTTACCACTACCTATATCGTATCAAGCCCTGATGCTTGTACCGCACCAACTACCTTTACTGTACTTGTAAACCGCCCCGATGCATTAACCATTCCTAACGCCTTTTCGCCTAATAACGATGGGCATAATGATGGTTTCAGAGTAAAATACAATGGCGAATTAGAAAGTTACTACCTAGCCGTTTACAACCGCTGGGGACAACTTTACTTTGAAACCACCAATCCAGACGAAGCATGGGATGGTACTTACAAAGGGAAATTACAAGAACTAGGCGTTTACGTATTTTATCTGCAATACCAATTTACAAGTGGTAAAGAAGGTATGAAAAAGGGTAATGTTACCTTAGTAAGATAAAGGGTTAAATTGTTGAATGGCTAAATAGCTGCGAAAAAAAACAAAAAAGGCTACTAACAAGTAAAACGTTAGTAGCCTTTTTTTTATAAAATACTTGTTTTTTTACTTTTGAAATAGCAATCCATTTCTATTAAATATTAATAGAACAATAAAATTCCTTATTTTTGCAAAAAAGTACCCGCCTATCATTTTATTTCGCATCTGTTACTAATAAAAAAATTAAACTAAAAAATATACATACATGAATTTTCAACTAACCGAAGAACATCTTGCCGTACAATCAGCAGCAAGAGATTTTGCACAAAACGAATGTTTACCAGGTGTAATTGAACGAGATGAGACACAATCGCATCCAACGGCACAAGTAAAACAATTAGCCGAATTAGGCTTATTAGGAATGATGGTATCGCCCAAATATGGTGGTGGTGGCATGGATACGGTTTCTTATGTATTAGCCATAGAAGAAATATCTAAAATTGATGCTTCGCTAGGCGTAATTATGTCGGTAAACAACTCCTTGGTTTGTTGGGGTTTAGAAACGTATGGCAACGAAGAACAAAAAAACAAATACCTGCCAGCTTTAGCCAAAGGAGAAATGATTGGTGCGTTTTGCTTATCAGAACCAGAAGCAGGTTCTGACGCAACAAGCCAACGTACAACTGCCGAAGACAAGGGCGATTATTACCTCCTTAATGGTACTAAAAACTGGATTACCAACGGCGGACATGCTGGCGTATACATGGTAATAGCACAAACAGATAGGGAAAAAGGACACCGTGGCATTAACGCACTTATTGTAGAACGAGACTGGGAAGGCGTAATGGTTGGTGCTAAAGAAAATAAATTGGGCATTAGAGGTTCTGATACACACACCATTATGTTTAATGATGTAAAAGTGCCTAAAGAAAACCGTATTGGCGCAGATGGTTTTGGGTTTAAGTTTGCCATGAGTACTTTAGATGGCGGACGTATTGGCATTGCTTCGCAAGCATTAGGCATTGCCTCGGGAGCTTACGAGTTGGCTTTAGCTTACTCTAAAGAGCGTAAAGCTTTTGGCAAACCCATTTGTAAACACCAAGCCATACAATTTAAATTAGCAGATATGGCAACCGACATTGAGGCTGCTCGCTTACTTTGCTTAAAGGCCGCTAATTTAAAAGACAAACACGTATCTTATAGCAAAGCTGCTGCAATGGCTAAAGTTTTTGCTTCGGAGGTGGCTATGCGTACTACGGTAGAAGCCGTACAAGTACATGGCGGCTATGGCTTTGTTAAAGAATACCACGTAGAACGCCTCATGCGGGATGCTAAAATCACCCAAATTTATGAAGGCACTTCCGAAATACAACGCATGGTAATTGCCCGTAGCATTTTAAGATAGGGACTAAATTATTTACTGGATTTTCCTATTTATAAGCTAACTAAGTAGGATAATTAGCCGACAAACTATTAGGCTTTTTATGCTGAAATGTATATTTTCTCCTTCAAATTTTGTATATATGGGTTTTCCTTAGAATATTACACATATTTACCTAAGATATAACCAAAGAATTACGATGAAAAAATTATTACTCCTATTACTAGCCGCTGTGCCCTTATGTTTGCAGCCGCTAGTAACACAAGCACAAGAAGCAACACCCATTCGTTGCTATTCTACCGAAATGATGCATGCACATGCACATGACAATCCTGATTATTTAGAGCGGGTTAATAAAACTTTTGAGAAGGCTTTAGAACGATCTCAAACCGATGAATTTAAAGCGCAAAATGAAATTTTAAGAGTGCCTGTTGTAGTACATATTGTATACAATACACCGCAACATAACTTAGATGATGCGGTAGTACATTCGCAATTAGAAGTATTAAATGAAGACTACCGCCGTCAAAATGCCAATGCGGGCGATACTCGTGCAGAATTTTTATCTGTTGCTGGTGATCCTGAAATTGAGTTTTACTTAGCTACTCACGACCCCGACGGAAACGAACACAGCGGAATTACTCGTACCCAAACCGATGTAACAACATTTGGTGTAGGGGAAGAAATTGAAGCTTTAGTACAAGCAATGCAAGATTGTGGTATTACCGACCCTAATGATTTTGCCCAATTACTTGCCAATTTACCTTGCTTAACTGCTGCTTTAGATGCTGCTGGAATTGACATTACACAATTAGGAAACATGGATTTAACGAGTGGTTTAGACGAAGTAAAATTTACCGCATCAGGTGGTATTGATGCTTGGCCAACCGAACAATACCTAAACATTTGGGTATGCGACTTAGGCGGTGCATTATTAGGTTTTGCTTACCCGCCTGCTGACGCACCTAACTGGCCAGAAGGGCAAACAGGTACTCCCGAAACAGAAGGGGTAGTAGTACACAATGAAGTTTTTGGACGTGATAACCCTATTACTCCCTCTAACTTTGAAGCTGTTGTAGGCGAAGGTCGTACTTGTGTACATGAGGTAGGACACTACCTGGGCCTGCGTCATATTTGGGGAGATGGTGATTGTGCTGCCGATGATGGCATTACGGATACACCTCCTGCCGCAGACCAATCGCAACAAATGTGTAGTTTTGCTAAAAATACCTGTTCTGAGAATCCTGACTTGCCCGATATGATTGAAAATTATATGGACTACTCAGATGAGAATTGTATGAACATGTTTACAAACGGGCAAATCGACATTATGCGAGCTATGTTATTAGGCCCTCGTGCAGGCTTGTTAGAACCATTGGTACCACAACCACCTAGCGCATATTTCGCCTTCGATAACGAAGTATTTGTGGGCGAAGAAGTGCAATTTACCGACCAATCTCTATATCCTACTTCTTGGTTTTGGGATTTTGGTGATGGCGGTCAAAGCCTAGAACAAAACCCAGTTCATACTTATACAGAGCCTGGTACTTATACGATTACCTTGGTTGTAAATAATGATGTGAATAGCGATCAGGTTTCGTTTGAAATTACGGTGTTAGGAAACAATGTAGGTATTGGCGATAATACCTTACAAAACAGCATTCAAATTGCCCCTAACCCTACTAGCGGTTCTTTAAATATTAACCTAAGCAATTTACAAAATGCTCAGTTAAGTATTTACAATGTTGCTGGTAAGCAAATAGTAAATATGCCTGTTAACAACAACAACAACCTTAATTTAAGTAGCTATAGCAATGGTATTTACTTTGTACAAATTAGTGTAGATGGCGCTGTTTATACAGAAAAAATATTGCTGCAAAAATAATTGCTCAAAATAACCAAATATATTAAAAATATACGCCAAAGCCTGATAATTGCATAATTGTAATTATCAGGCTTTTTTTGTAGAAATGGTTTACCTTTGATTTTTCTACTAGCAAACAATTACGCAAAGTGAAAACAAACAATCCTTTTTTTACTACTACTATTGCGCTTTTTAAGCAGCAAGCCTTAGCATGGATTCATTTACAAGTGCCTACACAACAATACGACCTTGTGTTTTACTTGGATAGTAATGAGCAACAACAAGACAAGTATAGCAACTACGAATGCCTAATTGCCCTAGCCAATTATAAAACCGCCTTGCAAAACAAACGTTTATTATTACACCAGCCCAATAGCAATAGTTTTAAAGCACTGCAACAATTTTACGATACCAAAAAAGACTGGCTTTTTGGCTTTTTTAGCTACGATTTAAAAAATGAAATTGAAGCACTTCATTCCCAAAATAAGGATGGAATACAAATGCCCGATTGTTTTTTTGTACAACCCGAAATTGTTATCACCTTAACAAAAACGGGGGCTATAAACATTCGCATCCTAGGGGAAAACCAAGAAAAAACAGCCCAACAAGCGGCAAGTATTTTTCAAGCAATTACTGCTATAACTTCGGCACAGCTTATTCAAAGTAATAAAAAAACGAGTGGTAATAATTCGGCAAAATTACAAGCACGCATTTCGCACACTAGTTATATAGAGCAAGTAAAAGCCTTACAGCAACACATACAACTCGGCAATATTTATGAGGTCAATTTTTGCCAAGAATTTTACCAAACAAACCTAAAAAACTTTGCCCCCTGCCCTACTTTTGTTCGCCTAAATAAAAATACACAAGCTCCATTTGCTGCATTTGTGCAATTGCAAAATAAATACCTACTATGCGCTAGTCCCGAACGGTTTTTAAAAAAAATGGGTCCTAAAATTATTTCGCAACCTATAAAAGGCACTATTAAAAGAGGAGCCAATTTAGCCGAAGACGAAGCCTTAAAAAAAACACTATACCACGACCCTAAAGAACGAGCAGAAAATGTAATGATAGTCGATCTTGTTCGCAACGACCTTACGCCTACCGCACAATTTAGGAGTGTACAAGTAGAAGAACTTTTTGGCGTGTACACCTTTAAAACCGTTCATCACCTCATCTCTACCATTAGCGCACAGCTACGCCCAAATGTTCCTTTTACAAAAGCCATCCGCCACGCCTTCCCAATGGGTTCAATGACAGGTGCGCCCAAAGTACGAGCCATGCAATTAATTGAACAATACGAATGGAGTAAACGAGGTTTGTATTCTGGTTCGGTAGGTTACATTAGCCCTAGCGGAGATTTTGATTTTAATGTGGTTATTCGCAGTCTTTTGTACAATGCCGATACACAATATTTATCGCTGCAAGTAGGTGGTGCTATTACCGCAAAGGCTATTCCCGAAAAAGAATTTGAAGAATGTTTGTTGAAAGCAGAAGCCGTTTTAGGCGTGATTTAATATTAAATAAAAATCGTTACTGGCACTAAAATTATGCTGTTACCTCCTCTAAACATTCCAAAATAATACGGCAAGCCCATTTAATTTGTTCGTGGCTAATAATTAGAGGTGGTGCAATACGAAGGCAGTTATCGGCAAATAAAAACCAGTCGGTAATTAGTCCTTTAGCAATACATGCGTCGATTACTTTTTTGGTGAACGGAAAATCGCTAAATTCTACTGCCATCATCAATCCTTTACTACGCACAGCTTTAATGGAAGGATGTACGAGTAGCTGATAAAAGAGGGCTTCTTTTTCAGGAATTTGAGCGATGTAATTCTCTCGTAGCAGTACTTTTAAAGTAGCTAAACTAGCAGCACAAGTTACGGGATGACCGCCAAAAGTGGTAATATGTCCTAGAATAGGATTATGAGAAAAAACTTGCATGAGTTTTTTATCGGCTACAAAAACGCCTATTGGCATACCGCCGCCCATCCCTTTGGCTAGGAGCAAAACATCAGGAACAATACCATAATGCTCAAAGGCAAACAAAGCACCTGTACGTCCAAATCCTGTTTGTATTTCGTCTAAAATAAGGAGTGCGCCAACTTCGGTGCAACGTTTTCGCAAAGCTTTTAAAAAATCGTTTTGAGGTGGGTGAATGCCTGATTCTGCTTGCACAGGCTCGGCAACTACGCAGGCGGTGCGTTCGGTAATGTGTGCTAAATCGCTGGGTTCGTTGTAACAAATGTTTCGACAATCGGGGAGCAAAGGACGGAAGGCATTTTTAAAGGTTTCGCTGCCCATAATACTTAACGAACCATGTGTGCTGCCATGATAGGCATTTTTAAAACTGATGATTTCACTTCGTCCTGTGTAGCGTTTGGCCAGTTTTAGTGCGCCTTCGGTGGCTTCGGTACCAGAGTTTACAAAATAAACGCTGTTTAAGGTAGGAGGTAATTGCTCGGTTAATAAAGTTGCCAATTGCACTTGTGGCGTATAAACATACTCGCCATACACCATTAAATGCATGTATTTTGCTGCTTGTTCTTGCACCGCAGCCACTACTTCGGGATGGCAATGGCCTAGGTTGCTTACGCTGATGCCTGCAATTAAATCGAGGTATTTTTTATTGTTTGGCCCATATAAATACATGCCTGCTGCTCGTTCAATTTCGAGCATTAAAGGTTCGGGACTAGTTGGGGCAATATGTTGTAGGAAAAGTTGTCGTTTTGTAAGCATGAGGCAAAAGTAAGTAAAACAATAATGGAATCGTATTTACACGGATTTAAATTAGCGAGCAAATCAATTAAACATCCAATATTTCCTCCTCATACTCTTTCCCCCACAAACGAGTAAGTTTCACATTTTCTAAGCGTATTTTTAGCGATATCAACCACATGCCCACTAAAGTCCATCCTACAACAGCAGGGTAAAAAATCATGCGTAGGTGATTGTCTAAATCGTAGGCGTTCATGCCAGGGTTACCCCCATTACCAGGATGCAAGGACGACATTAAACGAGGCATCACAAAAATTAGGGCATTAAACATAAAAAAGGCAATTACATTATAAGCCGCCGAAACCTTGGCTGCTTTTTCATCATCATCAATAGATTGACGCAAAATAAAATAAGCTAAGTACATTAACATGGCTACGAGTGCAGCATTCAGTTTCGGGTCGCTTGTCCACCAAGCCCCCCATGTGTAGCGCGCCCACACACTACCTGTTGCTAACCCTAATACACCATATAACATGCCCACTTTAGCGGCAGATACCGCAATAGTATCAAAGCCTTTATTAAAAGAGCGCAGGTATTTAATGCTATAGACTAAACTGAGCAGCAAAATAAAAATTTGCCCAAACCACATGGGTACGTGAAAATGTAGATTCCGAATAGTTTCGTTCAAAATAGGCTGCCGAGGTACGGGCGATATAAATGCGCCTATAATGGTGTAGCTTACTAGTATAATGGCCAACACTTTCCACCAATGCTGTTGCAGCAATATTTTTCTGAAGTAAGTGGCAATAATAACCCCCAATCCGCCAAAGGAAACAATGGCTAAATAGGTAAAATGTTCGGTTGTTTTATCGCCAGCAATAGACAGTAAAATGCGCCCCAATATTAAAATTAGTGGCACTATCCATAAAAAATGTTTAGCAGATAATACAGACGAAGAGGTACTCATAAATAAGTGATAAATAGTGAATGATGATTGATTTTTCTAAGGAAGCTCTACTTTATAAAAAATGGCGTATCGGCCTGATTATAAATCATTTATAAACTTACCCATGTAGCTAACGAATAATACCCTAGCCTAATAAAAAGCCAAGGTTTGGGCTATTAAAAACTTATCTCATGTTAATATTATAGTCCCCAACAGTAAAAGCTTTTATAGCATATGTCCATTAAAGCTTTGTAACACCTTGGTCTTAGCAGGTAAAAACCGTTTAGCCATTTAACAATTTAGCATTAAGCGTGGGGACTATATACGCAACTTGGGTTATGTTTTGAGTCACTAGTCCTTCCATAAAATAGGAAACAATACCCACGAAAGTGTTAACATAATCATATCTAATGATAATAAAACAACCAAATCTTTGTTAAGGTTTATATCATCAACGCCTAGTAAAGCAGTTTTAGAAATATTAATTAACAGTCCCAGCATAGGTATAATAATTGGAAAGCTTAAAATGGGCATTAATGTAGCATTGTTGTTGGCTTTAGAGGCAATGGCCGAAATTAAGGTAAAACACATCGCAAAACCAACAGCTCCTAGTGCAACGGCTCCTATAAAAAGCGGTAAATTACTCACCTCATTTCCTAGCAGCCAACTATATACAACTAAGCAAAGCATGGCAATTAGTAGCAATACCAGTACATTGTATACCATTTTAGATACAATAATGGCTTGCGGACTGGCCAGGGTATAATAATAGCGTTGCCGATTTGAGCTTTCTTGTATAAAACTTTTGGCAACGGCATTTACGGATGCAAAAAGCAATATAATCCAAAATACGGTTACCCATGCTGCGCCCTCTATTTCTATAAATGCCAAATAAACTACAATAACACTCGATACTACATACAGTAAAATGCCGTTAATAGCGTACTTTTGCCGCCATTCTAGCCGAATATCTTTTGCAATTAAGTATTGTATTTGTTTCCATAAACTCATGAGCAACAAAGGTAGTTATTAATTGTTTGACTGTTTAAACAGAGGTATTATTTTTTCTATTTTCTTAATCAACTGTTTTTGTTTGCAAAATATAACAAGAAGTTCAAAAACTAGCATTATTTTTGCGGTAACAATAAAGTACAATTGTTTTTTTACGACTAAAAAACAAACTGTTACAACGAGGTTTTATGCCTGGTATTAATAGAAAAAATGATACTTTCCCACTTAATTTTTATACCCACAAAGCTTTTTAATAACATTAAGCTTGCTTTATTGTGATTTTTCTTTATTTTTGTATTTAATTAAATTTATATACTACATCCCATGTTAGACCACGTTAACATTCGCAAAGTTCTTTTTTTAGATATTGAAACGGTTCCAGAAACCGCCGAATACGATACCTTATCAAAGGAAATGCAAACTTTATGGACACACCGAACCAATCGGTTTAAACCCGATGATATAGAAGCCGATGCTTACTATTTTAAGAAAGCAGGCGTATATGCAGAGTTTGGAAAAATTATATGTATTTCGGTTGGTTTTTTTACCAAACCCGAAGGAGAAAATAATTACCAATTTAGACTAAAATCGTTTTATAGCGATGACGAAAAGGAAATACTCGTTCCTTTCCTAGAAATGTTAAAAAAGTATTTTCATCCTGAACACACTTGCATAAGCGGACACAATGTACGAGAGTTTGATGTACCCTACTTATGCCGACGAACTATTATTAATGGCTTAGAACTACCACCCATACTAAATGTAAACGATTTTAAGCCCTGGGAACGCCCATTTTTAGATACCATGAGCATTTGGAAATTTGGTGATTATAAAAATTTCACCTCTTTACATTTACTCTGTACGTTGCTAAATATACCTACCCCCAAACAAGATATGCAAGGCAGCGAAGTTGCTACCGTTTATTGGCAAGATAAAGACTTAGAACGCATTAAAAACTATTGCCAACAAGATGTACTAGCAACAGCACAACTAGTACTAAAATTTAAAAACATGCCCTTGCTACAAGAAGCCGAAGTATTGATTGTAGCATAGCACTTTGCCTCCTTAACCATAAACAACCTAGCCAAAACAACAGCACCTAATACTTACTAGTTAATACGTTACTCGTATCTATTCCGCATTCGCTAAATAGTACTAGCAGGTAGAGCGTACGCTTCGATTTCGCTATTTGCTCGGCCCTTTTTTAGTGTCTGCTAATCCAGTACTTACAAAATGAGTGTAGCAAGTAGTCTTTCTACATTATACTAAAGTACTTTCTACTCGTTACTGAATAGTGACGTTAATACAACTTAACAAATAACTACCATGTGGTTAACTATTGTTGAGAAAATTATTATTTTTGTGCCTTTCAACCCTTAGTAAATCGTAAAAGTAAGCAATAATGGCGTATTACTTATACGTTCCTTAACTCAACCAAGCATCAAACTAATGCTATTCAAATAAGTTTTGAAGTGAAAATAAATAAATTATGAAAGTACGTAAACTAAATCTCGTTTTAGCTTTAGTGACAGCACTTTGCTTTAGCACTACAGCAAAAAATAATCTATTAAGTATTCAAAGTAGTATCAGTGTTCATGATTATATAGATACCTATAAAACCATTGCTATGTCGGAGATGAAACGTACCGGCATTCCTGCAAGTATTATTTTAAGCCAAGCTATTTTAGAATCCAATTATGGCAATAGTAGTTTAGCAAAAAAAGCGCACAATCATTTTGGTATTAAATGTACCGATTTTTGGGATGGACACAAGGTATATGCAAATGATGAAACCCTTAATGAATGTTTCCGTAAATACGAAAGCCCTTACGATTCTTATATCGACCACTCTAATTTTTTATTGACCCGTTCTGGTTATTCTAAACTTTTTTTACTAAGCCCAAAAGATTATGAAGCTTGGGCAGCTGGATTGCAAGAAAAAGGCTATTCTACCAACTCAGAGTATGCCAGCTTAATTATTGATTTAGTAAAACGCTACGAATTAAATGCTTTTGATTTTGGCGGAAATAAATGTAGCTATGTAGAAGCAGCTTTTATTGAACCCGAATTATTGCCAGAGGTTTTTTATCATAATGGTATTAAAACGGTTTTGTTTAGTTGCGAGGTAACGCCTCAGCAAGTTGCAGAGCATTATGCAGGTATTTCTAATAATGAGCTACTAACCTTTAACGATTTTAGTAGTATAAAAGTAATTTCAGCAGGTACACACATTTTTCTAGAACCCAAAAAAAATAAGGCGGCCTACGGCATACAAACCCATATTGTAGCGCCCAAAGAAACGATGCGAGAGATTTCGCAATTATATGGAGTGAAATTAGAAAAGCTGTACCAACGCAACAAAATGGAAGATGGCTCGCAACCTGCATTTGGAGAAATGATTTATTTACGTGGACGTAGAAACAATCCTCCTTTAATGCGCTTAGGCAACCAGTTACCCATTACTTCCGCTAAACAAGAAGTAGCAAAACCTCCTGTACAAACCCATCAAACCGATCCCTTTCCAGTAGTTAGCTCCAAACACTATGATAAAGAAACAATGGAAATTAGCAACGAACCGCTTCAACCGCCACAATCGGTTTATTATAGAGAAGAACCCGAAATTGCACGGAATAGTAGCTCCACAAAAGACGACAGCGAAGACGAACAGCAGGTGATAAATAGCAACATCGACGATACTACTTTAACTCGCCCAATTACCATTAACAGTGCCCCTCCACCTGTTGATAACACTCCTCTTGTTGAGAATGCCTTGCCTACAAACGATACCGATGACACAACTGATAAAAAGGAATGGATACCCACTAAAAAGAATCGCTCGTCGGAAATAACAAGTGTACCAGATGTTGACTTTAATGCCGCAACACCAAGTGCTTTGGTAACTTCGCCTGGCACTAAAAAAATAAAGCCCGAAACAGAAATAATAGCCGAAGCAGCTACCAATCTTGCCGAAACAAAATTAATTGTATCACCCTATACTATTAAAAAAGGCGACAACCTATACCGTATTTCTCAAAAATTTAAAACCACAATTAAAGAACTCAAACGAATTAACAATATGACATCGGACGTAGTAATTACTGGAAAAAAAATAATGGTACCACAAATGCCTTAGGGATGGTGTCGCCAGCAGGAAACTTTAAACCTTTAACTTTTAACCAGCAACTTAAAAGCAATTTTCTTATGGCATGATTCCTGTTTAGGAAAAGCAGTAAATAGTCCTTTTTTTAAAATCTAAAACAGTTGTTAAAATGAAAAAGATTTTTGTTTTCGCATGTCTATGCAGCATTTTAAGTTTTGCTGCTTGTAGTAGCGATACGAGTACGAACTCCAAAACACCCGCACAAGTAAGCAAAAAAAAGATAATTCAATCGGGAAAAACCGATAAGGTTAAAAGTGCCAATCCTTTGCGTAAGAAACTAGAAATTTCTAAAAAAACTACGGGTAAAGGTAATACCGTTAATATCAGTTCTAAAAAAGTTAATAGTGGTATTAAACTGGGCAAAAAAACTAAATCTTCTAATTAAGTAGCCAGACAAAAATAAAAAGAGATGCTCACAAGGGTATCTCTTTTTTTTTGCAAAAAAACTAGGATAAATAATCGCTATTTTTCATTTTCGAGTTAATTTTGTAAATTCCTTTTTTCTTAAAAACAACCTATCCAACTATGACAACCGCTACTAAAACAGCCCCCAAAGCCTCTACCCTATGGTTACTGAGTAATATACGCAAAATGACACAAAACCCCATTCCTATTTTTTATAGAAATATTGAAAAATATGGCGATTTTTTCAACTTGGGAATGCTAGGGAAAACTGTTTTTGTACTCAACCAACCTGCTTACCTGCAACATGTACTCAAAAAAAACCACCGCAATTACACCAAAACCGACATCCAAACCGAAAAGTTAGCCAAGTACATAGGCAAAGGTTTACTAACCAGCGAGGGTGATTATTGGCTACGACAGCGCCGCTTAATTCAACCAGGGTTTCACAGAGCTAAACTAGCAGGTTTAGCCAATATTATTTTAGAGGAAATAAATGGTAGCTATGCCGAATTTGATGCCTACTGCGAATCTGGCGAAACATTTGACATCTGTGATATAATGATGCACACGACCTTTAAAATTGTAGCTCGCTCTTTATTTGGCGCAGAAATTTCGGAAGAAGAACTGAACCGTATTGGAGAGGTAATTATTACCACTCAAAAACATTTTGTTCGTAAAATTAGGCAGCCATTTATTACTCCCTGGCTTCATTTAAGTGGGCAAGAGGCGGCGATAACTAAATTAGTAAATGACTCCGACGATATTATTTTTAATGCCATTGAAAAACGAAAATCCATAGGTGGAGAACACAACGATTTGCTAGACATGCTCCTAAGCACCCGATACGAAGACACGGGCAAAGGCATGACGGAAAAACAATTAAGAGATGAAATATTAATTTTATTTGTAGCTGGTCACGAAACTACGGCTAATGCCATGTCGTGGATTATGTACTTGCTAGACCAACACCCCGAAATAAACGCAAAAGTACTAGCCGAAGTAAATAAGCTCCTAGAAGGAAAAACAGAACTGGCTTTTGAAGATGTAAAAGGATTGAGCTATACCAAACAAGTAATAAATGAAGCCATGCGCCTATACCCACCTGCATGGGCCACCGACCGCCTAGCACTAGGCGACGATGAGATTGGTGGTTATCCGATAAAAAAAGGCGATTCGTTGTTTCTATTTATCTACGGCGTACACCATCACCCCGACTACTGGCCCAATCCCGAACAATTTAATCCCGATAGATTTGCACCCGGCAATTTAAGCCCCGAACAAAAAAATGCCTATTTACCTTTTGGTGGCGGGCCTAGGTTATGTATTGGCAATAATTTTGCGTTAATGGAAATGCAATTCCTAGTAGCCAAACTAGTAAAACGCTACCAATTTAAAGTACTGCCAAATCAGGTTATTGAAGCACAACCATTAGTTACCCTACGTCCTCGTTATGGTATAAAAGTAAAAGCAGCTTTCCGAAAATAAGCAACCAATGGCTTGGTTTTTGCGTTATTATTTTCCGCTATACGTACCTCTCAAAAAAAACTAACTTCTACGCATCCTAGCAAGTACTACTGCTTAACCCAACTTCCATTGTTTAGCAGTGGCTATACAACATTACCTCAAGAAGAAAGCTTACACACCCCTTATTAGGAGATATATTTCTATATCCTTTTACAAAAGAAGTATGCCCAATCTCTGTTATTAAACATTAAAATTAGATTACACAAAATGAAACCACCTGTAAAGAAATTGATTCGTATACCTTTAATTATTTCTGGCCTTATTGGACTAGCCTTAGTACTCGTAGCTTATGTTTTAAATTACTCTGGATATGTTTGGGACAACTACCCCGTAGAACAAGATATTGATGTGTTTTTTTGCGAGTATTCAAGGATGGATAATTTGGTGAGAGAACCCGTAAATACCTTAACCAATATTCCTTATTTATTTGTAGGAATTATGCTGTGGATATTGGCCAACAAAGATCGTAGAAAAAAGAAAACCACCAATTTAATGGTTCGTTACCCTATATACACACGTATATATGCAATGAGTTGTATTTTCTTGTTTTTTGCAAGCACTTTTTTCCATGCATCGCTTATTAGAGTGGCACAACAGTTAGATATGGGGGCGGTATTTGCCATTGTGCTACTGCCCATTTTTTATAATCTCCATAAAATTAACAATTACTACTACAACAAAACCACCAAGGAAACAAGCATACGACTCATTCGCCGTTTTTTAATTGCGTTTGGCATAATGGTTACCATTTTAACCCTCTTAAAATGGCATATGAACAGTGCAGTTGTTATTCCTTCGCTAGTAGCTTTAATTACTTTAACCGCTATTTTCTTAGAGTTTAGGGTATCTAATTACACCAATAAACGCTACCTATTAATATCGGTAACCGCTATTGCTATGGGCATGACACTTTATGCAGGCGATAAATACAAAACCCTTTGCGATTATAACTTATGGATTCCGCCACATGCATTATGGCATATTTTTGCTGCAGCTTCTATTTTAACCCTCTACTTGTATTTACGCAGCGAAGACAATGAAGATATGATGGAATGGCGATTAGCAAAATAGGAAAAGTACAAAGCTTTTAAGGCGAAGCGAAGCAGTCCAAGTACCAAATACCATATACTCGCTACCAAAATTGCTATGCAATTTGATGCACTTCGTTCAGCCAGTTTAAAACTGCGGGAGATACCTCAATGGCATTATCGAACAGGAGGGTATGCGTGTAGGAAGTAAATATTTGGAGGCGTTTTTTGCAGGTTAATTTCCTAAACAGCCGTTTGGTATATTTCACAGGAAAGATATTATCCAACCCAGGCTGTATCACCATAATGGGCGTTTTTATTTTCTCAATAGGACAAGGCACAGGTGTGGTTGCCAACGATTTTAAAGTACGCAACCGCACCGATTTTAAGGTATAAGGATCTATATCTAAAAACTTTTGTACGTTGCCAAAGTACTTTACTTTTTCCTTACTTAAATTGATATAAGCCGAAATAGGAATTTTAAACTGTGGAAATAATTGTGCTAAAGGAACAAAAGCAGGTTTAGTAAATTTTACCAACCAAGGAATTCTGCTCAACTGTGTGCTAGAAGGGTCGCCTAAATCGGCAAAGTTTTGGCATACGGCTGTTTTAACACGGTCGTCGATAGCAGCCACATAAAAAGCGGTAATGCCTCCTTGACTAGAACCAACCAAGGATACCTCATCGCTGTAGTTTTCGATGGCGTAGGTAATTACGGCTTGTGTATCCCGCATCAATTCTTCCACGGTATAATCGCCTCTTTTTCCACCACTACGCCCATGCCCTCGCGGGTCAAAGCCAATTACATTATACCCCCCATCGGCCAGTTGCACCATAAACTCGGCATAGCACAAAGCGTAAACAGCCGTACCAGGAATAAATACAATTGTAGGGGCATTTTTATCTACTTCTACAATATCTAAATGTAAACGAATATTGTCTGAATAAGTATGTGCTTGGTCAAAGCGAGGAATGAGGTGTTTAAAGCCTAGTTTAATGGCCATTCGCATGAAGTAAATATCAAATTGCGTGTTGGCTTTGGTGTTTGCATTTACTTTTGCCTTGGAGGAAATCTTTTTTTTAGCACGTTTTGTTGAAAGAATAGCCATAAATGATTGTACTTTGTCTTTGTAAAAAATAGCGTCATTACTAGTTAAAAACGACCTGTCTATCTCCTAGTAAACTAGAAGCGTCTATATGCTAAACACTCACCAACATCTACTAAACCAAGATAAACCTGAACGATAAAAACTATTACAATATAGCTAATTTTAACGAAAAAAAACAAGAAGAGTTACAAAGGCTTGCACGCTATTGTTCAAGCTTATTTAGCCAAATCATTTTTACAATCTATTATATGGCTATGTATATCTTAAAGAAAAAAAGCCACTTATTTTAAATAATATCATCAAAACCTGGTCGCTTAAAAGCATATGCACTAGGAAATTGGGTTTCCATTTGTCCTTTCAATTTTTGTAACGACATTAGAATATCAATCAGTTCATCGGTTTTTTCAGGAAAAAACTGGCGAATCATTTCCCAGCTACTAAGGCTTTTACTAATGGCTATTAGTACAATCTTCGCACTTCCATTCGAGTCATTTTGCACCGTTTCGTCTTCGTCAAAATCCCAGCCTAGGTTAGCAAAAGCACGGTTAATTTTTGCAGGAATAAAAAACAGGTAATGCCTAATTACTTCTAGGGCATTTACCAGTTCGGCAAATTCTTTTTCTATATCGCCAATTTCCAAATCAAATTTCAGTTGCATTTCTTGTTCCTTATCCTTAAACAAGTAAGAATTAACGCTGAACCATTTATCCGTCATTTTAGCATAGTTTCTACCTGCCGAAACCAGTTGCTCTTTTGCTGCTTCTATGGAAGGATTTCGCTCAGGCATGTCTGAGTTGTCGGTATCTAAAGTAACCCCGTGTGCCTTTGCCCAGTTTTGAATTAAGCGCATCGCCTCCGCAAAACTATCTAGGGCATGTTTCAGCAACTTTTCGCTGCCATCGTCCTCGCTCTCGTCCGCAGCATTTACTTCTTCCATAATAGACTGTTGTTCTGAAAAAATGCGGCAACGTTTAGTAAAAACACAACGCTCACACCATCGGTCGCAATAGTTGTAAATACCAGGTATATGTTCTGTCATAGCGTATGATTTCTATTTTTTCACAAAAATAAATATAAAATGAACATGTTTCTGTCTTTTTCCTATCATTATTTAAAAATTCGATGGCTTAACAAGCTTAAAGCAAGTGCTGACTGCTAATTAATGGTAATTATAATGCATAACAATCACTTTCTTACGTCCTCATTACCTCCGTAAATTAAAAGTTTTATACATTAAAAACCCTACAAAAAAGAAAAAATATTCACTAAAGTAACAAAAAGCGAATGTTCATAGCTGTAAATTGTAATAAAAAGATTAGAAAACTGGTAAGGCATCTACTTTTAAAAATAAAAAACCTATTTTTGCACCACTTTTTAAAAGTGGCTTTTACAAATAAATTATTCAATCATAATTAAGTTTATATTATGGCTTACGTTTTTACGTCCGAATCGGTATCCGAAGGACATCCTGATAAAGTAGCCGACCAAATATCTGATGCAATATTAGATGAATTTTTACGGCAAGATCCCGAATCAAAAGTAGCATGTGAAACGCTTGTAACAACAGGTTTAGTAGTTGTAAGTGGCGAGGTAAAAAGTACCGCTTACGTTGATGTGCAAACCGTAGTACGGGATGTAATCAATCGTATTGGCTACACCAAATCAGAGTATCAATTTGATGCAAAGTCTTGTGGTGTAATTTCTGCACTACACGAACAGTCAGCAGATATTAATCGTGGCGTAGTACGTGCAAGTGAAGAAGAACAAGGTGCTGGCGACCAAGGAATGATGTTTGGTTACGCAACCAACGAAACAGATAACTACATGCCATTGCCATTAGAGCTTTCGCATTTATTATTGCAAGAACTAGCTGCTATTAGAAGAGAAGGAAAAGTAATGACTTACTTACGTCCCGATTCAAAATCGCAAGTAACGGTAGAATACAACGACCAAGACCAACCTGTTCGTATTGATACCATTGTTATTTCTACACAACACGATGAGTTTGTTAAAGCAGATGATGCAACTACACAAACAGCAGCCGATAAAGGTATGCAAGATACGATTGCCAAAGACGTTGTGGAACATTTAATTCCTAGAATTAAATCACAATTACCAGAACGCATACAAAGTTTATTCGACGATAATATTCGTTACCTTGTTAACCCAACAGGTAAGTTTGTTATTGGTGGCCCTCATGGAGATACAGGTTTAACAGGTCGTAAAATTATTGTAGATACTTATGGAGGAAAAGGCGCACACGGCGGCGGTGCTTTCTCTGGAAAAGATTCCTCTAAAGTAGATCGTTCGGCAGCCTACGCAACTCGTCATATTGCTAAAAACATGGTAGCAGCAGGAATTGCCGACCAACTATTAGTACAAGTAGCTTATGCTATTGGCGTAGCACAGCCAGTAGGTATTTATGTAAATACTTATGGTACTTCTAAAATAGGTTTAAGTGATGCCGAAATTGCTAAAAAAGTAGATGGTGTTTTTGATATGCGCCCTAATGCCATTGTAAAACGCTTTGGACTAAAAAATCCTATTTTCTCCACAACCGCAGCATACGGCCACATGGGACGTATCGCAGCTACAGTAGGCGATTTTGAAACGTTTACCTGGGAAAAATTAGACTACGTTGATAAGGTAAAAGC
>JAHDBT010000037.1:0-16719 GCA_020630215.1 Bacteroidota bacterium
TAAACACTATTTTTGAGGCAATGAGTTGGTCTGCATCTTCCTTTAATGAGCAGCCGTGGCGCATTGTGTTGGGCATTAAAGGCGAAGGAACTGCTTACGATAAGTTAATGGAAAGTCTAGTACCGTTTAACCAAATGTGGTGCAAATCTGCCCCCATATTATTAATGATTGTAGGCAAAAAACGCTTTTCGCATAATAACGAACCGAACGATGCTTGGCAATACGATTGTGGAGCTGCTGCTGCCTATATTTCCTTGCAAGCCCTAGAACATCAGGTGTATGTACATCAAATGATTGGCATTATTCCCGAAAAAGCAACCGAGCTATTTAAAATTCCTGATGACTATGGCGTAATGACCATTTTAGCGATGGGAAAATTAGGCGACCCCGATATCCTTTCGCCAGAAATGGCAGAAAGAGAAAAAGCCCCCAGAGCACGCAAGCCAATTAGTGATTTGGTTTTTGGAGAAGAATGGGGGAATACGCATCCCATTATTAGTTAGGTAATTATATGTTAGTGTACCTTAATGGTTTGGTTATTAGTAAGTTAACACTCGAAAGAGAAAAAAAGGTAAAGTGTAGTAGTCGTATGGAGTATTGATAGTCATGCTTATTTTACTATAGGAGCTAAATGGCATTTTGGCTCGTTTTTTGACATTAATCTGACATTGTTAATCTTTAAACCAAAATGATTTTTAATGAAATTAAAAAATACTATATGGATAGGTTGTTGTTTACTTGTTTTACTCATAAATAGTGATGCACTTAACGCAATGACGACTAGTACTACTACAGGCAGCACAACAGGTAATTCCGATTATAATTACTTTCCTGCAACTGGACCAACAACTGGTAGTTATAATTATTGGCCAACAACTGGCAGCACAACGGGTAATCCCGATTATAATTATTTTCCTGCAACTGGACCAACAACTGGCAGTTACAATTATTGGCCAACAACTGGCAGTACAACGGGCAGCTATAATTATTGGCCAGTAACAGGTGCAACAACTGGCGATTATTACTATGGCACAACCACAGGTTCTTCAACGGGTAATTATGGCGTTATAGAGGAAACCTTTTATCTAGGTTGTGATGATGTGTTTACCGATTTTGGCGGTTCTAATGTGTATTACAATAATGAAAACACTACTTGGATTATTTGTCCTGACGATGCTGCTACAGAATATGTTTCCGTTATTTTTACTTACTTTGATCTAGAAAGTTGGGGAAGTGGCGGCTGCTATGATGAGTTATTTATTTATAATGGCGATAATCCTGCAGCTCCTTATATTGGTAGTTATTGCTACAGTTATGGATATGGAACGGGTTATCCTGGCGGTGTTTTAGGTACGCCTATTAATTCTACCGATGCATCAGGTTGCTTGTATTTTAATTTCCTTTCGGATGGCAGCGTAAGACATGATGGATGGGAAGCAGTAATACAATGTGTGCCTTTAGGCGAAGAACCAGATACAACGGGTATTGTTACCTATCCTTATACAGGGGCTACTACTGGCTACTATGGATGGACTACCACAGGCAGCACAACTGGTTCTGGTGGTTGGAATCCTTGGGTAACTAGTACAACAGGCACTTATAGTTCTCCTAATACTTGGAATGCTACCACAGGCAGCACAACTGGTTCTGGTGGTTGGAATCCTTGGGTAACTAGTACAACAGGCACTTATAGTTCTCCTAATACTTGGAATGCTACAACTGGATATACTGATGGTACTACTACTGGAGCATGGGCGGCAACAGGCGCAAGTACAGGAGGTGCTACATCCGAACCTGTTACAGGTACTACTAGCGGCAGCAATACTGTTGACGGACCTACTTCTACTGGTGCAACAACTAGTGTAAGTACTAGTGCAAGTGCAAGTTATAACAATACCGCAGATGACGCAGAATTAGAAGTAGGTGCTTGCTTATTATTGGGTACAACTACCGAAATTACACAAGGCAATAATGGCGGGGTAAGTACATATGCTTACAATAGCCTTAGTGTTGCTATTGAAACAGGTGTTGCACCTTATACTTTTGATTGGGATGCGATGGGATATGTACGCCATACCGTAGTATATCCAACTAATGGAGAAGCAACTACCTTAAATGTTATTTATAGCGATTCGGCTGTTTGGTCGGTTACCATTACCGATGCATCGGGCTGCGAAATGACGGTTAATTTATTTGATAATAACTTGCCATTACATATTTCAGGTTATGATACACAAGCCGATTTTGGAAGCGGAACAGGTGAAATTGATATTTTTGTACAAGGTGGTAGTGGTAATTATAGTTATACATGGGGCGGCCCATACGGCTATGCTAGTACCAACCAAAATATAAGTGGATTGAGTATGGGCTGGTATGCTGTAACGGTTAGTGATACAGATACGAACGAATTAACGATGGGCTGGTACTGGATAGAAGGAAGACGCAGAGGACGAGGTAAAATAGGAGCGAGTACTCCCGCAGAAGTTCAGATGCAAGCAATGCCAAATCCATTTGTAAATACCACAAACATCGAATTTTCATTAGCCGAATCAGACCATGTGCTAGTAGAAGTGTACAGTACTAATGGCGCAAAAGTAGCTACTTTGTTTAACGAACAAGCACAAAGTAATAAAGCTTATAAACTTGCTTTTGATGCCAATAATTTACCATCAGGCATGTACTTGTGTAAATTATCTACAAACAAAGGCGTGCAGCAACACACTAAATTAATGTTACTGAAGTAAAGAACTTAACAATACTGTAATGCTATGGATATAAATGCTCGAACGGTTCTAATGAACCGTTTGGGCATTTTTTTTTTTACGTGTTTCCTTTCCCTTTGCAGATGCAATTTAACTAAAAATGTTTTCTATAATCTTCCTCGTCGTCATCATCTCCATTTTTGCCCATATCAAACATGCTGCTAAATAAATCTTTAAAGTGAAAACCCGATTGTACGAGCGATTTGCTTAGTAAAGAATATTCTGCTAAACCGTGTAGTAAGAACTCCATTAAAAATAACTTTTCCGAAGGAGGTAATTGGGCATGAAATCCTTCTACAATAGTATTTAAATTAGGAATACTACTTAGAGTGGCTTTATAATCCTTATTACTAAGGTCGTTCATTAAATCAACATTTGCGCCATTGCCAAACCAATCAATAATGGGTTGGTAAATATTGCGTTGTTTTTTGCGTTTTAGCTGTTCGGGATTGGGAAAATATTGGGTAAATAAAGTACGTACTGCTTTGCCAATTAAATTTTGTGCTACAATAAAAGCCCCTTCTTGTTCGCCTTCGTATACCAATTCTATTTTACCCGTAATGGCAGGCACTACGCCCCAAAAATCGCCCATGCGTACATGTGTTCTTTTTTCGCCGTTAATCAGTATGCGTCGTTCGGCAGCACTGGCCAAATTCTCGAATGCCGAAATGGTTAAACGTGCCGACACCCCGCTTTTAGAATCTACGTACTCACTAGCTCTCGCTTCAAAAGCAATTTGCTCAATTAAATTTCTCGATAAATCGTTAAAGGTAATGTTTGCTGCTTGTACGTCTTTTAATCGGGCTTCCTGTTCGGTAATGGTTCTGGATAGTTCGACGGTAGGAGGGTAGTGGGTTAAAATTTGACTTTCAATTCTATCTTTTAGCGGCGTTACAATGCTTCCCCTGTTGGTATAATCTTCGGGATTGGCGGTAAAAACAAAAGCAATATCTAGGGGCATTCGTACTTTAAAACCTCTAATTTGAATATCTCCTTCCTGCAAAATATTAAACAACGAAACCTGTATGCGTGCTTGTAAATCGGGCAGTTCGTTAATAACAAAAATACAACGATGTGAACGAGGTACAAGACCAAAGTGTATAACCCTTTCGTCAGAATAAGACAAACGCAAATTAGCAGCTTTAATCGGATCTACATCTCCAATTAAATCGGCAACACTAACATCGGGCGTTGCCAGTTTTTCGGAGTAGCGGTCGTTGCGATGCAGCCATGCAACAGGGGTTTCGTCAGCTAGTTCGGCAATTTTATCCTTGGCATAACGAGACAGCGGTTGTAGCGGATCGTCGTTTAGTTCGGAGCCGGCAACAATAGGAACGTACTCGTCTAGTAAATGCACCATTAAGCGGGCTAAACGGGTTTTTGCTTGGCCACGTAATCCTAGTAAAATAATATTGTGGCGAGATAAAATGGCTCGTTCCACATCTGGAATAACGGTATTGTCGTAGCCAATAATTCCTTCAAAAACCTTTTCGCCTGTTTGGAGTTTTTGTACTAGGTTACTACGCAATTCTTCCTTTACCGTTTGAGGTTTATAGCCACTAGCTTTTAATTGCCCTAGGGTTTTTATATCGTGATTTTTCATGTATATTTTTGTTGTTTTTTTCAAGTACTAGGAGAACACACAAGGTAAACAATATTCTACTGAAAAAGTTAAATGGCAAGCCAATAAAATTAAAATAGATAATTCATTAAAGCAGCCGATCTGTTTAACATAACTTACATACAAAAGGCTCATTTGGCTTTTTCATTAAAAAAAGGTATATTGAAAACATAAAGAGTAGCACTAAAAAGCGAGCTTATTGTTAGCACACACGATAATTATATTCTTATTTCACAAATAAAAATTTTTACATAAACATGGCAGATATTCTTAAACGTCCGATGAGTATTAAACAAGTACCACATTCTCGAATTGCGACGGTTGATTTTAATAACATTCCATTTGGGAGAGTTTTTTCCGATCACATGGTTGTGATGGATTACGAAGATGGCGAGTGGCAAGCTCCGCAAATAATTCCTTATGGTAACTTAACCGATATGACCCCTGGAACCTCTGTGCTGCATTATGGGCAGGCGATATTTGAAGGGATGAAGGCGAATAGGGATGAAAATAGTGATGATGTGTTGCTGTTTCGTCCAGAAGAAAATGGTAAACGTTTGTACGATTCGGCAGTGCGTATGGGCATTCCACCTGTACCTGTTGATGTTTTTATGGAGTGTTTAAAAGAGGTGGTAAAGTTAGATCGACAATGGGTGCCTGATGTGCCAGAAAGTGCACTGTATATTCGTCCGTTTATTTATGGAAACGATCCATTTATAGGAGTAAAGGCAGCACAGCGCTACAAGTTTGTTATTTTTACTTGTCCAGTAGGCCCTTATTATCCATATCCAGTAAAAGTATTAATTTCCGAAAAATATGTTCGGGCATTTCCAGGCGGTACAGGGGCGGTAAAAGCAGCAGGAAATTATGCAGCAACCTTATATCCTGCATCAATAGCAAAAGCAGAAGGCTACGATCAAATTTTATGGACGGATGGCTTAGAACATAAATATGTAGAAGAAATTGGTACGATGAATGTAATGTTCCAAATAGATGGTAAATTTTATACGCCTAAATTAGATGGCACCATTTTACCAGGCATTACCCGTAAAAGCGTTATCCAATTATTGCGTGATGCAGGACAAGAGGTTATCGAGAAAAAAGTATCGGTAGAAGAGGTGATTAATGCACACAAAAACGGTACTTTGCAAGATATGTTTGGTGTAGGAACCGCTGCAACAATTACCTATATTAGTGATATTGGTTTTAGAGGCGAAAACTACTCCTTACCTCCTATAGAAGAACGTACTATTTCGCAAGGCATTAAAGCCGAAATGGAAGGCATTAAACGTGGACGCAAAGAAGACCGCTATAACTGGATAACCAGAGTATAGCATTTTGTAGCAGGTACACATACGTTTTTTATCTAGGCTAATACTTTCTACCTTCTACAAAAATACGTTCTACGAAAACAAAAAAAAAGGTATCTGACAAATTTAATTTTGCCAGCTACCTTTTTGTTTTTTATTTATGCGTTACTTAGGCTCATACTTTCTACAAAAGTACTTTATACCTTCTAACTCAAAACTACTTTTGGTTCTCACGAACATTTTTCTTCACCTGTATTTTAGGCTTACCTGGTGTTTTTCCTTGATTATTGTTTGTTCTAACATTGTTAGCTCCTCTAGGAGGAGTAGGCGCAATTTTAGATTGGAAGTTTTGTTGGTATTGTGCTAATGTTTTATCCTTGTAATGTCCTTCTGCAATAAAGTGCATCAATGGATCAAATTTACTAGCATCTTTATAACCTGCAAAGGCATCAATACGTTCTAATTTCTCATCTAAAAAAGCAATAGTAGGATAACCCATTCTTCCATTTGGTTTGTCGCCTAAAATTAAGCGAGTTGCTAACTGATTTGTGCCTTTACGTCCGCCAGGAACAAATTGGTAATCTTCCCCTCTAAATTTAATGGTGTTTTGTGTTTCTGCATTAAACTTTACCGCATGGAAGTTTTTGTTAATGTACTTCACAATATCTGGATGTTGAAACGTTGCTTTGTCCATTTTTTTACACCACCCACACCAATTGGTATATAAGTCAACCACTACTTTTTTAGGGTCTTTTTTAGCTTTCTCTTCTAGTTCGCTAAGACTTACCCAGTTTACTTTTTTATCATCTACTGGCTTATCGGCTTTAGAACTGCTGCTAGAAGTACTCGTATCATTACATCCTATAAATGCAATTAGGCTAAGACAAATAATTATAAATTTAACTTTCTGCATGATTTAATATTTTAATTATATTATTAACTGTTGGAAATTTTAGAAATACAAAAATAAGCACTTTTTTTTATTACTGTACATCTATACAGGTGTTACTGCAAAACTAATTCTTTTTTTTTCTTAACAAGAGAGCCATTCGCATAGTACTAACGTAGTAATAAGGAATGTATTATTGTGGAAAAACGCTACAATAAAAGCTTGCTAAATATTGGTAATCAGTTGTTTATAATAGTAGATGCTTCCTTTTTTTTAGACAAACTTGCTAAAGTGTACTATTGAAAGTTATTTGTTTTTCGCATTTTTGCTTAAAGATAATTTTGATTTTCTGGATAGCTTATTAAGTATTATTAACACTTAAATATTATCTTTGAAATAGACTTTAACTAATTTAAACCTGATTTTATGAAACAACCGTACTCGTTTTTTATGATAATGATGGGCTTTTGCCTGTTTATACTAAGCAGTAATTATTTAAAAGCACAATGCAATAGCTATACTATTACCCAACCAAGCACCGTACCAGATGAGTGCGATACATCACAAGCAATTAATATTGCCAGTTTTGCCAATAGTTGTCAAACCATGTGCATCGACCTAACTGCTGCAACTGCTAGTGCCGAACCTATTCCTGCTTGTGGTTCGGGCAGCATTACCAACGATATTTGGCTCTACGTAGAAGACCCCTACGATAATATTCCCGACTACAATGGCTCTATTGTTTTTGCTTGGAAAGATTACCCCGGCTATCCTAATAATGCACCAACAGTTAATACCAATTTCGATATTAATGGAACCATTGTTTTAAATGGTTCGCTAACCTTAGGTTATACGGTTGATTGTAGCGACGGATTTATTTACGACAACGCCCTGTGCTACGATGCCGCCCGTACCGTACACGATAACCAAGTAGTACTTCCCCCAGGGATTATTCCCGACGACCCAGCTGTTAATACTTTGTTGTTAAATAGTTCTAGCTTAATTACGAGTGCTACCGTAAACAATGTAGGTGCGTGGTTTCAAATAGAAACTTTTGATAACAACCCTGGTACTATTTGCCTAGAAGTATCGCAATACGAACCTGGTTTTACCTGTGGCGACCCAACCGTTTTAAATTACGCAGGTATAGGACTTTCGGAGGTAGAAACTGTAAGCAATTGTTTATGTAATACCGCACAAAATAGTGGTTACTTTACCCCCGCCAATCAACCCTGCCCCGACGCAGGCGGCATTACTACTGGAACAACGGCTTACTACCAAGTAAATGCAGCATACGACTGTAACCAAATAACCGTTGATATTAGCGATTGGCAAGGCAGCGGTAATTTAAATGTAAGCATTTTAAGCAATGTAGTTTGCCCCGATTTTTTACAAGAAGATATAGAAGGAAACATAGGCACTTACCCTGGATTAGTAGTTGATGGAAGTACTTCCTTAGCCAATGCCTGCATGGGTACAGGCGATAATTTAACAACGACAACCTGTGTACCAGCTGGTACTTATTATGTGTTGATTGCTGGCAATGAAGATAAGGCTACTTTTACTGCCGATATTACCGTAAGTGAGGATGCAACTACCGCCCCAACAATAGTACAAGCAAAACTGTGGCTAGAAGGTCCTTACAACGCAACAAGCGGAATGATGAACACTGGACTACGAGATAATGATTTAATAGATTTGGAGCAACCATTTAATCGACCTCCTTGGAACTATGGTGGAAGCGAACAAGTTGCAAGCGCAAGCGATTTTCCCACTAATACGGTTGATTGGATTTTGGTAGAAGTAAGAGATGATGCGGATAATTTTCAGGTGTTAGAACAACGTGCAGGACTTTTATTAAGTGATGGAACAATAGCAGATGCAGATGGAAGTGTTGGTATGCCGTTTTACACTTTAACCGCTGGTACGAGCTACTACCTTTCTGTAAAACATCGCAATCACCTAGCATTATTAGGGTCCACCACCGTTGCCTTACCCAATGCCAGTCCCTACGATTTTACTGATTTTACCCAAATAGCAGGCAACGATACTCAACCTGTGGAGTTAAGCACAGGCGAATATGCTTTGCGTGCAGGAGATGTAAATGGAGATGGGGTAATTACTGTTGCCGACTTTAATTTTTACCTAAGCCAAACCTCCTCAATTAACATGTACCTAGAAGGAGACTTAAACCTAGACCGCACCGTAACCGTTGCCGATTTTAACTTATACCAACCCAATGTAAGTATTATTGGTATTGCTCAAATTAGATATTAGGCATTTAAAAATTTTAAAGGCATAAACCTGCATAATTGGGTTTATGCCTTTTTTGCATTAATGGAACTGCCGGAGCCTATAAAATGTTTGTTTGCTATACCTAGTAATTTGTTGTAACTTTAGGAGGTGAGTTTTTTTGTAAGTGTCGATTATTTGAATATAGGTACTTATCACGCAATTGAAGTTTTTTTTAGATTTAAAAACCATGTTAGCAAATTTAGACAATGAGGTCATTTTCAAAAAAGCATTTACCAATAAAGAAATCTTTACTGGATTTGTAAAGGATGTGCTAGGCCTTGATGTGAAAATTGGTAAAATAGAAACAGAAAAACGTTTCGACCCCAAAATCGGAAACATAGATTTTAGGCTAGACATTTTTGCCGAAAGCGAAGACGAACGCATTGTAATAGAAATTCAGCGCATAGAGTACGACCACAATTTTGACCGTTTCCTACACTATTTTTTAATGACGATTGCCGAACTACAAAGAACTTACCAAACCTATAATATCGACAAAGAGGTGTACGGTATTGTGGTAATGACTGCCCCTTACACCATTTCTGATAAAAAAAATAAAGCGGTAAGAAACGAAGTACTCGTATCGTCTTTAAATCCTAAAAACTTAAAAGGGGAGGAGATATCCGTTTTTAACCACCGCCTAGTATTTTTAAACGCTTATCACAAAGATGAAGAAACACCAAAGGCTATTAGAGATTGGCTAGATTTGGTTTATCAATCTATTCACCATCCTCAAAACCCACAAATAAATACGGCAAATACTTTAATAATGAAAGCCGCCGAAATTATTAATGTAGATAACCTAACACCCGAAGAACGTGCTGCCAGAAAAATAGCGGAGAGTACTAAGGTAGCTCGTAAATTGAGGGAGGAGTATATTGCGAAGCAAAATATTGAAAAAGGAATCGAAGAAGGAGAAGTGCGGAAAGCAATAAAAATTGCTGCAAACTGCTTACAAAAAGGCATGACCGTAGCAACAACTAGCGAACTCATGGGCTTAAGCATTGAAGAAGTGGAAGAAATAAAACAGCGCATAACATAATAATTTTCCTTTTAATGTAATCTGTTTATTTGTTTCGTGACTTAACAATTTAGTTAAAGTCATAATTTGGTACAAAATTGGTTAGGAAATAAGAAGAAAAGCCCGAAATAGTATCAGTTCAAAATTCCACTAAATGAATAGTAATAATTCAATAACCAGAAATATCATAGCATTAGGCGGTGGCGGTTTTTCTATGGAACCCGATAATCCACTACTGGATAAGTATATATTAGCGACAGCCAATAAACCACAGCCTAAAATTTGTTTCTTGGCTACTGCAAGCGGCGATGCCGAAGGCTATATTCAACGATTTTATTTTGCTTTTGAACAAGAAGATTGTACCCCCTCTCATTTATCGCTGTTTAATGGGCATACAAAGACCATTGCCGACTTTATTCTAGAACAAGATATTATTTATGTTGGAGGAGGCAATACCCGTAACCTATTAATTCTTTGGCAAGCTTGGGGTTTGGATAAAGCCTTAAAACAAGCCTACCAAAATGGAACTATTTTATGTGGGATTAGTGCAGGAGCAATGTGCTGGTTTGAACAAGGATTAACCGACTCGTATCCTACCGAATTACGAGCCTTAGACTGTTTAGGACTTTTATCGGGCAGTAGTTGCCCACATTTTAATGGCGAAGCTTTTAGACAAGAACACTACAAAAATTTAATTTTAAGTGGCAACATGAAAGCAGGTATTGCCGCCGACGATAGTGTAGCCCTACATTATCAAAATGAACAACTCTTTAAAATTGTAGCTTCCGAACAAGATGTATTTGCACACAAATTTAAAATGAATGGCGTAGGACTGATTTATGATAAGCTAGTACCAGAATATTTAGGGTAATTTTAACGAGAGGATAGAAATTTAATAGGTAATGCTTATATTGCGGTAAATTTCCTCATCTCAAAATAAAATTATCATGGATTTTAGCTTTAATTTTTTAGCATTAATCGTTGCTGCTTTTATTCCTACAATAGTAGGCTTTATTTGGTACAACCCTAAAGTATTTGGTACTGCTTGGATGCAATCTATTGGTAAAACCGAAAAAGAATTAGAACAAGGATTTAACATGCCTTTGGTAATGGGCATATCGTTTGTATTATCCTTTTTATTAGCTTTTGGATTGGATTTTATCATCGAATTTATACATAAAGATGTAGTAGATGGGCAATTGGTCTTTGGCAGTAATCACTCCTTTGGACATGGGTTTTTACATGGCTTTATGTTGTCTATTTTTCTAGCAATTCCTATTCTTGTTACCAATGGTTTATTTGAACGACGCAGTTTTAAAAACCTAGCTATTCATATTGGTTATTGGATGCTTACCTTCGGATTAATTGGTGGCTTAACCGATATGTGGAACTAACCAAACAACCTTCTCTTCATGGCACGTCCTAAATTTTTTAAAAGCAAACCTGCTAAACAATATGTAAATTGGAAAGAACTGTATACCATGCTGTTCTTTTTATTACTAATTGTAGGGTTCATCCAGTATCTGTATACATGGGAAGTAGTTATATTAGTTGTGTTAACAGCTATTATGTTTTTAATAGTAAGAGGTTATGTGCGGTGGGTAAACGGAAAGTTAATTGAGCAGTTTCAATTGTTAAAAGCGCAACTCAACACTCCTACGCCTGGAGTAGGCATTCGGGCTCCTGTACAGGGTTTATTCGATTTTGGTTGGATAACAGTAGGCCTAGGAGGGAAGTTTTTAAACAAGAATATCGTTATTTATATGCACGAAAAACCTGGGATAATGATATCGACTTATTACACAACTATTACCATAGATGTTATTCATTATGGCAACAGTATGGCAATAAGCACCGAAGGGATGAAAACTTTTTGGGATAAGTATTGGGGACGTAAAAAAACGGATATCGAAACAGGTGATAAAGCCTTTGACCAACGTTTTGAGGTAAATGGCAATCCAAAATTTGTTACGGGTTTGCTAGATGATGAAATACGAAAACTGATGAAGGAAGAAGTCTTTAAAGAAATGGGCACTTTTACCCTCAATCAGTCACAATTAACTTACACCGAGCAAGTAGTAATGAATACGAACTATAAACGCAAACGTATCGAAAAAATCATTTTAGTGATGTTTATGATGGCTAAAAGAATGGAGTATATACGCTAATTTTTTTATTTTGTTGCTGCCGTTAATGTAAGGTAAATGTTAGCTGCACTTGTATGTGAAGAAATCCTATTTTGCTTACCTTTGGCTATGAATTGTTTATGTTAATTTGAGCTAGAAATTTTTTTTTTAGTTTTTGTTTATTAATCTTGCCTATAAGTAAGTTTTTTGTAAAAAAAATGTGTATAATTGCGCTGTGAAACTTTATTTTTTCGTTTAAACAAAAATTATTAGCATGAGCAAGTTTGTAGAAGCTTTGGATACTTACAAAAAGCAAATGACTGAAAAGTTAGGCATGAAGGTAGATGATGATTTACTAAAAGCCGTTACCAAATCTTTAGGCCCATCTATTTATCGTAAAGATGCCTCTAAAGTATCTTGTTCTGAAAAAGCAGAACTAGAACGTGTTAAGAAAAACCTATTAATTAAGAAATGGGGAATGGAAGATAGTGCAAAACTAGATGACGCTATCAAAGAAGTTTGCCAAGAAATGGGTAGTTCTAACCGTAATAAATACCGAGCAATTTTTTACTATATCCTAGTGAAAAAGTTTAAGATGGAAGATAGCTACTTAAAAAAGTAATGCTTTCCAAAAAATATAAAACAAAAGCGACCTATCCTTATAGATTAGGTCGCTTTTTTATTTTTATAGCATTGTATCTTCCAATAAGTTTAGCTAATTGACAAGTTTATCCAAAAAGGAAAAGTACTTGACACTATTACAGCGGCGAAGCGAAGCCGTCTAAATACCATGTACTATGTACCCTCTACTAAAAAAAGTGTCAACCGCTTAGATAAACATGTCGCTAATTGGTATATTTTCATTTTAGCCTACTACACCTACTTCTGCCTCTACCTCCGTAGCTACTACTTCTGCTTCCTCATTAGGCGCAACTCTAGTAACAATGGTCGCATTAGCTGGAATGCGTTTTCCTCTTACCAATAACGAAATTGGGGTATCGTACCAAGGCAAATATTCTACATCTACCGCAACAGGTACGGTTTGTATAGTGCCAACATCTTGGCTTAGTTTTTCATTATCGGCCTTTAGCGAACTAATAATGCCATTATATTGACGAATGGTGAAATCTACATCTTTGTATTGCGAACGTAAGTCGGCAATTTGCCTTTTTAAACGGCCTACCTTTAAGTTACGCAATAGCCATCCTAGTAACAGCCCTAGCAGAGCCGCACCGGTCATTAGTAATGCTGTATTGCCAGCACAAGAGGTAATAAATTCCTGAAATTGCATTGATAATGAATATTGGTTGATGATTAATTTTTATTTCAATTTAATATCTACTCTACGGTTTTTAGCCTTCCCTTCTGGAGTAGTATTAGGGGCAATCGGTTTGGTTTGTCCTTTAGAAGCCGTAACAATTTGTTTGCTTTTAAGTCCATTTTTTACCATATATGCTTTTATAAAGTCCGCACGTCCTTGCCCATATTTTATATTTTTTGCCGCATCTCCTACATTATCCGTATGACCTGTAACATCAACTTTTGCGGTAGGGGTTTTATCTAAATAGTAAATCAAGTCGGCAAAATATTTTCGTAACTCTTCACTAATATTTAAAGAGGTTGCGCCAGTTTCAAAGTACAAACGGCGTTCTTTAGCTTTTAATTCTTTAGCGAGTTTTTCCAGCTTTTCTTTTTCTGCGGCATTATTATCTGCAGCAGCAGCAATAAAGCTGTATTCAACACCGCCCTTTAGCTTATTATTGGCAAATGCAAGGTCGTTTTTAAGTTGTGCTGCCGTAACAATTTGACGGTTTTTAATGCCTAACTTTTCTAATTCAACTTTAATATTATTAGCACGAGCCAGCCCTAAGTTAGGCAATAAACTAGTATTTTTTTCTTCTTTGCTGTATAAACCCGTTAATTTAATGCCTCTTTTGGGGTTTTTACTTAAATAAGTAGCCACTTTCTTATAAGCTTCTCCAACCTTTGGAGACATAGGCTTATCAAATTCGTAACTCGATTTAGAGAAAACTACATTTTCATCTAAGCTAAGGCTAAAATCTTTTCCATCACTCATACTAAGTGATGCGGCTTTTGTTTCCTTTTTAGGAGGTTTAGGCGGTGGAGGTGGCGTGTTGGTATTAAACGCAAAATCAATGCCACCAGCCATTTTGTTATCTACAAATTCAATATTTCTATTTGCTTTTCCCTTAACTTTAACCTGCTTATCCAATACGCCCATTTTGGTGAGCTGCCCTTTGATATTATTGGCTCGTGCTTCGCCTAAATTAGGAAAGCTACTAGGATTATCTTCATCAAACCCATAGGCACCCGTTAACACCAATTCTTTATTAGGGTTGTTTTTTAAATATTGTCCAATTTTACGAAACGTATTTAAAGTGCTGCTAGGAACATCGGCAGGTACTTTCGATTTAAGGAAGGTTAAATTATCAGGAGCTTTTGCCGAAAAGGTCGTTCCATCCTTAATATTTAAAGGAGGAATAGTTAACACGGCTTTAGGTTTAACGGCTTTTACCGCATCTACCGCTTTAGCTCCAGCAGCATCTTTAGCCGCTGCTGCTACAGGTGCTGCCGTTGTTTTATTACCACAACATTGCTGACCATAGTACCAACTACCGCCAGCTATCCACCCTATTAATAATAGGGCTGTTAAAGGTATGGCTAATCTCATGTATTTCCCGATTAAATTTTAATAAAAAACGATGGTGTAATGCACCAAACATTACATAAGTAAGACCGTTTGAATGCCGATGCGTCACTCTAAATATGTATTTGTTTTACTACTTAAAACCCTGCAAAGATGCAAATTATCAAGTGATAAAAAAAATAGATTTTATTCAAGGTAAAAAAAATAAAAATAGGCAAGCATATTTAGTGCTTAGTAACAAGGAAAAAGTGGAAAATTAGGACCTGTTTATCTAAGCGGTTTACAATTTTTAATACAAGCTGGGAGGCTTGATCCTGCTGCCTGGTCCAGCCTCCTAGTTGGAGCGTAATGGGCATAAAGCCTCCCAGCTTAATATCAACTACTTTTAACGTTTGGATAAACATGTCGAAATTATAAGTGTTCCCATGTCACTATTCAAAATAAAAATACAGTTCTTTCACCTTCACCTCCATTTTTTGTAAAACAGGATTCGAGGTGTTTACTTCTTCCACGTTTACAATCGTTTCCAATTCCTCTGGTTTTACGGCACTCAAATCTGCTTGGTAATCAAATTTTAATCCTAGGGCTTGTGGCATTTCTCCTCCTTCCCACGAATAAACGCTGCCGCCTAAATTACTAGAAAAACCATAAAGATTAAAATCTATCTTATTTAATTTGACGACCTCCTGTAAAGTTGTTCCCATTTTAATGCCCGAATTGGTTACCCATTTTGCTGCTGGATGTTTTACATGAATGCGTTGTATTTGCTTAAATACCTGATTGGGATGCCAAATAATTTCCAACTCATTAGGTGTGCCGGGTAGTACTTTAGTAAAATACCAGTACGAGCTTTTACGCAGCACACTATCCAAAGTAACCCGTTTTTCGCCAAACATGGCTACCAACTCCTTTTCGGTTGTATTTGGGCGAATGTTTCCTACACTTTTTCCTGGCACACAAATCCAATTGTTTTTACTAGGTGGTTTTGTATCCGCAGTTGTGCTAGTAGTTATAGAGGAAGAACCTGTCTGTTTGGGTTGTTGCTGACAAGCCACAACCAATAATAAGATCAATAAAAAAAAGGTGGTTAGTTTAAAAACGTTCATTATAAAAATATTTAGTTTGTTCAAAAAAGCAATTTGGGAGTTAGGCAATTTAACAATTCAATGCAAAACAATAAAACAATTAAGCCAAAAACATTATCTTTAGCACGCAAAAAAAAACAGCAACCAAAATGGAAACTCCCAAAACAACTCCAGCTATTCCTTCTCGTATTTACCTACTCGGATTTATGGCAGCAGGTAAAAGTACAATTGGTAAAAAATTAGCGCAATTACTAAAATATCATTTTTTAGATTTAGATGCAGCTATTCAGGTAAAAACGCGCCAAAGTATACCCGAAATTTTTGCCGAACATGGCGAGTCATACTTCAGAAAAATAGAAAAGGAGTGTTTGGAGGAAACTTTTAGCCACCAAAATACGGTTATAGCTACAGGAGGCGGCACCCCCTGCTTTTTTGACAACCTGGAACAAATGAACCAAAAAGGCATTACCTTATTCCTTTACGCTGCCCCCCAAATTATATGCGACCGCTTAATCAACGAAAAATGGCAACGCCCATTAGTTAGCAACCTGAAAAACGAAGTACAACTACTCGACTATATCGAAAGCAAACTCATAGAACGACATATTTTTTATGATAGAGCAAATATAAAAATTGCTTGCAATAGCGACAATACCCTAAGCATTGCCGAAGAAATTGTTGCCACATTAAAAAAAAATATTAATGTTCAATAATCAAATCACAAATTCCAAATAACTTTCAATAACCAAGTTGTTAATAAAAAAATCTCGTATAGATGCCCGACCTTGTAGCCTTGGAATTCATTCCATGGAAAACGTAACGCAATTAAAAAAAATGTTCAATAATCAAATCACAAATTCCAAATAATTTTCAATAACCAAGTTATCAATAAAAAAATCTCGTATAGATGCCCGACCTTGTAGCCTTGGAATTCATTCCATG
>JAHDBT010000037.1:16819-27065 GCA_020630215.1 Bacteroidota bacterium
AATAAAAAAATCTCGTATAGATGCCCGACCTTGTAGCCTTGGAATTCATTCCATGGAAAACATAATGCATCAAAAAAAATCTCGTATAGATGACCGACAATTAACCCTATATTTTAAACTGGGGGTAAAACAAAACAACCATGAACCAAAAAATCAACCATAAGCAACTCAGTAAAACGCTATCGCTTGCTTTGCGACACCAACCAAAAATACTAAACATCTCCCTCGATGAGGAAGGATGGACTCCCTTGCCAGATATGATGAAAGCCTTACAAAATCACCGCACTTATTGGAAGGAATTAAAAGTACAAGACCTAGAAGAAATGATGGCAGAAGCCAGTAAACAACGCTTCCAAATAAAAAACGACAAAATTAGAGCCGTGTACGGGCATTCCATCCAACAAAAAATAAAAAAAGAAGCCAGCAATCCCCCCGAAATATTATATCACGGAACCGCTAGAAAAACCGTTTCACTCATCCAAAAAAGCGGTTTGTTACCCATGAAACGCCAATACGTACACCTTTCTGCCGATACCGAAACAGCAACAACTGTAGGCAAACGCCGAGATAATTTACCGGTTATTTTAAGGGTAAATGCACAAGCAGCCTCACAAAGCGGCATTCAGTTTTACAAAGAAGAAAACGATATTTGGCTATCCGAAGTTATTCCTCCTGAGTTTATTGTTTTTCCAGAGTAGCAGTCAGACCATTCGCTTCGCTCATTGTGAGCGGTCAGAACGCTGCGCTGTCAATTGATATGTGGAAAATTTTTTCCGCTTTAGAGAATTGGCTTTTAATCCCTAAAAACTAAAAAGGCAAATGCAAAAAATTATTCCATTAATTGTACTCGCATTATTATTTGGCGGCGTATTATTTTCTTCGCTTCATAAATCCAAGCAGGAGGTAGTGCCGCAGGCAGCACAAACTATCGAATATAAAAAAACGTTTTTTGATATTTATTATGTTGATTTGAACAAACAGGATATTGAGTTTTATTGGAAAAATGATGCAGGCGAACATTTATACAGTTTGCAAAATTTAAAAGATTACCTAGCATCAAAAAATAAAAAACTACTACTCGGCACTAATGGCGGCATGTATTTAAAAAACCGCCAACCACAAGGCTGGTACATCGAAAACGGAGAAGAATTAGCACCTTTAGATACAAAAACCAAAGGCTACGGTAATTTTTATATGCAGCCCAATGGTGTTTTTCTACTAGCCAATGGCAAAGCAGAAGTATTAACAACAAAACAAATCCTAAAAAAACAACAACAAGATTTAAGTACTATTGACTTTGCCACACAATCGGGGCCAATGTTGGTAATTGATGGTAAAATCCATCCAGCATTTAATTTAGATTCTGAAAGTTATTATATTCGTAGCGGCGTAGGTGTTATTGATGATACACATTTAGTATTTGCTATTTCTAACGAGGAAGTGAATTTTTATACTTTTGCCGATTTATTTAAAACCAAACTAGGCTGTAAAAATGCTTTGTATTTAGATGGTGCTATTTCTAAAATGTATTTGCCCGAAATTAATCGCCATGATTTAGATGGGAAATTTGGTTGTATGATTGGGGTTGTGGATAAATAATGTGAAATTTATGTCAATTAAAAAAAGCCTGTTTTTGAGTATTTTTGCAAGTGTATTACTTTTTGTAGCAAGTGCTTTACAAGCCCAACAAACTGAGCGTTGGATCGTTGAACCTAAATATAAAAAATTAGGGAAGTATTATGATCGACTTAAGCATCCACCTGTTCCATATACATCTATAACTTTACTAGAGTGTGAGGCAAATTATTTAGTGGCTAGAGATAGTTTATCTCATGATGTTATTATAAACGTAGCAGAAGGAAAAGAGATATTTACTAACGAAAGAGAAGGCACTCAACAATTAAAAATTTTATCAACAAAAGGCGCAGGGGTTGTGTATGGAAGAATTAGTGAAATATGGCAAGGAGAAAGAACAGTTAAAGAAAAGTATTATACTTTAGCTGGCGAAGAATTAGAAGGAGGTGTAAATTGTCATAGCGCTTTTCTTCCTAGAAAAATGCCTTTTATAGTAAACAGTTATATGGGTAAAAGCAGAGCTTCCTTTATTAGTGAAAATGGGCAGTTAAAAACATATTATAATACTAGGCTAATAGAAGCTGGTCATGAACGAATAATTATTGAGGAGTATAAATATAAAAAAAATAAACGCTCGAAACCAAAAGTAGGTATTATAGATTGGGAGGGAAATGAAATTACTTCAAACCGTTACAACAATATTGAACCCTTTGTATCTACTAGCATATACACGCTATTTGAACAAAAAGGTAAACATGGAATTATTGATATTTATGGCAAAATAATTGTGCCTGCTAAATATGAAAAAACAAATTTTGACGAGCGATTAATTTTGAAAAAAAAGAACCAATTTTTTTTACTAAACAATAAGGGGACGCTAGTTCGATTACCCAATATGGATTACGAAAAAATATATGTAGTTAATGAAGAAACAGACTTTTTTTGGAGAACAGAAGTGAATGGACAAACCAACTATATCAACCAAGAGGGGGAGTTTATAATTCCTGAAAAGTACAAAGTGGCAAGCAGGGTCTATCAGGATAAACCAACTAATAAAGTCTTTTTTCTCGTTCAAGATGAGGATAATAATACAGGGATTATTGATCAAGATGCGAATGTAATTTTCTCGTTCAAAACTCAAATAATTCTTCCTTCATTAGTTAGTATGGTTTCTAAAGAATGGCTGAAAAAAAAACAAAAAAAAATGCAAGCTCAAGCTAGAGCTGCTAAAGAACCAATTGAATATGATTATATTTGGACAGTTTATGGAAATCCGCATTGCGTTTACAAAGATTATGATAACAAAAAGTTTGGGCTTTTATTAAACTACCAAACAAAAACAGAAGCTATTTGGGATACCATCATTAGTTTTTATATTACAGATAAGCTCTTGGCTAAAAAGGGGAGGAACTGGCATTTAATTTCGCCAACAAAAGAAACACCTACTATTATTAGCGTTTCAAATGCACACTTACTTTTTTATGAAAGAAGTATGGCAAATGGTTTAGCTATCTTTCAGCAAAAAGGTAAAAAAGCAATAATGGATATAGTAAGTGAAGAAGTAGTTACTCAGCATCCTATTAAGAATATTCATGAGTGGCACAATCGTTTATTGAAAGTTGTAATAGGTGAAGAGACCCACATCATGAATACATCTGGGCAATTATTAGCCAACTTTAATGATATACCACAGGATGAGTTAATAAAAATTGGTCAAAAAATTGATGGCGAAATGAAATGGTTTATAAAGTTACCAAAGGATAATATTTATAGCTATATAGACTTAAATACAGGCAAAATAGTTTTCCAAATTCCCTCTAAATATGAATTAAGGCAGATTTACAATTTGGAGGAAAAGATTTTCATTGTTAAAAATGAGAACGGTTTGTGTGGATTACTACAGTTGGAATAATGGCTAGATATTAGCACTTAACAATCCCGTAGGGATGACCGACATTATAGCCCATGAATTCATTCATGGGAAAAATAATAACCAAAAAATCCCGTAGGGATGACCGACATTGTAGCCCTAGAATTTATTCTAGGGAAAAAATCAAATATCAAAATTCAAAAACCAAGAATCATAAATCCCTAGCGTCAGCAGGAAAATAAATTTAAAATTCTAAATCCTCGATTCTAAGTAACGTTTAAAAAATAAATCCGACAATTTGTACGTAGAGGTTTTGTGCTTAGACAAGGCGCAAAACGCAGCCATAGCCTAAGCTACGGCGAGTATTTGCAACGCAGGATAAGTGCAAAAGATCAAGTAGAAATGACGGATTTATTTTTTATGCGTTACTAAATTTTAAATGAACAAACTTCATTTATGGCAAAAAATAAAAACACAGCAGCAACAGAAAATCAAACTACCGCAAACGAGCAAAATACAAAGCTCGAAGGCGGTGCTTATGAAATAATACAAGGCCGTTTACTAAAACAAGGCAACGAACTACGCAAACGCTTGGGGCAACTCAACGAAGCACGAAAAGAAGTTTTTGGAGCCGTAGAAACAACCCTAATTGCCAACGACCGCATTACCACCAAAAACAATTGTATTGCCTCCGATATTATTGCGCTAGGCAAACATTGCTTATTTGGCTACAATGTGTACATGGGTTTAAAAACCGAAGTTAAGGTAAGCGATGTATTCAGCATGTACGATTTTAGCGACAACAGCTTCCATGAAAAAACACTCGACATCATTAAAGATGCTCGTTTTGAGGACGACTTTGCCAATATGTACAAATACTATCGCCACACCAATTTTGTGAAATTTGGCGTGATTGGTGCGTACCTGTATATGGTTTTTAGAATTGGAAAAAGCCACCGAGATATTAAAGTATTTAAATGGCTTATTAAAGACGATGAAAGTCTGCAATATGTAGACGACCGCAGCGCAGCCGAATTTAGAATGCCCGAACAATACGAATTTGAATGGATACGGACCCGAAGAGAAATGCATCGAGAAGGCGAACATCCACATGTATCAATACAAGACCGTTTATTTGTAGAAACTGTTGGCGGCGACCTCACCATTAAAATTGAAGACAACACCAGTTCGGGAAGGGGCATTTACGAAGAAGACGTAGCCTACAAAGAACAAACCCTAGACGATGGTGAATACATGTACGCCGATTTAGGGAATTTAATAGCCATTAAAATTCGGCCCTACAAAGAAGATTTTCGCTACTTTGTGTACAACGAAAAAATGCAGGAAGTAAAAAGAGTAGATACCCTCGAAGATTCTGCCGTGCTACTACCTGATGGTCATGGATTAATTTTTTCGGATGGTTATTATTTGCAAACGGGCGAGTTTAAACAATTTGACAAACAACTGCGAGGAATGCAATTTGAAAAAAGAATTGTATCGCCAAACGGAGAAGATTACCTCTTTGTATTTTACCAACCCGAACTCAGCGAATACGTATTAATGAGCTACAACGTTATCGAACAAAAAGTAGCAACGCCCATTTTATGCAATGGTTACACTTGTTTCACAAATGGCGAATTGTGTTATTTCCGTGCCGAAACCGACCCAACCAAACACCATGTTATCCAAATTTGGCAAACGCCTTATTCCAAAGAAGAATTGATTACAACTGCTGATAAAGACAACCTTATTTTTAAAATTGGCAATAAGGACATTGTGCGAGCGATGGCCGAAAGTCAGGAAATATTAATCCTACTGAATAAAGAGGATACCTACGCCAATTTATACCTCGATTTGGTAAAAAACACCAACAATGTACTCGACAGTTATTATTGGATTCACCAAAAGGAAACCTACCAATTAAACGAACCCCTGCTAGGCATTAGAGAAGCCGCAGCAAGTGCCATTGACGAGTTCGAAAAAGTACAGCGCATTCGCCTAAATACACAGGCAGAAGTAGAACGCATTGCCGAAAAAGCCGATGACCTTTTTACCAAAACCAAACGCCAACGTTTTGATAGCGTAGACCAATATGTAAAAGCATTGGCCAATTTTAGAGCGTTAAGGGGAGAGGTAATCTCTGCCAAAGAATTGCGCTATGTAGATACTGCCTGGCTCGACCAATTAGAAGTAAAAGCAGGCGAGCAAACCGATAAATTATCGGAAGCCTGTGTGCAATTTTTACTAGAAGAAAATGCCCTCAAACCTTACCACGAAAAAGTAGCCGAACAAAGCAAAATTATTGAGCAGGTAAGTAAAGTAATGCAAGCCAATGAGCTAGAAAAAAACTTAGCAGAAATAGGCGACGAATTAGAATTGTTAATTGATATTGTAAGCAATTTAAAAATTGAAGATGCGACCCATACGACCAGAATTATAGATAGTATTTCGGGGATTTTTGTAAGCCTAAATCGCCAAAAAGCTCGACTGAAAAATAAGAAAAAAGAATTATTAAGTGTAGAAGCTGTAGCCGAATTTAATGCTCAATTTAAACTGCTAGAACAAAGCATTATTAATTACCTCGACATTTCCGACAGTCCACAAAAATGCGATGAGTATTTAACCAAGGTAATGGTTTCGCTAGAAGAATTAGAAGGTAAATTTGTAGACTTTGAAGACTTTACTTTGCAAATTGCCGATAAGCGAGATGAAATTTACAATGCTTTTGAAAGCAAGAAATTAAATTTAGTAGAAAGCCTAAATCGTAGAGCAACAAGTTTGCAAGGTGCTGCCGAAAGAATTTTTAAAGGTGTGAGAAATCGCTTAAAGAATTTTAAAACCGTAGCAGAAATTAATAGTTATTTTGCCGCCGATTTAATGGTAGATAAGGTGCGAGATATTATTAAACAATTAGTTACTTTAGAAGATACCGTAAAGGCCGATGATATTCAGGGGCAATTAAAATCTATTAAAGAAGAAGCTATACGGCAATTAAAAGATCGCCAAGAATTATTTGTGGAAGGAGAGAATATTATTAAAATGGGCCGCCATCATTTTTCCGTAAATACACAACCCTTGGATTTAACCATCGTTAATAAAAACAAAGAAATGTGTTTCCATTTAACAGGCACTAATTTCTTTGAGCCAATTACCAATACCGATTTTCTACAAACAAAATCCGTATGGAACCAGGATTTAATTTCGGAAAATAAAAACATTTACCGTAGCGAATTTTTAGCCTACCAATTATTTAATGCCAATGGCGAAATAGAAAAATCGTTAAAAGAAGCGATTAAAAATAAAGACGAAAAACAGTTATTACAAGTCGTGCAAAAATTTGCTGCGCCTAGGTACAGCGAGGGCTACGTAAAAGGCGTACACGATAATGATGCGGCATTAATTTTACAAGGATTATTAGATTTAACACAACAAATAGATTTATTGCGTTATCCACCAAATGCGCGTGCTTGCGCTAGTTTGTATTGGCATTTGTTTGAAAATGAGGCAGATAAAGATTTGTTTAATAATCAGTTAAAAGGAGTAGGCGTAATTTTACAGTTATTCCCCAATACCCACGAATACGATTATTTAATTGAAAATTTACAAGCAGCCATTACTAACTTTATAGAAACCAACCAACTATTTTCTATTGGAACTGCCGACCTAGCCGCCGAGTATTTATTTTACGAATTAACCCGCGATGAAGCTTTTATTATTAGCAAAGATGCTGCCGATTTATACCGTGCATTTAATGCTTATTTAAAAGATAAAAAGTTTGTAAAAAAATACGAACAATCTTTATCCGAGTTTGAAAAAGAGGAACAAGTAGCTGCTAAATTTACTTTAATTACCAATTGGTTAAAAGCTTATATTGAGCAAGAAGATAAAGGCGGGTGGAATAATTTTATTAAAGAAACAGCCACCATTTTATTATTAAATAATTTTAAGGAAAAACAAATTGTAAATGTTTCTACCCAAAAACAGTTAAAAGGATTAGCGGGTAGTCACGAGCAAATTGCAAAAGAAAACTATGAGTTAGAGTACAATACATTTATGCAAAAAATGCGGATGTATCAAAAAGAAACCGTACCAAAATACGAACATTACAATCAATTAAAAAAACAATTAAACGACGAATTTAAACAACAATTACGCCTTGACGAATTTAAGCCAAGAGTATTAAGTTCTTTTGTGAGAAACCAATTAATTGATAAAGTTTATTTACCCATTATTGGCGATAATTTAGCCAAACAAATAGGCGCAGTAGGCGATAATAAACGAACCGATTTAATGGGGATGTTATTATTAATTTCGCCGCCAGGTTATGGTAAAACCACTTTAATGGAATACATCTGTAGTCGTTTAGGATTAATATTTATGAAAATAAATGGCCCAGCAATTGGTCATTCCGTAACCTCCCTCGACCCTAGCGAAGCACCAAACGCAGCGGCAAAAGAAGAGATGAGTAAATTAAATTTAGCTTTTGAAATGGGCGACAATGTAATGATTTATGTAGATGATATTCAGCATTGCCATCCAGAGTTTTTACAGAAGTTTATTTCCTTATGTGATGGGCAAAGAAAAATAGAAGGCGTATACAAAGGTGTAAGTAAAACCTACGATTTACGAGGCAAAAAAATATGCGTAGTAATGGCCGGAAACCCCTATACCGAAAGCGGCGAAAAATTTCAAATTCCCGACATGCTCGCCAACCGTGCCGACACCTACAACCTAGGCGATATTATTGGCGATTCTGCCGAAGTATTTAAGTTGAGCTACCTAGAAAACTGTCTAACCTCCAATGCCGTACTGAGTCGGTTAGCAGGTAAAAGCATGAAGGATGTTATAACCCTCATCCACATTGCCACAACCGACGAAAGAGAAGGCGTAAGCTTTGAAGCGAACCACACCGCCGACGAGTTGAGCGAATACATCAGCGTATTAAAAAAGCTTATTAAAGTAAGAGACATTGTACTAAGAGTTAACCAAGAGTACATCGCCTCTGCTGCCCAAGAAGACCAATACCGCACAGAGCCTTCGTTTAAGCTGCAAGGTTCGTATCGGGACATGAACAAATTAGCCGAAAAGATTGTCCCAATTATGAATGAGCAGGAATTGCAGACCCTCATTTTATCGCACTATGAAAACGAATCGCAAACCTTAACAAGTGGGGCAGAAGCCAACCTATTAAAGTTCAAAGAAATCAACGAACTCATCAGCGAATCCGAAGAAAAACGCTGGAAAGAAATCAAGGAAACCTTCCGCAGAAACTTAATTTTAGGCGGTGCTGGCGAGGATAGAATTGGGCAAATAGTAGGGCAAATGCAGGCTATTTCTCAGGGATTAGATGGTTATTTGGATGCTTTTGTTGGTGGTTTGGAAGGTATACAGCGAGCCTTAGGGGTGGAGGAGGAGCCGCCTAAAAGGAGGAAGAAAAAGTAACGCATAATTGGTACAAAAATTGGGCTATAACACTCAGTAAATAATTTTAAATGTTAATCCAATTTACTGTTATGCAAAAAAAACTAATCGTATTTTTAAGTTTAGGTATATACTTACTAACAGGCTGTAACACCAACGAAAATCCTGTAATACAACAAGCAGGAATAAAAACGGTTGCTGCTGATAATTTAAGTGCCGCCGATAAAATGGAACGCCAATTTAAACAAGACATTACCCATTACATCAATTCTTACAATGATGAACGCTGGGAAGATGTTTACGAAATGATGGACCCTTTAGCGAAAGGACAAAAAACTAGGGACGAGGTGATTACGAGTTTTATACAATCCAAACTTATGGGTATGCAGCGCAGAACGGAGCTTAAAGGAATAGAAAAAATATCAAATATTATTACCAAAAATAACAAGCAATATTGCCGCATTTTTTTTGGTGCAACTGCTAAAGTAAAATTAGGTGGCAAAGCTTTAGAAGGGAAGCAATACATACAACAAAACCTAGAGTTAAGCTACGATACCAATGACGTTCAATACGACGAAGCGACTCAAACGGTAACCATTCCAGATGCCTACCAATCTATGTTAGCCATTTCAGAAATAGGATCTAATATCTGGCATTATATTGAGGTGGATAAGCAGAAAGAAGCGGCTATTGCACAGGTGATAGGGGCGGATGTTTGGGATGGGATTAGCGAGTAGAGAAAAGAAGAGTTTAGGTGGAGCTATTTAAATACATTTTGATAGATGTTTTTTAACGGGAGATGAACATTAATAGAGTCGATGTAGACGGATTCATCCATGCCTTCTGTTCTAGTAATTTTCCAAAGATCTGCCTTTTTGGTATATAGATCAATTCTTGCTTGGTATTGGTCAATTAAAATATATGCTTGGAGTGATGGAATTTGTTTATAGAAAAAAAATTTATCCCCTCTATCATAAGCTTCTGTAGATTTCGACAATACTTCAATAATAACAGTTGGGTTAACAACCGCATTATTATCTAATTCGGTAATGTCATTACAAACAACCATCGCATCTGGATAAAGGTATTTATTTAATTGAGAGATTTGTAATTTTACTTCGCTGTTAATAGCAATGCACTTACTTTTATTGGCTCGTAGTTGCATAGCTATTTCAATTAGGGTGTTGCCCGAAATTAATCCATGAGCAATAGTGCCTCCTGCCATCGCAACAATAGTTCCATCGTGAAACTCATGTTTTTTTTCCGATTCTTTTTCTATCGTAATATATTCGTCGAAAGATAGGTTGTTTAGTTCTTTTGATTTCATCAGAAAATCTTTTAAGCAATTTACTTATTGTTGCATTTTAATACAAGTAATTA
>JAHDBT010000038.1:0-15773 GCA_020630215.1 Bacteroidota bacterium
TGGTGTAGAAGGATAAGTTTTAACTTCTTGATTTGGAGTTGATGTTACAGGTGTATTTACCTTTGCAATCGACTCGTTTAGGTCTTTATTAATTCCTTTTGGTGTAGAAGGATAAGTCTTAACTTCTTGATTTGGAGTTGATGTTACAGGCGTATTTACCTTTACAATCGACTCGTTTAGGTCTTTATTAATTCTTTTTGGTGTAGAAGGATAAGTCTTAACTTCTTGATTTGGAGTTGATGTTACAGGCGTATTTACCTTTACAATCGACTCGTTTATATCTTCATTAATATTTGCAGGTTCAGGCTTATAAACTTCTGGTAACAAAGGACTTATCTTTTCTTTCACTCCTTCCGTTTTGTTAGTAGCATTGTTAACTATCGCCGTTTCTTCTAACGCAGGAATTAATTTTTGAATTTGGTGTTGTAGCGTATCAGTACTAGCACCTGCTTTATTAGGATTAGGGTTTTCGGTAACAGCTACACTAGGTTTGGTACTTCCATTACCCGAAAAATCAATGGTTTGCCAAGTAATAAACAAGGCTAATAAAGCGGCAATTGACATGGCAACTCTTGCAAACTTTTGGAAGGTAAACAAGGCTACTACTTTACCTGCTTCCTCTTGCTTTAAATCTGCTTTAGCTGGATAAACAATACTTTTATCGGCTTGCAATTTTAAGCTGGCATCTGTTAGTAAACCTAATTCTGTTTTAGCACTTGGACGGTAATTAAAAAATTGGTCAACGGCTTTTCGAGTAGTTTTATCTAGGTTACCTTCCTCGTAATCTACCATAAACTCATCGTAGTTATCTGGGGTAACCAAATCGTTTTGCTTTAACGCTTCTTTATTGTTAAAAACAAGTTTGGTATTGGGACTTACAATTAATTGGTCGTTTTGCAGCAGTGCAATTTCCTCCTCAATTTGAGGATGTAGTGCTACAAAATTTTGCATCGCTTTGTAAGCCGAATCATTTAAATTTCCTTCTACAAAATCAATTAAATAGTTTTCGTAGTTATCAAGTGTAAGGTCGTTTGTACTTAGTTGAATTAGGGAAGTTTTATTGATAAAATACGCTTCTGTATTAGGCGTTACTATTAAACTATTGCTTTGTAATAAAGCCATTTCTTCCTGAATAACAGGATGTTGTGCTACAAAATTGGCAAAGGTTTGGTGAGTAGCGGCATCTAGTGTCCCTTCTACATAATCAACCACATATTCTTCGTAGTTGTGTAGGGTGATAAGCACTTGTTTTAGCTCATTTTTCAATGGGAAAACGGCATCTTTATCAGGGTTAAATTGTAGCATAAAATCATTTTCCAACTCCCTCATTTCGTTTACCTCTTCCCTTATGTCGGGGTGCTGTGCTAGGAAATAATCTACAGCTACCCGCATCTCTTCTGATAGCGTACCTTCTAGGTAGTCTATCATATATAATTCATAATTTTTGCGGGTTATTTTCATCATGACGATATTTTAGAAATCATTACTTTAATTATTTTTATGAATGGCCAGTTCTAATTAAAGTACGTGATTGATACTGACTAAATATTGTTTTAATTTTTTTCTTGCTCTAAAGATATACACCTTTACTTGCGCTTCAGTGAGTTTGGTTAGCTTGGCAATTTCTTGGTAAGCATAACCTTCATAATCTCTAAGTAAAACTACAGTACGTTGTATTTCTGGGAGCGTGTTGAGTGCTTGGTCGAGCAGTTCTTTTAATCCTGCTTGTTGTTGCGTGGCACTGTTTGCTGCTTTTTCTGGTAATTCATCGGTATGCGAAATGCGCTTCATCTTTCTAATACCGTCAATCATATTATTATAGGCTACCGAAAAAAGATACGAACGTGCTTTACCAAACTCCACCTTTTCATGATTTTTCCACAATACCATAAATGCATTTTGGGTGATGTCTTGTGCATCTGCATCATTTTTGGTATTTTTTACGATAAAGCGAAATACCCTATCGGCGAATTCATCTACGCATGTATTGTACTCTGCTGTTGTCATTGTGCTGTGTGATTAAAAGTATAGCAATAAGCTTGATTTTAATTAACTTGTTGTGTTGTGTTGTGTTGTGTCGTGTTGTGTTGTGTTGTGTGTGTTTCACTAGTAAAGCGTTTGAACCCCCTAAAAAGTTACAGGAGTTTTTAAAAAAATTAACGTTTTTTAGAACTTTTTTCTTTCCTGCTGATAATCAATGGGTTACAAGTCTCTTTTTTATGTAAAAAAGGAAGATTTTATCCTTTCGCCCCAAAATAAGCACTTTTTTGACTTATTTACACAATAAAAGTTTCGGACAGTTGTAAAAATGAAAATGCCCATCCTTACTTGCACCCAAACATTTTTTTTCGTACTTTTACTTCTATAAGCACTTTAGGAATAAACGAACTATTTATACTACTATCCTTACAAGTACTTATCTCCCCTTCTTTTTTATTCAATATATATTTTACAAAACCATTTGGTGTTTGGTCATTAGCATATTCTCATGCAAGTGATAACAAATTGCTATACGATATCCTTTCCGTAAGCACCATCTAATAGCACAATCCTTTTATTTTTGTAAATATTGAATATATCATTTTTTCTCCATCAATATCAAATCAATTTAAAATGATTAACACTCATCAAAGCACTCGAAAAACCGCTTTTATTACACTAAGCTCTCTAAGTATTGCGGTACTTGTTTTCTTATTCGCTCTTATACAATCCTGCACGCCAGACAATTTAACATTGCCTGATGGCACTCCCGTATTCAGCCATGCCCATGTTTACGGCGTAATTATGAACGAAAATTTGGAACCAATAGCTGGTGCAGAAGTCGCTATTTTTAACACCATCACCACTACCAACGAACAAGGCATTTTTAACCTAAAAGATGCAATTATAGTAAAAAGTGACATTCACCTTACGGCAAAAAAACAAGGCTATTTCGATAAATTTTATACCAGCAAAGTTAGAGGCGAAACCAACCTCCTTAAAATTGTAATGACCACTCAGCAAACCACAACTATTAGTAGCAATATGGAAGCAACTATTGAGATGGAACAAGCCAATTTAACCCTACCAAGCAATGCCTATGTTACAGAAAATGGGGAAGCTTACACAGGAACCGTTCAAGTAGCTTACCAATACTACCCTCCTGATGAAGATAACTTTTCTTTACAAATGCCTGGCGGCGATTTTAGAGGAATAACTGCCAATGGTGAAGAAACGCTCCTACAATCTTTTGGTGCTTTTGAAGTAAACCTTACGGATGAGGCAGGCAACAAACTACAATTAGCCCCAGGTAGCGAAGCAACAATTAGCGCAACGGTTCCTAGCAATTTACTAGCCTATGCACCTGCAACTGCTCCTTTATGGTATTTTAACGAAAGCACCTTTAAATGGGAAGAAGAAGGCAGCGTAACCTTGGAAGGAAATGAATATGTAGGTACCGTAAGTCACTTTTCGGGATGGAATATTGATATACCAGTTTCGGATAGGGCGGCTGTTTCAGGATATGTGGTAGATTGTAATAACGAACCTTTAGCTAATATGGCAGTACTAGTAGGACCTTTAGTTATTTACACCAATGAGGAAGGCTATTACTTTAGCAATATTGCGGTAGGCTACGATTTTAATGTAAAAATTAATGCAAACTTAAACTTTAATTATAATAGCCAAACTATTGAAGTAACAGCTATGAATGAGGACGAATACTTAGAGCTAGAAAACTTAGAAATGCCTTGTGTTGCATCTATTGAAGGACAAGTAGTTGATTGTGACTATAACACAACAGATGCCATTGTATATGCTACCTGGGAAGACGGTTTTAACTTTACCAGTACCAACAATGGCGATTTTACACTATTGGTAAATGGAGATGATAATATTAGCATCCATGCAATTACAGATGACCTACTAGGGGCTAACCTCAACACAACTTCGGTAGCAGAAGAAACGCTTGTATTAACCGAACCTTTATGGGCTTGCGAGGAAGTAACCTGTAGTTTTGGCACTTTAGAAGTAGCCCCCCTAGATTCTACTTACCAAACCATTGTAACAACCGCTGTTATTAGTGCCGACCAAATAACCATTAATATGGTTTACGACATTCTAGGTTTTGAATACATCCTAGAGTTTGTTTTTAATGGCACAAGCCCAGGAGACTATATTGTAGAAGACGGAGAGGTACAACTTAACTTAACTGCATCAGATTTAGATCCTGATGCTATGCTAGAAAATCTGGAAGGCATCATCACCATCCAATCTATTGAAGATGGAAAAGTAGCAGGGATTTATGATGTAACAGGTGATTACACGCCTGATATTATGACCCTACTTTTAATTCCAATTTCCGAAACGCATTTAGACGGGACATTTTGTGCGGAGGAATAATTGCAATTCCCCAGTTTATTTTTCAAGCATTCCTTTCCTTTCCTAAAGATTTATTAACTTGCTATTTTTATAACAAAAAACTAAAAAGCTATGTCCAAGTTTTTTTCTTCTATACTATTAATAAGCATTTTAGCTTTAAGTAGCCTATGCTCCTCCATACAAGCGCAGTGTTCCTATAGTAGTACAACTCCTCCTGCAAGTACCGATTGTGCCGCATCTATCGACATTAACCCTTACCTAGGCAGTTCGCAATGCGAAACCCTTTGTGTTACAAGTGGTAGTAGTGGCGTATTCCACAATCCTAATGAAACCAATTTATCTTGTACCGATGGCAGCAACGATATATGGATAAAAGTATTGATTGATAATACGGCAGTATTTCCCGATAAAAGCCTCGTATTTGCTTTTAAAGATTACCCAGGCAATACCCCTCCTGTAGTGGCTGCTTATGCAGAAATAAATGGAACCATTACTGTTAATATAGGAATTCCGCTTGCACTTACCTTTGTTGATGACTGCTCAAATCCTCCTACAGGAACAGCTGGTATCGTTTTTACCGACGACTTTTTGTTGTTTGGCGATACGGTTACCGTTGACGTAACAACTCCCCCTGTATCCTTACCTACTACTCCTTGCTTTAGTGATATTGGGCAAAATGGCGATCAACTTTATTTTGCACAAGATTTTTTAATTGAAGCCCAGGATGTTACCGATTTATTAGCAGCAAATTTACCTCCTGATGCTAGTGCGGATATTACAAGCGTAGCCATATACCTACAAATACAACCCGAACAAGCTGGCGAAGTATGTTTCGAGATTTCTGCTTATGGTACAGGAACCGTTTGTGGCGATGCAAACGCCTTAACCTTTGATGCAACTGCCAATGCAGGTAGTGAAACACAAATAGTATCCGACTGTCTATGCAATTCGGCAATTAATGGGAGTTTAAGCAGTTTAAGTACTAGCCCTCCTAGTAATTTTTGTGCAGGTAATGCAGGCGTAAAAGAATCGGCAGTATGGTACGAGGTAAATGCCGATTATGCTTGTAGCCAAATTGAAGTAGCCCTAAATAGCTGGACGGGGACAGGCAATGTAAACGTAGCTATTGTAGCCGATGTAGATTGTGCGCCAATTACCGACCCTACTTTAACCTCCGATTTATTTGGCGAACCCATTACACCTCCACCTCCAGGTGCTATTGTTAACAGTTATACTGAATTAGCTTCGGGCTGCTTAATGGCTGGCGATGTATTAAGTACCGATGCCGCAACTTGCTTAAATGGCACTTATTGGATTGTAGTAGAAGGCGTAGAAGACCGCAACGATTTTGAACTAGCAATTACCATAAAAGAACCTGCCGCCCCAGGAATTACCGCCGATTTAAAAGTATTATTAGAAGGAGGCTATGATGCAACTACAGGACTAATGCATACCACTTTAAACAATATGGGCTTAGTACCACCAGAACAACCATTTTCTCGTTCGCCTTGGTTTTATAGCGGTACCGAAATGATTGCGGTTGCTGATATGCCTGCTAATTTAGTAGATTGGGTCCTAGTAGAATTAAGAGATGCTGCCGATAATACTTTGGTAGTCGATACTCGTGCAGCTTTATTATTGAATGATGGAAGTGTTGTAGATATTGCGAATACTACAAACCCTGTTACTTTTGCCAATGCCGTTGCTAATACAGATTATTACGTAGTAGTACGTCATCGTAACCACTTGGCAGTAATGAGTTCGGCCTTGGTAAATTTACCGAATTTAAGCACTTACGATTTTACCATGCCTGGCAACACTTACGGCGGCGATGCCCAACAGGTAGCAATTAACTCAGGTGTACTGGCACTTTACGCTGGCGATACCAATAGCAATGGTGTAATTAACTTTACCGATTTTAACGCCTACGTAGCCGACTTAGGTAGCAATACGGATTATTTTGATGGCGATTACAATTTTGATAACAATGTAGATACAGGCGACTTTGATTTATTACAACCCAACACCCTTATTATTGGAATGGACGAAATTAGGTATTAATATCTCAAAAAATATAAACACAAACATAAATTAATAAAAATATATACAAACATGAAAATATTAGTTATTGGTGGCACAGGAACAATTGGAAAAAAAGTAGTTGCCCATTTTGCAAAAAAGCATGAGGTAATTGTTGCGGCAAGAAGCGCAGGAGATTTTCAGGTAGATATTAGCCAATCAGATAGCATTGAAAACCTCTTTAAACAAACAGGAAAAGTAGATGCCATTATAGGCGCAGCAGGCGAAGCTCGTTGGAAACCGTTTGCCGATTTAACCGAGGAGGACTATTACGTAGGGCTTAAAAGCAAACTAATGGGACAGGTTAATTTAGTGCGAATAGGACAGCACCATTTAAACACCAATGGTTCTATTACCCTAACTACAGGCATTTTGGCCGACGACCCTGTTGTGAAAACGGCAAGTGCGGCAATGGTAAATGGTGGTATACACAGCTTTGTTAAAGCCGCTTCTTTAGAACTAACAAACGGCATCCGTTTAAATGTGGTTTCGTCGGGCGTTGTAGCAGATGCTTACGAAAAATACGAAAGCTATTTTCCAGGCCACCCTCCTATCCCAATGGATAAAATGGTGCTGGGCTATGTTAGAAGCGTAGAAGGAAAGGTTAATGGAGAAATTATTAGAATTTATCGCTAGTAGTCTTTCTTCGTTGTTAGTCTAATAAAAAAAGCCATTACAATTATAAAAAATTGTAATGGCTTTTTGTTTTTTCTAGGCGATATAAAGTAAAACCGTCCTTCTACCTTATACAAAAGTACCTGCTACGAAAAACTATTTATCTTTTAAAATTACCCCATCCGCTACAAAGGTAACTTCTATTTCTGGTTCGGTAATTTTTGCAATTTCCTCTTTCGATTTTCCTGCATCTTCGGCAAAGTGACGCAAGGTAGCCACATCGGTTGTTTCTAGTTTGGCTTCACCTTCCATAACCGCTAATTTACCAGTTGCATCTAAAGGCACAAAAAAGCCGTAATCTTTAAAGGTTACTCGCATATCGTTGCCGCCAGGTCCTTTTATGGCCATCCAACAACCTTTTTTCTGGCACACATCCACTATTTCTCCCGTTACTTTGGCTTTCAAATTGTCTTTTCCTTTCATGGCGTTTAGCATACTTACAATCGGCATGGCATTCGCTTCGTCAATTTTTTTACCATACATGCCTTCTGGCAATTTTTCGCCATCAGCACCTACAGAAGAACCGCTACCGCCACAAGCACCAAAAATTAATAAACAACTTACAAGTGCTACCAAAAGTGTTTTTGTATTCATGATTCGTTTGTTTTTCTTTAAAAATGATTAATTTTTCACAAATTTAAACATTCATTTCTTTAAAATTGATTAAAAAACGGTTAAATTTTAGTAGCAATAACTTTAGTATTCTATTTTTGCGCTGTGAATCCATTAAAACATACTATACAGTACTTACAGCATTTATGGGCGGCACAAGGAAAATATTACCTGCATTCGCCTTTTGTATATGCTTTAAGCGAAGCCGTTATTTACGATAAACGTCAATACTACGCTTTTAAAGACATCGAAATATTAAGGAGTAAACTCCTACAATCTGACCAAATAATTAGGGTAACCGATTATGGGGCTGGTTCTAAAGTAATGCCTAGTAACGAACGGGCAATTAAACAAATTACGAGGTATGCGAGTGCTACCCCTAAAAAGGGGCAATTGTTGTTTAGGTTGGTCAATTATTTTAAACCTCAAAGTATTTTAGAATTAGGCACTTCGGTAGGTATTGGCAGCTTGTATTTAGCTTGGGCCAACCGACAAGCACAAATGCACAGCATAGAAGGTTGCCCGCAAACAGCACAAGTAGCACAGCACAATTTAAAACTCCTAATGGTAGATAATGTGCAGGTGCATACAGGTAAATTTGAAGAGGTACTGCCCAAACTCCTCCCTACTATTGCGCCCCTAGATTTGATATTTTTAGATGGCAATCACCAAAAGCAAGCTACCCTCGATTATTTTCAACAATGCATTCCCTATATGAACGAAAATACCGTTGTAGTGCTAGATGACATTTATTGGTCGGAAGAAATGACCGCCGCCTGGGAAGCCATACAAACCCACCCCGATGTAACGATTAGTATTGATTTGTTTAAAATGGGATTGGTGTTTTTTAGGAAAGGACAAGCCAAACAGGATTTTAAATTGTGGTTTTAATTTATTTAGTAGAACTTATTTTTGTAGCAGGTAGAACGCACTTTTAGCTGAAGGAATGCTATTGTTCCTCTCCCTCATTTGCTGCTTGATATTGCTTCCAGTAATCGAGTAATAAATCGCAGAGTTCTTGGTAGCTAATGGATAAAATAGTGGTAGAAATAACAATGGGCGTACCATACATACTTTGATTGCTTTTTAACAATTGCCGCTTAATACGTGAACCTCCTTGTTCTAAATAAACTGCTGGATTTTTTACCTTTATAGCAAGCAGTTTGGTCGAATGCACCTTGTGTTCTTCAAAACCTAAAATATCTTCCCATTTAATAAGTCCAACACTTGTAATATTTGTTTCATCTAAAATGCCTGTTTCATTAATGGTAATACTTAGTTTGGGCCAAATAATGTTTTTAATACTTGCTAAACCTGCTGCCGTAAACAGTAACATTCCTGCTACACTAGCTATTTGAGCTATTATGGGCGCACTACGGTCTTGTTCTTCTGCAATTATCCATACAAAATAACTAGCTGCTACCATTACAATAGATAACAAAACTAGAAAAAACGATTTCTTTTTACTCGTTGGAATATTGATGGTTTCCATAAATTTATTTTTCTTCTTTAATTGTTTTACTACTAGTGGCTCAAAACTTAAGTTGCTGATGATTAAGTCGCCGTATTTTTTTTCTGCTACAAGGCATTGCGAGCGAGCATAGCCGTAGCTACGTGAGGGAGCAATAACGCAGTAGCAGGAAAAAAAGACAAGGCTTGGGTCATCAAGAACTTAGGGTTTGAGTCACTAGCACTTTTCCTTTCGGTCATCCAGCATAATAGAGCTGTTTGAAAAAATGCTTGTAAAAATACAAAAATTAGGCTAAAATCTAATTCGTAAGTGTTAGAAAACAAAATGCTTACTCCTTTAACAATTTTATAGTATCTTTGGCGTTCAAGTAACGAATAAATACCCTAGCAGAACACGGTTTATTAAGCAATATGGAAAACAGTAGTAATACCGAAAATACCTCGCAAGAAGCAGGGGCATCACTGCCTCAACAACCGACTAATAAAAAGCCTCCCAAAAAACAAAAATCAGTTTGGCGGGAATGGTTCGATGCGCTTATTTTTGCCATTATTGCCGCTACAATTATCCGTGCTTTTTTTATTGAAGCTTACACGATTCCTACCTCTTCTATGGAGAAGTCGATGCTGATTGGTGATTACCTTTTTGTAAGTAAACTCAGCTATGGTCCTCGCATTCCCATGACTCCTATTGCCTTTCCTTTTGCTCATCATACCCTGCCTATAACTGGTGGAAAAGCTTACATCGACAAACCACAAATTCCTTACAAACGCATTCCAGGTTTTGCTAACATTAAACGCAACGATGTAGTTGTTTTTAATTACCCAATGGAGGATTTTAGACCCGTAGATAAACGAGAAAATTACATTAAACGTTGTATTGCTACTCCTGGAGATACACTGCAAATTGTAGATAGACAAGTATTAATTAATGGGGATATAAAAGCACATCCTAAAGCAGGGCAATTTAACTATTACGTGCGTACCAATGGAGAAAAAATTAACGATAAAATACTTAAAAAACTTGATATTACGGAGTGGAATGATAGGGACGAAAACAACCAATATGTTCCTAATTTAAAAGAGTTTACTTTAACCGATGACAACTATGCTAAAGTAAGTAAATTCACCAATGTGGTACAAGCCGAACCCAAAATGTGGGACAAAGGGGTTTATATAGATAACCAACCCGTTTTTCCGCAAAACCCAGAACAATACCCTTGGAATATTGATAATTACGGACCCGTTTTAATTCCTGCCAAAGGATTAACCATTCCTATTAACATGGAAAATTTTGATTTGTATGCCCGTGCTATCGAGGTATATGAAGGGAATGAATTATCTATTGGAGGTAACCAAGTGTATATTAATGGAGAAATGGCAGATAGCTATACTTTTAAAATGGATTACTATTTTATGATGGGCGATAACCGCCACAACTCTGCCGATTCGCGTTATTGGGGTTTTGTACCAGAAGACCATATTGTAGGCAAAGCCTTTTTAGTATGGCTCTCCTTATCTCCCGACAAATCAAAATCTTTTTTAGAACGTATTAGATGGGAACGAGTTTTTAAATGGGTAGAATAAGCCAAAGAGAACAATTTCGCCATTTAATAATTTAGCATTCAATGTAAATGAGGAGAACTACCTACACAAATTGGCTTAAAGCACCTTAATTGTATGCGGTATTTTTTGCAATTGCTCATATAAGGTATATAAAAGTGGTCTACTATCAATGGTTGTTTCTACAGAGTAGCTGCGGTAATTTCCTTTCCTACTTAGTTTACTAGTCCAATTATTATGTGGTACTTGTAATCTCTCTAAAACTTCTCGTATTAATTGTATGCCTTCTGCTTCGGTTATTTTGTTGTACATAAACACTTTCATAGGATAGCGCATTGGAAATTCAAGCTCCAATTCGGGCGTTGAACTGCTTGTATCTATGCTTAATGGTTCGGCTAGGGCTTTGTTGATGATGTCTTGTGCCATTGTTAAGCCAATTCTAAATTCGTTGTATACTACAATACCTTGGCGGTTAATAATAATAATCCATGGCGTGCCTCCAGTACGATAATGATACATTATATTAGAACGAGTGCGTCCATGCGTTTCCCCTGTATCATGCCCAAAAGGAATGGATAATTGGTATTGTTTTTTGAGTTCTAATAGGCGTTCTTCAGTGTTAATTTCTGGCCCTTCAAAAACCGTTTGTACTGCTAGGAACTGTACATTTGCTTCCTCTTTATAAATATCTATTAAAGCTTTTAGGCTAGGAAACCCCGACTTGTGGCATCCCTGACACCAACTCTGAAATCCTAACATTACCACTACCTTATTGTGATAATCGTCAATTTCTATTGGTTTATCTAGGGCATATCCATTTTCGTCAATCCAAATTGGGATTTCCCACTTAGGAGCTTTCGCTCCTTTGATGCCATATCCTGTATCATAAGCCATATCAAATAATTCTAAGTGTTTGTGTATAAGGGCTGTTTCTTTTATTTACGAAATCCCCTCTTTTTTGTTGCCTGTTTATCGGCCAAAATACTTGTTTTTACCTAATTTTTACGCATTGCTTACCCATATCCAAATAACACAAAATCCTATTTACAAAACGAAAAGTACTGCAAAATTAGTTCCTAAAATGTTTTTTATTGTTCCTACAAAACAAAAAAATAACCACCTTCTCTTTTTAAGTAAAGAAGGTGGTTTTATCAAATTATTGTTTTTCAACAAAATCGTTTTTCAAAAAACATAAAAAGAAAAAGCGTGTAAGTAATGGTAGTTACTTACTTCGGCTTATCTCACCAAAGTAACATTGCCTTTTTTAAAGGTGTTAGAACCATCTTCAAAGTCAATAATTACATAATAAACAAATACGCCTAATTCTTGGTCTTGTCCTTTATAAGTACCATCCCATCCAATTTGGTTTTCTAGGTTCGCTCCTTTTTCTTTGTATACTTCGTTGCCCCAGCGGTTGTAAATATGGTATTCATAGCTTACTACGTTTCTACCTAATACCCTAAATAAATCATTCATCCCATCGTCATTGGGCGAAAATGCTGTTGGAACAACAATCTCATTTACCACTTCTACGCCAACAAAAGCTGTTGCCGAAGCTACACAACCATATTCATCTATGGCAGTTAAAGTGTAAGTGGTATTTTGGTTTACGGTAGCACTTGTATTTGCACAATCTACACAACTTAAACCATCTGCTGGCGACCACGAGTAAGTAATTGCGCCATTTAAACCAGAGACTGCTAAACCTGTTAATTCTACCGTACCTTCGTTTTGAAGAATGGTGCTTGTTGGCGTTACTGCTACTGTCATAGAGGAAACGCTTACCTCAACGCTGCCCGTATAAACACAATCGGCAGCATCGGTGAAAATATAATTAATTTCGTGTGTTCCTACCCCTACTACAGATGGGTCGAATAGGCTAACGATGGAACCATTGATACTAAAAGTACCGCCCGCTGGCGCAGCATTTAAGGCTACAGGTGCATCTCCTACACAGTATATTGGATCAATATTAATGATGTCGGCTACTTGTGGAAGACATGTGCCAACAATGCTCGTACATTCTGCACTTACTGGTAAGCTTTCTCCACAATCAGCTAATCCAATAGCTATAACTTCAATAGTTACAGTTTGGTTTTCGCCTACTTCTTCCGTGTAAGTTAACACATCGGCTGCTAGGGTTTCTGCATTTCCATTAATGGTAATTTGGTAATTTGCTACGCCAGGCACTGCTGTCCAAGAAAAGGTAACACTCGATTCGGTTACGCCATCACAACTAACAACTGGAGCTTCCATTGTTGCAACTACGGTTACCGTTGCTGTTACTACACAATTATTGGCATCGCTTACGGTTACGGTATAATCGCCTGGCGATAAATTGGTTGCCGTTGCCGTTCCTTGCCCAAATGCATCACTCCATAGATAAGTGTATGGTTCTAAACCGTCTGTTACAATTACACTTGCTGTACCTTCGCTTAATCCACAGGTAGTAGTGGTAGCACTTGCTGTTGCAGTTGGGCCGTTTTCGTTCGGCACACTTATGCTTACTTCTGCGGTACAACCATTGTCATCGGTTACAGTTGTAATATAGTCGCCTGCAGGAATACCTGTAGCGGTATCCGCATCCAAAACAGCATCATGACTCCAACTATACGTATATGGTGAGGTGCCTGCACTTGCCACTACCGTTGCCGAACCATTCGATTCGCCACAACTTGCTGCGGTTGTTGTACCTGCTGCTAAATCCACACTTGCCGAACCATCAATCGTAATAGTTAATTCGGCAGTACATGCATTCTCATCACTTACGGTTACGGTATAATTGCCAGCAGCTAATCCACTAGCAGTTGTATCGTTTAAGCCTGGTTCTTGCGACCAGGAATAGGTTAATTCGCCAACACCGCCTGTTACGGTAACACTTGCGCTGCCATCTGCTGCGCCACAATTTTCGGGCGTATTGGTTGCTTCTACTAGCGTAGGCGCATCTTGTCCTGCAATGGTAAAGCTTTGTTCTGCGGTACAACCATTGCCATCGGTTACGGTTACGGTATAATCAGCTGGTGGTAAATCATTAAACCCAGGAAAATCTAAACTCTCGTCGTGACTCCAAGTAAAGTTAAGTGGTTCTACGGCAGTTGCTATATTTACGGCAGCCGTTCCATTCGCTTCGCCACAAGAAGCATCAGTTGCTCCTACGGTAAAATCTGGTCCATCTGTATTGCCAACGGTTACGGTAGCAACAGTTGCACAACCTACTGCGTCTGTTATATTTACTTCATAATCGCCAGGGATTAAATCTATGGCGGTTTCGGTTGTTTGTGCATTTACATCATTCCATATAATGTCATAAGGTTCAGCACCTCCATCAATGCTTACGGTAGCCGTACCAGAAGCCGTACCACAATTAGCATTTGTAGCAGTTGCAGTAGCGGTTGGTGCGCCTATATCATTTACAATTATGCTTTCTATTACCGAACAGCCATTGTCATCTGTTACGGTTACATTATAAGAACCTGATGGAATATCGGCTACATCTGGGGTAATGGCTGCATCAACATCCCATTCGTAGGCATAAGGTGCTACGCCGCCTGTGGCTACTACGCTTACCGAACCGTCTGCTTGTCCACAGTTGGCATCTGCTGCCGATGTGGTAGCGGTTGGAGCTTCGGTAATTTCAACAGTAACGGTTGTTATCGTAGTACAGTCTGTATCGTCGGTTACCGTTACTTCGTAAGGGCCACTTGCTAAGTCAATTGCTGTTTGGGTTGTTTGCGATAGACTATCGCTCCATAAATAAGTGTATGGTTCTGTACCACCAGTTACGCTTACCGTAGCAGTTCCTACACCTGCGCCACAATTATCGGCTGTTGCTGTAGCTGTAGCAGTTGGTGCATTTGTACCTGTAATTTCAAATGTTTGAATCGTTTCACAACCCGTATCATCAGTTACGGTTACCTCATAGTTGCCTACTGGCACACCTGTAATGGCTGGGTCAGTTGAACTACCTACACTCCATTCATAAGCATAAGGTTCCATTCCTCCGGTTACGGTTGCAGTAGCTTCGCCATCCTCGGCACCGCAATTTGCTCCTATAACTGCTATATCAACTACAGGTGCATCCGAACCTAAAATGGTTACGGTTTCTGTTGTAATACAGCCGCTATCGTCGGTTATGGTTAAGGTGATATCGCCTTCGGGTAAATCGGTCGCCGTGGCTCCTGTTTGTTCAGGCTCACTACTCCATACATAATTGTAGGGGGCTGCTCCTCCCGAAACCGTTGCTGTAGCAGTACCATCTGTTCCACCACAGGAAGTACCTGTTACGGTTATATCGTCAATTACTGGAGCTTGTGCATCGCTTATCGTTACTACATCTATATAGGTACAATCATTGGCATCGGTTATAGTTACGTTTACTTCGCCTGCGCCAATATCAGTAGCAGTTGCGGTTGTTTGTATTGGTGTTGTATTCCATTCGTATTCGTAAGGTGCTGTGCCGCCTTCAGGAATAGCGGTTGCGCTACCATCTGCTTGTCCACAGTTGGCATCTACAGTTGTAAAGGTAGCGGTTGGTGCTGTTGAAGCTTCAACCGTTACACTTACTACAGCAGAACACCCATTGGCATCTGTTATAGTAGGCATATACTCCCCTTCTGATAAGTTTATTGCGGTTGCTGTTGTTTGTGCTTCGTCATCATTCCATAAGTAGGTATAAGGAAGCAAGCCATTTTCTACGCTTACGGAAGCCGTTCCTACTCCTTCTCCACAATTATCGAGCGTAGCGGAAGCAGTAGCGGTTGGTGCATCTGTACCTGTAATTTCATAAGTTTGAACGGTTTCACAACCAGCAGCATCGGTTACGCTTACGTCGTGTATACCTAATGGCACGCCTGTAATAGCTGGGTCGGTTGATGGGTCACTACTCCATGCATAAGTATACGGTTCTATACCACCGGTTATAATTGTAGTAGCTTCGCCATCTTCGGCACCGCAGTTTGCTCCTACAACAGTTACTTCAACTACAGGGGTATTTGAGCCTTCAATGGTTATGGTTTCTG
>JAHDBT010000038.1:15873-18747 GCA_020630215.1 Bacteroidota bacterium
CGCCTTCAGGAATAGCGGTTGCGCTACCATCTGCTTGTCCGCAATTGGCATCTACGGTTGTAAAAGTAGCCGTTGGTGCTTCCGAGGATTCGACGGTTACGGTTGCTACAATTGAACATCCATTGTCGTCGGTTACTAGTACTTCGTAAGTACCACCTGATAAATTAATTGCTGTTTCTTCTGTTTGTGCTTCGCCATCATTCCATAGGTAGGTGTAAGGAGCTAAACCATTTTCTACGGTTACGGTAGCCGTTCCTACGCCTTCGCTGCAATTATCAGCCGTTGTGCTTGTAGTAGCTGTTGGTGCAGTTGAGCCTGTAATACTAAAGTCTTGAATGGTAGAACAACCAGTATCATCGGTTATAGTAAGCTCGTAATCGCCTGTTGGTACACCCGTTATAGTTGGGTCGGTTGAATCGCCTGCACTCCATGCGTATGTATAAGGTTCTACCCCACCCGTTACGGTTGCCGTAGCTTCGCCGTTCTCAGCACCACAATTTGCATCTAGCACCGCAATATCAATTACGGGTGCATCCGAACCTTCAATGGTTATGGTTTCGCTTATGGTACAACCACTATCATCGGTTATGGTTAAGGTGACATCGCCTGCTGGTAAACCAGTAGCGGTTTCGGTTGTTTGTGGAGGCGCACTATTCCATAGGTAAGTATAAGGTTCTACTCCGGCTGTAACACTTGCTGTTGCCGTACCGTCGGCTTCGCCACAAGAAGTTGGTGTACTACTTACGCTTAGTGTTGGTGCTTGTGCATCGCTTATGTTTATTATTTCTGTAATAGCGCATCCATTTGCATCAGTTACTACGATTTCGTACTCGCCAGCAGCTAGGTTAGTAGCAATTGGGGTTATTTGTACAGGGTCAGAACTCCAAGAATAGGTATAAGGTTCTAGTCCGCCTGTTGCGGTTACTTCAGCCGTTCCATCTGCTTGTCCGCAATTGGCATCGGTTGTTGTTGTTGTGCTTAGTGTTGGTGCGCCTTCGTCGGCTACGGTTGCCATTGCTGTGGCCTTACATCCATTTCCATCAGTAATGGTTACTTCGTAGTTATCGGCTACTAATTCAATGGCAGTTTGTTCTGTTTGTCCATTATCCCATTCATAGGAAAAAGGACCAATTCCCCCTTCAGGAGTAGCGGTTGCTTGTCCGTTGGCTTCGCCACAATTGGCACTTACAGTGGCAATCATTACGGTAGCACCATCTGTATTTTCGATGGTTACCATTGCTGTTACACTACAGTCATTTCCATCGGTTACGGTAACTTCGTAATCGCCAGCTAATAAGTCAACAGCGGCATTTGTTGTTGTTATGTTGGTATCGTTCCACTCATATTCGTAATTGCCATCGCCACCTACTACGGTTACGGTTGCTGTTCCGTTGGCTTCGTTACAAGTTGCGTTTACAGCACTTGTACTGGCACTTGGTGCGCCTGCATCTTCTAGGGTGATGGTTTCGGTTAATACACAGCTATTTGCATCAGTTACGGTAACACTTACATCTCCTGCTGGTAAATTACTTGCAGTATCTCCTGTTTGAGCAGTAGCATCGTTCCACAAATAATCGTAGGGAGGAGTTCCTCCAGATACGGTGATGCTTGCTTGGCCATTTGCTTGTCCACAAGTAGGATTTGTTGCATCGGTAGTTGCGGAAGGTGCGCCTTCGTCGCTGATATTGGCTACGCCTGTAATGCTACAGTCGTTATCGTCGGTGATGGTTACCGTGTAAGAACCTGCACCTAAACCGCTAACGGTTTCGGAAGTACTTCCTCCTGGCACTTCCCAGTTGTAGGTATAAGGAGGTGTGCCGCTATTTGGTGTGGCTACTGCCCCACCATTTTCCTCGCCACAAGCAGGGTTTGTTACGCTTATTTCTACGGCTGGACCTTCGCTTCCTTCAATGATTACATTGGCTGTTGTGGTACAATCATTAGCATCCGTTACCACAACATCATAATCGCCAGCCGCTAAATCTGTAATATCAGCATCGGAACTGGTGTTAGACCAATTATAGGTGTAGGGTGGTAAACCACCAGTTACACTTACACCCGTTGAACCATTGTTTAAACCACAAGTAGCGTTCTCGGTTGTTGTTATTGTTGCGATAGGTGCGCCATCATCGGTAATAGAGATAGTTTCCATTACGGTACAGCCATTAGCGTCGGTTACTACTACGTCGTAATCGCCAGCTGCTAAATCAATTGCTGTTTGGTCGGCACTTCCCGATGTCCAGTTGTATTCGTAAGGGCCTACGCCGTCGGCTGCGTTTACGGTTGCTTGTCCATTTACTAATCCACAAGTAGCATTTACAGCGTTGATGCTTGCTGATGGTAGTCCGCCTAAATTGGTTACATTGGTTGTTGCTGTAAAGGAACAGTTATTGGCATCGGTGATGGTTACATTATAAGTACCTTCTGGTAAATTGATAGCATTTTCTCCAGCCGTACCTGTAGCTGCGCCATCCCATATAAAGTTATAAGGAGTCGCACCACTTGTTACTGCTACGGTAGCCGTACCATTGCTTTCGCCACAGCTTACAGGTGTAGATTCGATAGTTGCGACTACTGCATCGGTACTAGTAATGATGATGGTTTCGGTGGCAGTACAGGAGTTGGCATCCGTAATAGTTACATCGTATTCCCCTGCACCTAAGTTCTCAATGTTTGCTACACCAATCCCATTGTTCCATGCGTATTCGTAAGGAGGCATACCGCCTAATGGAGTTGCTATTGCCGTACCATTATCTTCTCCACAAGCCGCATCCGTTGCTGTAATACTTACTGTTGGCATTTCTGATGCCTCAATAGCAGTGGTTTGTACAAGGGAGCAATTATTGGCATCCGTAATGGTTACATTGTAAGTGC
>JAHDBT010000038.1:18847-27007 GCA_020630215.1 Bacteroidota bacterium
TTACGGTTGCTTGTCCGTTTTCTAAACCACAAGTTGTTGCGGCAATATCTAAGACAGCAGTTGGGGGTGCGCCTGCATTTTCGATGGTGGCAATGAGTGTTATTTCACAAGCATTGGCATCCGTTATGGTTACGGGATAATCGCCAGCGGCTAAATTAGTAGCGACTTCATCGGTTTGTCCATTTTCCCAATTATAGGTGTATGGTTCTGTGCCTGTTGATATAGTAATGGTTGCCGTTCCGTTTGCTGCTGTGCAAGTTTCTGCTACTACCTCAAGGGTCGCATCAACGGCTGGTGCTCCTGTAATTGTTATTAGTTCTACTACTGTACAATCGCTTTCATCCGTTACCGTTACTTCATAATCGCCAGCTATTAAATTGGAAATCGTTGCTGTTGTTGCAGTAGTGTTCCATACATAAGTATAGGGTTCAAGTCCTCCTGTTACTGTTGCAGTAATTTCGCCATTGGCTTCGCCACACGTTTCATTGGTTGGCGTAATGCTTACCATAGGTGTATCAGAAGTAGCAATATCTATTGTTTGTATAATACTACAAGCATTGGCATCGGTAATAGTTACATTGTAAGTACCAGGAGGTAAATCACTCGCTGTTTCGATTGTAACGCTTGCTGCTGCGCCATCCCATTCATAACTAAAAGGTTCTACGCCTGTTACATTAGCGATAATTAGCCCGTTTTCTAAACCACAAGTTGTATCGGTAATATCAAGTGTAGCGATTGGAGCTGCGCCTGCATTTTCTACAGTTGCGGTTAATATTGCTGAACAGTCTAGTGCATCGGTTACGGTTACTTCGTAATCGCCTGCTGCTAAATCTGTAATGGTTGCTGTTATTTCGGTATTTTCCCATTCGTAAGTAAATGGGGCAGTACCTGTTAATTCGGTAGCAGTTGCCGAACCATTTGCTAGTTCGCAAGTTGCTGCAACGGCGGTTACTTCTGCGGTTACTGCTTCGGAAGGGGTAATAGTTGTTGTGGCAACAGCCGTACAATCATTAAAATCTGTAACGGTAACCTCATAATCACCAGGAGGCAGGTCTAGTACTGTTGCCTCCGTATCGCTTGTTGACCATAGGAAAGTGTAAGGTTCAACACCTCCTGTTACTGCGGCAGATACTTCTCCGTTTTCACCACAAAGGCTAGGGATAGCATCTGCGGTTACAGTTGGTGCAGTAGAACTAGCAATTTCTATAGTTTCGACTGTTGTGCAATCGTTAGCATCGGTAACTGTTACAGTATATGTCTCTGGCACTAAGGCTAGGATTGTTTGTGTGCCTTGTCCAGTATTCCATTCATAAGTAAAGGGTTCTATTCCAGTTGGTGTTACTGTTGCGTCTCCGTTTTCTAAACCACAGCTGGTAGCTGTACCATCTATTATTGCTGTTGGTGCTGCGCCTGCATTTATTACGGTTGTGGTTAATACTATTTCACAACCATTGGCATCGGTTACTGTTACTTCATAATCGTTGGCAGGTAAACCTATGGCTGTTGCGGTTTGTTGTCCGCTGCTCCAGCTATAGGTATATGGTTCGGTGCCTGTTAGTACGGCAACGCTTGTTGTACCATTGGAAGATTCACAAGTTTCTGGTACGGCGGATATATCAGCGGTTACTGCTGGAGTTGCGGTTATTTCGATGGTTTGTGTTGCGGTGCAATTACTGGCATCTGTAACGGTTAGGTTATAAGTACCTTCGGCTAGTTCTCCTATTGTTTCTGTTACCAATCCTCCATCCCATAAAAATTCATAGGGTAATACACCACCTGTAACAATAGCCGTAGCTTGTCCCGTTGCTTCCTCGCAGGTTGCATTAGTAGGTTCGATAGTTATGGATGGACTTTCGGAAGGGGCAATCATAAACGTATCTATCGTTGCACATCCATTTGCATCTGATACGGTTACAAAATGCTCGCCAGCTTCTAAGTTGGTTACCGTTTCGGTTACTGCGCCATTGCTCCATACATATTCGTAAGGAGGTAAACCTAGCGTTACGTCAGAAACTTCGGCTGTACCATTGGCTAGTCCACAATTTGTATCTGAGCTTGTAGATTCAAATTCGGGGGCAAAAGTTTGGTTGATGGTAATGCTGCTTTCTTCGATACAGCCATTGCTATCGGTTACGGTTATGGCATAAGTACCTTGTCCTACATTAACTGCAATAGGAGTAATTTGAGGAGGGTCGGTTGCCCAGTTGTAAGTATATGGTGGTGTACCTCCTGTAACTAAAGCTTCGGCAGTACCGTTTTCTTGGCTACAAGTTGCGCCTACATCTACAATATCTAAATCAAATTCGGGGACATCTACTAGGGTAATGGCAGCAATACCTGAACAACCATTAATATCTGTTACGGTTACTTCGTAATCGCCGCCAGGTAGTTCGATTAAATCAGGCCTACTTTCAATATCTTCTTGATTCCAGTCGTAGTTGTAGGGTTCTGTTCCTCCTACAACTTGTACGAAGATAGTACCATCAGGTCCACAAGCGGGTTGCGTTGTATCTAGGGTTAGGATAGGATTTCCGGGGTCTATTAATTCTATTACATCTATTACTTCACAGCCGTTTAGGTCGGTAATAGTTACGGGATAATTACCTGCGACTAAATTAATCGCAGTTCCCATTGTTAAACCATCATCATGTGCCCAATTAAACAGGTACGGCTCCATTCCGCCACTAGGCATCAGCATAATATCGCCATTAGCACCACCACAGGTAGGGGCATTTACATTAGGGCTTACAGTTGGCGTTCCATCATCAAACACCTCTACAGAATCGCTTGAAGTACAACCATTTTCATCGGTAACAGTAACGGTGTAAATGCCAATATCTAGCCCAGTAGGATTATCCCCAGTAAAAGTATCATCGTGATCCCAATCCAAAGTATAATTACCTGTTCCGCCATCAAACAATGCCAGTACTTCTCCATTAGTTTCTCCACAATTCAAGTTAAAGGCAACCGCTACTAAACCTAACTGTGTGGGTTGTTCAATGGTAACATCTGCTGAAGCAGTACAAGATTGGGCATCCGTAACAACTACGGTATAAGTTCCTTCTTCTACAAAGGGATGGTTGGGTAAAGGCGGTAAATTTCCCCAGCTATACATATAGGGTTCAATTCCTCCTGCTACTGATATATCAATAGAGCCTGTAGCTTCGTCATAACAAATTACATCTGTTGAACTAACGGTAATATCCATACCTGATTCTGTTCCAATGGTTGCTATAATACTAGCAGTACAGCCATTATTATCTGTAACGGTTACCGTAAAATCTCCTAGGTCTACTGTACCAGAATGGTCTTGTTGCGGTAGTAGATCACCACTCCATTCATAATCATAAGGTTCGCTTCCTCCCGAAACAGATAAGTCAATACTTCCCGAACCAGCGAGGTTGCAAAATAAGCCTATTGTTTCTACGTCTAATACTATTTCATCGGTATTAATAGTGGTATTGGTTGTACCTCCGCAGTTACCAGAAGTTATATAGGTAATAGCGGCACTTCCTGTTGTACTTAAAGCTTCGGTATCAAATTCGCCAGTAGTATTGGTACCGCCTACAATACCATCGCCACTCCATTCGCCACCTGCGGGGTCGCCAAATAGATTAACAATGCCTGTACCCGCACAAAAAGTTTGTGTAGGAACCGTTGGATTGGCAGGACTTAGTACATCAATAATTACTTGGTCGCTATCTGCACCACAAGTATTGTCGATTTCGTAGGTAATTACAAAGGGGGGGGTACTTAAGGCAATAGCTGTGGCAGGGTCAAATTCTCCTGTTGCAGAATCTACTCCTAGCCCTCCCCAAGTACCACCGCCATCGGTAGCGGTTAAAAAGATAGTTCCATCTACTTCACAAAGACTTGCAGGAGCTGGGCCAATAGATGCATCTGGAGGATCGGTAGTAACTGTTACTGTTATGTTTTCGACTACTTCTCTTCCACAATCATCTGCAACGGTAACCGTATAAGTGGTAGTTGCGCTAGGCGTTACAGCGGTACTTTCTGAGCTACTGCCACTACTCCAACTATAAGTAAATGGTGGCACTTCCTCACCAATTGCTTCTGCTGTTAAAGTAATCTGTTCTCCTGCACAAACGGCTAAGTCTTCGGTAACATTTACCACAAACATTTCTGGTTGATCCAGTATGTTAAGTGTAGCAGGTTCTGGCAATTCACAATTGCATTGCAAATCGTTTATTTGAACAATTACCGTTTCAATACCTTCAATTGAATTATCGCCAATAGCATTAACAGTTAATTCGTAACTGTTTTCTCCAGCAGGAATAGTGATGGTAGTAGGTAAAGAATCGTAATCCGTTCCATCGGTGGCGGTACCAGATATGGTAATATCAAAAGATATATCAGCGTCATTATTATCTGGATCGGCACGTTCAAAAAGGAAATAGCCATAGCCACATTCTTCGTATGTATCTTGGGTAACCATATCAGATGAAAAGGCACTTACTACCACACCATCGCCAGAAGAAAAGCTGTTAGCTTCTAGGAAAATAGCAGAGTCAAGAGAAGTATCTCCTACATCTGCAATGGCTAATTTAATGTGGTAAGTTTCGCAAGGGATAACTTCTGCGGAGGCGGTTAATGGGATGGTATAGCCATCAAACTGGGTTTCTGTTCCATTTGTGTTATCTACATAGGACGTACTATAACTTAAACTTTCACAACCTGCATCATCATAATTAATCCCTGAAGTGCCTGAATTAATGGTATTAATGGTGATAGGGATGTTTGTACCAGGTATTTTAGCAATGTTTTGTGTGCCGCCAGGAATACCAGGTCCACTGATAAAAAAGGCAAAAATATCGTTAAAGTCTCCACAAACAAATTCGGGATATTCTTCTGAAGCAAAGATGTATCTAAAAGACACGACATCTCCAAAAGGCTGAAAATCGAATTCGATAACCGCTGCATCAGCGGTACTTATAGGGGGTACATCTGCAGGGTCGTATACAAGTACGTTTAGGTCACCATCACCTGAAGTATAAAAAGAGTGGCTACTATTTGCATCATCGTTAGGTCCTGAAATCGAGTCAATTCGCCCAGTAGATATAACAATACCATTTTCTATTCCTAAACTATCTCCGCCACTAAAATAGCCAATAGCATTAGGATGCCCTCCGGAATCAATATTAGAAACCGATAAACAACCGCTAATGAGTACGTCTTCTACTAGGTAGTCAACATTATAGGGTTCACTATTATTAGCTGTTAAATTGCCCTGAGCATAGCTATATGGTCCTCCTACACAAAGTAAAAGGACTACTATTGGCGCAAATAATATTTTCATGGGTTCAATGTTAGCAAAAATATTTTTAATAATATTTTTTTTCATATTAAGGTTCAATATCATGGCAGTTTTGTTTAAAATACCAAAATGACTCTAAAGATACCCCGTTAAGGAGATGGTGATAAATTTGTTGGGTATAAATAGTTTACCAAGGGAAAGGGCATTATGATACCAAGTTTTACAGCTACGTTTTGGTAAAACCCATTGGTAATTAATTGGGTAGCTTAAGAATTGGACATTAAGGTTCGCGAGGTGTTTTTTACTAAGTAACGGTAAAGAAATAACTTCATGAATTCTACTTATTTTTTTACCATTACTAATTTAAATGCACAATAATAGTGATAGTAAAAAAGTACCTTACTATAAAACATTAAAGCTTATTGTAAGGTTTAAAATATCATCTCAATATGATATTCAATTTTATTAGTTAGTTATAGCTGTCACGCTTCCTATAAGTGTTTTGTGTAGTGCCTAGTCATCATCTGGATATTGAGCTAATTATTATGTACTTTCAAAAAAAGCTTGCATACATTTTTTTATAAATCCCTAAATTAATAACGAGCAATTAACAGTCCAAACTATTACTAAATATGCTTTGAAGATTAAATAATGGCCCTAAATTCAAAATTGGGTATTTGTAACAATAGGTTTTATTGATGGTTAAACAATAAACAGCATAAATAATTACCTTTCGTTTTAATTTATTTAGCGCAGATTATCAAACAACTAGCATAAAAAAGAAGTTTTAGGAATACTAGTTCAATCAACTAAATACTTAATTAATTGAACTAGCAACCTTATATTGTTTACTTTAAAATGACATTCCTTTCTGGTTACCACTTCCTTTAGACCCATTATCTAACTAAGGTAACGTTCCCTTTTAAAAATTGTGAAGTACCATCAGAAAATAAGACATTGGCATAATAAACATAAGCTCCAATTTCAACAGGTTGTCCTTTATAAAGTCCATCCCATCCCTCTTGGAGGTTGTTTGTCTGCATTTGAAATACTTCATTCCCCCAACGATTGTAAATATGCATTTCTACCGTTTCAATATTGTTTCCTAACAATCTAAAAACATTATTAAAACTATCACTATTAGGAGAAAAGGCATCTGGTGCAACAACATAATTATCTACTTCCATTCCAATAAACACACTAGCTGAAGCTGCACAGCCATATTCATCAATGGCCGTAACAGTATAGGTAGTATTTGAAGAAGGCGTAGCAATAGGCGAATCACAGTCGGTGCAGCTAAGTGAAGTGTCGGGTGACCATTGTAAAGACAAAGTCCCCCCTAATCCAGACACCGCAAAAGCATTAAGGTTTAATTCGTCTCCTGAACTTATTATTGATGATGTTGGTGTAGCCGACAGGGTAACACTAGAAACACTTAGGGTTACACTACCTGTAAATGGGCAACCTGCTTCATCTACATAGTTATAAGTTATTTCATGTACTCCTGTACCTACAGCGGCTGGGTCGAAATTTGTAATAGCAGCTCCATTAAGTACAAAAGTACCTCCTGCTGGCGTTGCTGCTAATGGTACAGCAACATCATTTAAACAATACACCTCATTTAAAGCTACAATTTGTGCAATAGCTGGTGGGCATTCTGCAATTAAACTTGTACAACTAGCATCTACTGCACTACTTGTACTACATTCATCTGAACCAATAGCCGTTACAGTGACAGCAGCTTCGGTTCCTTCTGCTAAATCACTTACGGTAAAAGAAGTTGTTAGAATTACTTCTGTGCTTCCATTAACCGAAACGCTATAACCTGTAGCACCAGATACTGCTCCCCAAACAAATTCGACACTTGTATTGGTTGTTTCCCCACATGTTACAATCGGTGCTTGCATTTCGCCATCAACAATAGCGGTTGCTGCGGTACTACACCCACTAGCATCTGTTACAATAACAGTATACGTACCAGGTAACAAATCGGTTGCATTTTCAGTTGATTGATTTTCAGAATCATCCCATGAATAAGTAAATGGTACAATTCCTCCTGTAGCAGTAACACTTGCAGTACCATTTGCTATACCACAAGTTGCAGGCGTAACGGCTGTTGTTGCGCTTGGCGCACCTAAATCCGAAACGGTTGCACTCGCTGTTACGGAACATCCATTTGCATCGGTAATGGTTACGCTGTAAACTCCTGAAGCCAGATTGATTACCGCTGCTGTTGCGCTATCACTAGGGTCATCCCATACATAAACGTAAGGTTCTACCCCATCTGCTGCTACTACAGTAACAGTACCGTCTGCTTGTCCGCAAGAAGCATCTGTAGCGGTTGCTGTTGCTGTTGGTGTAGCGGCGGCTGTAATTGTTACATCGGTAACTGCTACACAATCATTGCTATCGGTTACGGTTACATTGTAAGTACCTGCTCCTAAATCAGTAACACTTGCTGTTATACTAGCAGTTGAATCGTCCCATAAATAAGTATATGGTGCTGCCCCATCAGTTGCAACAACCTCTACCGTTCCGTCAGTTTGTCCACAAGAGGTATTCGTTCCTGTTGCTATAGCAGTTGGTGCGCCAGCATCGCTAATACTAGCAGTTGTTGTAGTAGTACATCCATTAAAATCTGTAATGGTAACCTCATAAGCACTAGCAGCAAGATTTATTGCTGTGGCTGTTGTTTGATTTTCGCTATCGTTCCATAAAAACTCATAAGGTTCTACACCACCAGAAGGACTCACCGTAGCTGTACCATCTGCTTGTCCACAGGTTGCATCTGTAGCGGTTGCCGTGGCACTTGGACCATCTGCATCAAGGACTTCTACAGTACCAACTACTGAACAGCCATTGGCATCTGTAACCGTTGGATTGTA
>JAHDBT010000548.1 GCA_020630215.1 Bacteroidota bacterium
GCACCTCCCAGCAGGAGCCATCTTAAAATCGGAAGGCGTATACGACAATACCAGCGACAACCACGACAACCCTAACGACCCACCCCAAACCGTATCCAGAGGCAGCTCCACCACCGACGAAATGTTTCTATGCTACTTCATTTTTGCCAACTACCAAGCTGGCGACGAAGACCTTATTTTAGACCCTAGTTTATTAGAACCACCTGTTGCTGTTTTTCCTACTGCCAACCATCCTAACAAGCAAGCCAACTTACAACTATACCCTAATCCCGCTGAAAATGTGTTGTATGTAGAAGGGGATTTTTTAGCAACACAACATCAAAATGGCAGCTCCAATCAATCCCTAAAATACGAATTGCGAGTAGTTAATTTACTAGGACAAGTGCTTATACAACAACAACAAAATCCTAACACGGCTACTAGCATTTCTTTGGATATTAGCCATTTAAAGGAAGGGATGTATTTTTTAGAATTTTGGCAAAATGGGGAATGGGGGGCGCAGTTGTTTGTGAAGGAGTAGAACGTGTTTCAACACGTTTATTACGCTACCATTTAATTCTTGGGCATTCTCTTCGAGAATGGAACGTGTTGAAACACGTTCTACATTGGGTGCGATTTTATTTTAATGCAAAATTATCAAAATGGGGAATGGGGACGGATGTTTGGGAAGTAGTAGAACGTGTTTCAACACGTTTATTATCCCACCATTTAGTTTTGGGGCATTCTCTTCGAGCATGAAACGTGTTGAAACACGTTCTACATTTTATTGTGGATGATAAGTCTCCGCCGCATTCTTCAAAACATCTTCCTTTTTCAAACTCATCGGTTTCGTTTCCATCTTTAAAAACTTTTCCACTTGGTCATCGTAGTGCGGACTGTCTTTTCTGCCAGATGCGCCATAGCTGTGAATAGTTTCTACATAAACGCTACCATCCTCTTCACCATAGCGCACCAATAAAATATGCGACTCGCCTAGTACGCCTTTTAGTTTGCCATCTTTATAAGGGTCGGTGTACATGGCGGTAATGGCATCGGGTACGCCCCATAGTGGGTACTCTTTGTCGCCACGTACTAGTTTTTGTAGGTCGCCTAATTCAATTTCTAATGTGCCAAAATGTTTAAGCAAGTGTTTTTGTGCCGAACGTAAAGCATCCACATATAGCTGTTCTTCAAAATTATTCTCTAGTTCTAAAATATCGTTATCAAACATGTATTTAACAATGTATTGTATGGCTAAAGAAACAATAGGGGCTTGCTTGTTGTGTACATCTACCTTTCTGTCCCATTTGCTAAGTAGCGCAATTACCGCTGCTATATCAGGATATTTTTCGGGGCTTAAATGAAACATATCTTCTAGGTTTTCGATAGAGTGGGTGTAGAGGGGATTGGGTAATTGTTGGTCGTATTTAATGCGTTTAAACTCTTCCCAATCTACTCGGGTATATTCTTCCATTAGTTCTTGGAAACGGCGAGAACGGCCGGTGTCTTTGGTTAGGTAACCTATGTTTTTGTTATAATCTTTAGGCTTAGGATTTTCTGTTGGGGAGGTGCCAATAAATTCGCTATGGTTCATATTGTATACATATCCACAATGCGGGTTTTCTATTTGTATCAAGCTGTCGAAGGGTAAAAATGGGGGTTGCCATAAATTATCGCTCGTATTTCCTACTAGGGTTTCTTTCCAATTGTAGCCCTCTTTTCTATCGGGAAATAAACCGTTGGCGAGCAAATATACGTTGCCTTCTTTATCGGCATAAATGGTGTTAATGCCAGGGAGTTTTTGCATTCGTAGGGCATCTTTAAACTCCTCAAAATTTTGGGCTTTATTCATCCAATACCATTGCTCAGACGAGCCAATAACCATATTAGCAGGAAACCGCAGCGAAAAATAGCCTTGTTTGTTTTTGATAGTCGTGCCGTATTTGCTCCAATAAAATTTTCGTTTGACAGGAATTTTTAAAAAGCCAACTTTTACTTTGGTTTTAAAAATGCGTTCCTCCAGTTCCAGCCATTCGCCATCAAATTGGTAGTGGTTTTTTTTGGTCGGATGCATCACTAATTCGTAAGTATCTACATAGTCGGGATAATTGGTGGTATGTGCCCAGCCTAAATGTTCGTTGGTGCCATGAAAAGGGGTCAATCCTCCTGGAAAAGTTGCACCTAAAAAATTCCATCCTTCCTCGCTGTTAACATGCACTTCCCACCACGAGTAAGTACCATCTAGCGGTTGGTGGGAGTTAATCGCCAAATAAGTTTTGCCATCTTTAGTAATATATTTGTTCATGGCAATGGCATTAGAACCACCCGTGCGAGGTCTTTTTTCTAAAGGTACATGGTTGTTAAAAATGCGGAGTAGGGGATATTGTAGGTTGGTCATTAAAGCAGAGGCGGTTACGTAGGCTTTAATGATGTCTTTTTCGGTAACGGGAAATAGTTTTTTGGAAAGCCTTTCTTTTCGGTGGGTCTCGGCGTAGCGGTTAATGCCTTGCACATATCCCGATAACACTTTGCGAAACTCCTTGGAAAAAGCCGTGTCAAATTGTTCATCCACTACTTTATCGGGATTAACAATAAAATGAATAGCATCAAACAAAGCCCCGTCTTTTCCTTTTACACTGCCTTGCATGCCTCGTACTGCTAGTAAGGATTCTTGCATTAATTCAAAGTTGTCTTCGGCGCAAGCCCAAGCTAAACCGTAAGCAGCATCGGCATCGGTTTTACCGTATATGTGTGGTACGCCCCAGCTATCGCGTATAATGGTTACATGGTTGGGGTTAATTTTTGTTTGAGCAATTATAGTATTGCTGACTAGTAACACAATAAAAATAAGTAAGAGCAATTGTTGGTATAGGTGTTTCATAAAGGCTATTTTTATTTAGGAGGGGAAATTAACAAAAAGTCGCATAAAAAAATAATTTAAGGTTGGGTAATGTAAGGTGTTTTTTAGGTAAGCGTTATCTATGCTAATTGTGCTTATTACAAATATTCTGCTTAAAAATTACTACATTAGTATTTCTTTTACAAGTTGTTTTTTTTGACACATTGTTACTTGGCTAATGTATAATGAGCCGTATTAGTATTAGCTAGTTAAGTATTGTGTTTTTTGGCAAGCCTTGTTTGTGTATGGTTAAAAGTTTAAGTTTTCGTGTTAACAACAACTTTGGTTTCATTTAAAAGTTGACGATAATAGGTAAATATGAAGTACAACCTTTAAATTTTTAATCTCCTAGTACTAGCTTCGCCAGGCTTCGTTCCACAAAAAATCAACCTTCTGAGTTTACATCTGAATCAGGGAAATAAATTTATGTATGAATAATATTGAAAATAAATATTTAGCTTCTTTTTTCGAACAACAGCGTAAGAGCCTTAAATATAGCATATTACTTACGGTAGTTGTGAGTAGCATGGTGCTTATTGGTATTTTGATTCAACAATATTGGAACATTGCTTTTCTAGTAATAATTATTGTATTACTAGTAGCACAATTAATTGCCTATATTGTGAATACACAAAAAAAATATAATCAAGCAGTATTGATTTATATTTTAGTTCCTATGTTTACAATTGTATATGTTTCTTTGTTTTTTCCAATGTTGCTGCTAGAAAACTTTTTCCATATATCTTTAGCTGCTTCTTCTTTAGCCTATATTAGGAATACAACTTGGGCTAAACGATTATTTGCGATTAATTTATCACTAGGGGTTATTGGGCAAGGATTAGAGTTTTTTGTGTGGTTCCCAGAAGAGGTGAATGCTACTTTTTGGCTTTTTAATGAAATAATTATTGCAGCGGTATTTACATATATGGCATCTGCTACTTACCTATTGTACACTACCTTTAGTCATTATGTAAAAGAGCTTTTATTAAAGGAAGAAAAAATTAAATTAAGCGAAGCACGGTTTCATCGTTTATATGAAAATTCTTTTGATGCTATTTTTGTTTATGACCTTAACACTAAGGAACACCGATATGTGAATAAATCTTTTGGGAAAATATTTAAGTATAATAAGGAGATTAATGATGATACGGTATTAAATAATTTAATATTGGTTCCTGAGTTTCAAGCAGATGGACTTAGTTCTGAAGCACACATAGAACACCATATTGAGCTTTTAGGAGAAAGAAAACAACCCGTACAGTTTAATTTTTTACATCAACGTTTAAATGGAGAAGTGTTTGAAACGGAAACCACTTTAATTCCTAATCAAGAGCAATTTAATGAGGTATTAGTTATAGTAAAAGATATTTCTGGGAAAGTAAAAACAGAACAAAAAATTAGAGAAAGAGAAGCCCGATTAATGTCGATGATTAACAGTTCGTTGGATAGAATTATGTTTTTTGATACCGATGCTAAATTAACACTGTTTAATAAGTCAGCGGCGGTTTCTTTAAAAAAAGAATTTAATTTAGAATTAAAGCAAGGAGAAAATTTGCTAGATGTTAAAACGCCAAATTTTACTGATTTTATGCGTTTTGTAGATGGTGCATTAACAGGAGAAGTAGCAAAAATTAAGTTTAAT
>JAHDBT010000549.1 GCA_020630215.1 Bacteroidota bacterium
TGTTGTTTGAAAACAAGGTGGCAGAAAATGGAAAACTAATCATTATTCGATAGCCTGTAGAACGGACTTTAGTCCGTTTATTTTAACATAAAACGCCCAATACAAAAACGGACTAAAGGCCGTTCTACAAAATAACAACCTAGCCCCCAATAATAAATTACTAATATTGCGGTAAAATCATACTAGTACAGACGTAGCACTGCTACGTCTCCCCAGGTAGCACAACCACATCACCCCAAGTACACATTCCTAGTAAAATAAAAAGACCCCCAACAACAAGGCAGCCCATTCGCAAAAAAAGATTTCAATCCAGCTCCTTTTATTGTATTAAAGTTTGGTAGTCTCAAAAATAGTTCTTACTTTTGCACTCGCTTTTAACTAGGGTTGTTACTTAAAGCCACTATTTACTAAGCAAAATTCTATAAAAACAGCAAAATAAAAGTAATAATGCTTGCTGATACATTTTTCTCTTATTTTTAGAAATTGTTTGTGTCAGTTTTTATTCCTACTTTTGCAGTCTTTCTATAAAATAACAAAGGTTTAATCAATGCCTACTATACAACAATTAATTCGCAAAGGGCGAGTAGCACAAAAGCAAGTAAGTAAATCGAGAGCTTTAGATAAATGCCCTCAAAGAAGAGGTGTGTGTACTAGAGTATATACTACTACGCCTAAAAAACCTAACTCGGCATTGCGTAAAGTAGCAAAGGTTAGGTTAACCAACAATATAGAAATTATTGCTTACATTCCTGGAGAAGGTCACAACCTACAAGAGCACTCTATTGTATTAATTAGAGGCGGAAGGGTGAAAGATTTACCAGGGGTACGTTACCATATTGTAAGAGGTGCTTTAGATACATTGGGTGTTGAAAATCGCACACAAAGCCGTTCTAAGTATGGCGCTAAACGACCTAAGAAAGCATCATAAGAATTAACGAATAAAGATTAGGAAATCAATATAATTTATAATCATGCGTAAGCAGAGAGCGAAAAAAAGACCATTAGCCCCAGATCCTCGATATGGTGATCCTATAGTTACAAGATTTGTAAACATGATGACCTGGAGTGGCAAGAAAAGTATTGCTTATAAAATATTTTACGATGCCATGGAAAAAGTAGGTAAAACTACAAAGGATGATGGCTACGAAGTTTGGAAAAAAGCATTAAATAATGTAATGCCAGGTGTGGAAGTGAAAAGCCGCAGAATTGGTGGTGCTACCTTCCAAATTCCAATAGAAATTCGTCCAGACCGTAGAGTGTCAGTAGGTATGAAATGGTTAATCGAATTTGCTCGTAAACGCAATGGTAAGTCAATGGCAGACAAATTAGCCGCAGAAGTTGTTGCGGCTGCTAAAAATGAAGGTGCTGCTATTAAACGTAAAGATGATACGCACAGAATGGCTGATGCAAATAAAGCATTCGCTCACTTCCGTAGCAGATAGTCGATAAAAAAACAAAAAATCAAATCGATTGTTCAGACCTCAAAGGTGATACTTTAATTTTTTTATAGAAAACCTTTGAGGTCTGTTTGCAATCAATTGTAAAAAGCACGTTAAGAAATTTTTTTTTTCTAAGAGCTTATAATTTAAAATCAAAATGGCAAGGGATCTAAAATTTACCAGAAATATTGGTATTGCCGCACATATTGATGCTGGCAAAACAACCACTACCGAGCGTATCTTATTCTATACAGGTATGACGCACAAAATCGGTGAAGTTCATGATGGCGCAGCTACAATGGACTGGATGGAGCAAGAGCAAGAAAGAGGTATTACTATTACTTCTGCCGCTACTAAAACCGAGTGGGAATACAGAGACCAAAAATATGCTGTAAATATCATTGATACTCCTGGACACGTTGATTTTACCGTAGAGGTAGAACGTTCTTTAAGGGTTTTAGATGGTGTAGTAGCACTTTTCTGTGCAGTAGGTGGCGTTGAGCCGCAATCGGAAACGGTTTGGCGACAAGCTAACCGCTACAAAGTGCCTCGCATAGGATTTGTAAACAAAATGGACCGTACGGGTGCTAACTTCTTAGAAGTTGTTGGGCAAGTACGTGAAGTTTTAGGGGCTAATCCAGTTCCTTTGCAATTGCCAATTGGCGCAGAAGATGATTTTAAAGGTGTTGTTGATTTGATTCGTAATGAAGCAATCGTTTGGAATGATGCTACTATGGGGATGCAATACGATGTTATTGAGATTCCTGAAGACATGAAAGCGCAAGTAATAGAGTATCGAGAGAAATTAATTGAAGCCGTTGCCGATTATGACGACGACATCATGGAAAAATACTTCGATGACCCTGAATCTATTACAGAAGCAGAACTAAACGAAGCTATCCGTAAAGCAACAGTTGATTTACACATTATTCCAATGTTTTGTGGTTCTGCCTTTAAAAACAAAGGGGTACAAGCAATGCTAGATGGCGTTGTAAATTACTTGCCTTCTCCTTTAGATGTAGAAGCTATTACGGGTATCAATCCTAAAACAGATAAGGAAGAAGCACGTATGCCTAGCGAAGACGAGCCATTTGCCGCTTTAGCATTTAAAATTGCTACCGATCCTTACGTAGGTCGTTTATGTTTCTTTAGAGTTTACTCTGGTAAATTACCAGCAGGTAGCCAAATATTAAACAATCGCTCTGGTAAAAAAGAACGTATTTCTCGTATCTACCAAATGCACTCTAACAAGCAAAACCCAATTGACGAGATTCAAGCAGGTGACATTGGTGCAGGCGTTGGTTTTAAAGATATTAGAACAGGCGACACTTTATCGGCTTTAGATGCTCCAATTATACTAGAAAGTATGGAGTTTCCTGACCCAGTAATTAGTGTAGCTATTGAGCCTAAAACTCAAAAAGACTTAGATAAATTGGGTAACGGATTAGCTAAATTAGCAGAAGAAGACCCAACTTTTAAAGTGAAGTTTATCGAAGAAACTGGTCAAACAGTTATTAGCGGTATGGGCGAGTTACACCTCGAAATTATCGTTGACCGTTTACGTCGTGAGTTTAAAGTAGAGTGTAATCAAGGCGCACCAGAAGTAAATTACCGAGAAGCCGTAAGCCGAAATGCGGATATTACAGAAATATACAAGAAGCAATCGGGTGGTCGTGGTAAATTTGCAAAAATCTCTTTCGAAATTATGCCAGCAGAACCAGATGAAGAATCTGGCGAAATTAAAGCAGGCTTACAATTTATAAACCAAATTAAAGGTGGATCTATTCCTAGAGAATATATCCCTGCAGTAGAGAAAGGCTTTAAAGCGGCTATGAAAAATGGTCCATTAGCAGGCTACGAAATTGAAGCAATGCGAATCCGTTTATATGACGGTGCGTTTCACGCAGTTGATTCGGATGCATTATCTTTTGAGTTAGCAGCTAAAATGGGTTTCCGTAGTGCAGCAAAAGGCGCAGGCGTACAATTATTAGAGCCTATCATGAAGGTGGAAATTGTATCTCCTGATGAGTATACAGGTGAAGTAATGGGCGATTTAAACCGTCGTAGAGGTATGTTGGAAGGTATGGACATGAAGAATAATGCACAAGTAATTAAAGCTAAAGTGCCTTTATCAGAAATGTTCGGATATGTAACTTCTTTACGTACAATTACTTCTGGACGTGCTACTTCAAGTATGGAATTCTCGCACTATGCACCTGCTCCAAAAAGTATTGCAGAAGAAGTAATTGCTAAAGCTAACGGAAAAGTAAACGTAGAATCATAATGACTCAGAGAATCAGAATCAAATTGAAATCCTACGACCACAACTTAGTAGATAAATCATCTGCTAAAATCGTGAAAACGGTGCGGTCTACAGGAGCAGTAGTGTCGGGTCCAATTCCCCTCCCTACTCAAAGAAAAGTTTTTACTGTTTTGCGATCTCCGCACGTTAACAAAACATCGAGAGAGCAATTTCAGCTATGTACTTATAAAAGATTATTAGATATCTATAGCTCGACCTCTAAAACAATTGATGCTTTAATGAAGCTAGAATTGCCAAGTGGAGTTGACGTAGAAATTAAAGTGTAAAACTGATGAAAGGTATTGTAGGTAAAAAAGTAGGCATGACCAGCTTCTTTAATGAAGCAGGTAAGCAAGTGCAATGTACAGTGATACAGGCAGGACCTTGCTATGTAACGCAAGTAAAAACAGAGGATTCTGATGGCTATAATGCTATTCAAGTAGCTTATGAGGAGCGTAAAGAAAAAAATACGCCTAAAGCTTTACAAGGGCACTTTAAAAATGCAGGAGTAACTCCTAAGAAAAAAGTAGTTGAGTTTAGAGATTTCGATTTCGAAGCCAACCTAGGAGATACCGTAGAAGTGGATCTTTTTGAAGAAGGCGATATTGTTGCCGTTGTAGGTACCTCGAAAGGTAAAGGCTTTCAAGGGGTTGTAAAACGTTACAACTTTAAAGGAGTAGGAGATGCAACACACGGTCAGCATAACCGCCTAAGAGCACCAGGTTCTATTGGTGCAGCTTCTTATCCTGCAAAAGTATTTAAAGGAATGCGTATGGC
>JAHDBT010000550.1 GCA_020630215.1 Bacteroidota bacterium
ACAACTGGAACTACGGGTACAACTGGCACGACAGGTACAACTGGCACGACAGGTACAACATCGACTATTGATATAGCAGACCCTTGTAATTGTACAAATGTGAATAACTATTCTGTTGATGGTGTATTGTACGTTTACGAAACAGTAAGCGTTAGTGGCCCTGCTGGTATGACATGGATGGGTACAGGTACAGGCACTTATGGTGCAGGTGCGAATATGATTGTTAATTTCGGAATGACGGAGATTGCGCCAGGTTCTTACACTATTTCATTCTGGCATGTTGCTGGTGTTGGATATACTGCATCGTTTACAAATGGTACAGAAACCTTAACAGTAGATAATGTATGTAATGATTGTACTGGTTTAGGTACTGGTGACGTAGTTGTTTCTTCTGGAAATGGCGAACCTACTGGAACTGGTGAAGATACTGGAGATGTATATGTAAATGCAGGAACAGAAGATGTTTACGAATGGGATGGCGGCCAATGGGTTGAACAAACCGACGTAACAACTGGAACTGGAACGCCTACAGGTACAGGTAATCAAGATGAGTATTATATCGATACTACTGACCCTGATTCGAGAGATATTTACCAATGGGATGGCGACGAATGGGTATTACTAGGTTCTTATGGCGAAGTTTGCCAATTAGCTCCTGTATATACCTGTACCGACCCAATTGTACCAGTAGATGTTTGCTTATTCTGTAATGCTGACGAACCTGTATTTATTACAGATACAGAGAACTTATACAATGGTTGTACAGTAGAAATAAACAATGGTTGCTTATCATACACACCATTACCAGCTATGGACTTAATCGGTTCGGATACTATTACAGTAACTTACTGTTCTGTAGCGAATCCTACTAGTTGCTCAACAATGGAAGTAATTGTTCAAGTGGGTAACTGTAACCCAGAACCACTTTGCCAAGTAGAACCAATGAGTGGCTGTACAGCTCCTGTACAACCTATTGAATTCTGTATTGGTTGCGAAGCTGGTCCAGATGTGGTAATTACGAATACCGACAACCTATACAACGGTTGTACAGTACAAGTAGATGGCGGTTGTTTAACCTACACGCCAGTACCTAATATGGACTTAATTGGTTCGGATATTATTGAGGTGACTTACTGTTCGGTACAAGACCCAACAGACTGTTTAACAACTTATATCGAAATGACGATTGGTGATTGTAATCCTAACAATCCGCCAGTAGCAATTGATGATATAGCTGATGCAGTAGATGGAGAAACCGTTTGTGTTTCTATAACTGGTAACGATTACGACCCTGATGGAGATAATTTAATTATCACATCCTCTACTAGCCCAATGCATGGTAGTGTAGTATTAGCAGGAAATCTATTCTGTTATACGCCAGATGCAGGTTACGAAGGTACAGACGCATTCACTTACCAAGTTTGTGATGAAAACGGCGAATGTGATTTTGCAACCGTAACATTGGATGTAATTATTACTTGTGAAGATTACACTTACATTTGTGCAGAACCAATAGAACCAGTAACACTTTGTCCTGAATTCTGTGACTTATCTCCAACAGATGACATCACGATTATTCAGGCGACTACTACTTACAACTGTAGCATTAGCTTACAAGAAGATAGCAACTGTTTCCAATATACAGCATTGCCATTATTTGTAGGTCAAGAAACAATTGAAATTGTTGGTTGCAATGCCTTTGGGGTTTGCGATACGGCTTACGTAGTAGTTCAAGTAACAGGTTGTGAAGATTTTGACGCAGGTATGGCTGCTGAACAAGCAATAGAGGTAGGTAAAGTAATTCACGATTTAACAAAAGTGACGACCACCCCTCAATTCAACATCAACGGTTTATATCCAGTACCAGTAACGAATCAATTAAATATTGATTTTGATGCAGCTACTGATGAAAATGTTACCGTAGAAATCTTTAACTTAACAGGTAAGTTAGTATACAGCGAAGTAGTAAATGCTACCGAAGGTGCTAACACTGCAAGTATTAGTATGTTGAAGGAAACAAGTGGTATGTACATTGTTACTATTACCAACAGTACAACAGCTGTTAGTCAAAAATTTGTGAAGCAATAATTAAAGCAATAATAAAAACTGGTCGTAGCGAAAGCTAGGGCTGGTTTTTTTAGCAATGTTTTTTATAGCTTATCAAACATAATTGTTTAAAATAACAAAGGCTTGGAATCAGGAATGATTTCAAGCCTTTTTTTATTGCAATTTATAAGCGTATTTTACGGTAATCCATGTTGATATTCTAGTCCCCACAACAGCAAAGACTTTTATGGCATAGGTACATTAAAACTTTATAATGCGTTAACAGGTAAAAACAGTTTAGCCATTTAACAATTTCGCATTAAGTATTAAATGACTACCTACGCAACTTAGGGTAAGTTTTATTCGAAGTATTAGCAATACATTTTGTAAAATAGTAGCTTTAAATAGCAGGTATTAGCTAATTGTAAAAAAAAGGAATGCCATAGCAATAAATAGTGTTAACGGTATTGTTTTTTTAAATTATTTTGTATATTGGGAAAATAAATAACCTACCTACTTGTCTTAACATATACCAAACTTTAGGCTGCCTATAATTATCTATCTAATGGTTCATGCACTTAATCCCTCATTAAATGCATTAATGCTTGGTTTATTTATAGTTAAGCGCAGGTACTTTTAAACCACTTACGTATACAATAACAAACTCAAAAAGGTTTTATTATCACTCTATGTTTTTAGTCGCTAACCCCATACTGCCTTCCATCAGTATGGGGTTTTTTATTAGAGAATAATTATCGCTACTTCACCAAAAGTTTGCCATTTTGTACAAAACCTTGTTTATTTTTAAGTTCATACATATACATCCCTGTTGATAAATGGGAAACATTAAGCGGCGTTTTTAAAGAAGTAAGATTTTGTGTTAAAATTTGATTGCCCGATATATTGTATAAACTAATTGATAAAGGCATTTGTTGGTTTGTGAAATCGGTATTTAACATTACATATCCGTTGGTGGGATTGGGATACAGTTGTATTTTATTATCGGAGTTGATGTTAGCAACTTCAGTAGGAAACTCGGCTTCATATTTAATAACAATATAGTCAATATCATTGTAGTCGTCGCTTAAAGTTTTGGTAATACCTACTACAAAAATATTTCCCCATTTATCCGCAATAATAGCATTGGCTTGGTCGCCAAATTCATTATCTCCATGATAGTTGGCCACCCATGCCTCATTACCATCAGGAGTGTATTTTATCGTGCTAATGTTAATATTGTTAAGGGTTTCATTACTAGTACCTGTTACGTAGGTGTTGCCGTCATTATCAATGGTTAAGCCAGTACCGTAATCATTGCTAATACTTGCCGAACCCGAATACCTCCTAAGCCATTCTTGCGCTCCTGTTGCTACATGGTATTTAATAGTTGTGTAATCGCTAAAACCACTTGGGCCAAGGTCGTAATAAGTAGCATGACCCGTTACAATTACATTGCCATAAATATCGGTTTCAACATCTGTTGCTACATCTATGCCATTACCAGCTATTGGGTTATAACGAGCTATCCAAACGGTTTCTCCTTGCGGACTATATTTTATGGTAAGATAGTCGCTGCTGTTTTCAAGTCCTGCACTTTCACCCGTTACTATAATATTGTTCCAAGCATCAACTGTAATGGCTTTTACCTGATCCCAACTTCCTGGGTTAACCTCACTATCATAAGTAGCGGTCCACACTACGTCACCCGAATTATTATATTTTATAGTTAAAAAATCGGTCGTTACTAGCGGCGTTGGTTCGGTTAAACTTCCATTGCCCGCAAGGTATACATCTCCTTGAGGGGAAATAACCATATCAACTATTGCATCATTGCCACTTATGCCAGTATCGTAAGAGTGCCTCCATAGTAACTCCCCATTGCTATTATATTTTAGCAGAATAAAATTTTGATCCCATAAATCGGGAAGGGTAACTTGCCCAGCAACATAAACATTACCAGACTGGTCGGTAGCAATTTTTTTACCACTGCTATTTTCATTGTGCCGTACTAACCATTCTTGTTCCCCAGCCAAATTGTATTTAATGGTTACAATATTAGGCATACCGTTTTCGCCCACACTTGAGCCTGTAATATACACATTGCCCCAAGGACCAACCGTAATATCCATTGCCCAATCAATACCATTACCAGGTCCATTATAGTGTTGTTCCCAAAGTAATTCCCCACTACTATTTAATTTAATGGTTGCGTAGTCGTGATGATTGTCTACAGTATAGGTTCGTCCTGTTACATATACATTGCCTACATTGTCGGTCGCAACAGCCGTGCCCCAGTCGGCATCATTTTGTGGTGAATTATAGGTAGCTACCCAGTCTTCCGTAATTTGTGCTGGTAGCGTAATGGAAAAGGAGAGGAGAAAAAAAATACAAGGGAGTAATAAACATGGCAAAGCCACAACATCTACTTGGATGAAGGAAAAATAAGCAGTAGTTGGTTT
>JAHDBT010000551.1 GCA_020630215.1 Bacteroidota bacterium
TCTGGTGTTTGATAAGTGTAGGCATAGGTTATTGTACCTGCTGATACAAGGCTTATATTGATAGTACCATTGGTATCTATTCCTAAACCCGACCAAGTTCCTCCATCGCTAGGGATATTTTCGCCAGTATCGTTATTGGTAATCAAAACATTTAAGCTAACCGTAGTTTCTCCTAAACAAACGGGTGAAATATTGGAATCGGCATCGTAGTTTATATTAACGGAAATGGAGGGGCAGTTTTGAGCAAAACAGGATAATTGTTCCATCATATCAGGGCAAGTGCTATTGCTACTAAAAGCAAAAACTTCTACATCTACCTGTTCGCCTTCTGCTAGGCTGTTTACAATAAAACAGGTGTCATTTATTGGTGTATAATCGGTTTGTCCTGATACAACTAGGTAATCGTAATTGCCTGCTCCCGCTACTTCATTCCAACAAAAGGTAATGGCATCAGCCGTTGATTCGCAAGTAAGCATTAGTGTTTCTGTAATACCTTCTATCACTTCTATTTCAATTTCTGTATTATCCAAGCCGCCACAATTGTTGGTAGCTTGTACGCTAATTAAATGTAAACCTGGGCTTGTAGGTGCATAGGTAGTTGGGGCGGTAATTGGGTTTCCATCTGCATCTGTAAAGTCAAGTGTTGCTTCATCAGTTACAGATGCATGAGCTGTTAAATCAACACTTTGTCCTAAGCAAATTGGCGCATAAGGAGTATAAATAATTTCGGGGTTGCAGCATAGTTGGTAGGTTTGGGTGATGGGTTCATCGGCAATGCAGATTGCTTCTGTCCAAGCACCTGTTTCGCCATCGCTATAGGTTTTTATGCTAACAGTTAAATCTTGTTCGGTTAAGCAGGTGGCATTGTTAGCAGTTGCAATGCTAAAACAGGCAGTCCAAGAGCCACTACTGCTGCCATCTCCCCAAGTTTCATTTGGGTCCGAACTTGGCGTGTCGTCTGACAGAAACCACCAAGCATCCCAATTAATAGGTTCTCCTGTAGAATTGTAGAATACGGTGAGTTCATCCGCATCTATCCAATCCCATGTTCCAGGCGTTAAATTAACGGGATTTACTGTTGGGCTTAATGTTGCTAGATCCCAAGCATTTCCAAATTGAGGCACAATGCCATGTAGAAAGTGACCATTTCCGTAGTCCAATATATCAACACAAAACTCTACGGTTGTATTAGGAGGATAGTAGCCATCGGCATTAGGTTCTAATCCGGGTTGAGGCGTTAAGGTAGCATTGATTAAACAAGGATCATCTGGACAGTTAAGACTTGTAGTATACCTATAATTTGTACCACACCAATCAGACAACAAGTTAAACCCAACAGTATAGGGCGAACTAATACCACTTATTGTAAAGCTTTCGCCAGGGCTTATGGTGGTAGCATCTAAGGTAAATGTGCCTGCATGGATTGTTCCTGTTGTATCAATGACGTAAGTACCATGTCCGTCGTTTAGGGTAATGGTAATTTCATCTATAGCACAATCTTTAACTACGAATAAAGTAGGAGTAGGTGCGTAAAAAATAGAGATAGGTTCTCCTACGGCATAGCAGCCATCGCCATCGGTATCTATGCCTAAAATATCACTAGGATTTTCGGTATCTACGCCATTATCTAGTGTTACAGGTACTAGCCATATACTATCACTAGGGAATGCTGTGCCTGTTAAATCTTGAAAGACATCTGACAAACCATTACTGTGAGTAGTAGTACTATAATTGTTGCCAAAACCTACCGTCCCAGAAGAAAATTCATTTACTGCATAATCAGGAAAAGTTGTTGCAGAAAACTCGTTGCCAGAAAAGAAGAAACCAGTAAAGCATGGGTCATTGGCCATGTCTATTAAATCTGTAGGGGTGCATTGGAATAGGGCAAAACTCAGTTGTGCAGTTGCACCTGTAGAAGCTGGCGGTAATATTTCATCCCCATTACCTGTAATGCTTACGCTTCCTTCGCACAGGTCTATATGCGAACCCATTGTGGGATTAAAAGTACCTACACTAGCTGTACAAGCAAGTTCGGGACAAGCTTCGGGGTCGAGGGTGAAGGTAGCGATACATCCATTTTCGGTTTCTACAGTTACATCAAATAGAGGTGAGTCTTCGCCAGGTAGTACCGATAATATAAAATCGGGATTTAAAATATCATCTGGGCAAGCTGGTATAATGCTGTAGTCGCAATTATCGTTATCGCGGGTAATGGTTGGTATTTGTGCTGGTGGATAAAAAGTCATTTCGTAAGTTCCTACTAGTGTTAAATTGTCATCGCCAGAATTGCCATCGCCTGTAATATCGCAAATCGCATAGGCATACCATGTTTGTATTTCGGCTTCACAGCCATCACCATCGTACATGCCGCTAGGTTCGGGGGTTATGATGTCTGCAATTACCTCTGTAATGGTGAGGTTATTATTTGCCGAATAGATAAAATTAACCGTAGGAGAGGTAGGTATAACAAGCATTGCACCTGTACCGTCTGTTGCTGTTACTTGGGCTTTCCAATCTGTTATTTGTGTACTGATGCCTGCTTCACAAGTATTGTTTACATTGCTAATATCTCTTAATTCGGGGCAGCTTTGTGGTATACAATTAGTAACTCCAGTGCTACTATCCAGTTCTTCAATAGATATAGTAGTAGGTTCATTAGCGTAATTGGTAATCATTAATAAATAAACATCTCCTACTGACGCACCGATAATATTGACCTCTTCATTTACGTCTGCAGCGAAACTACAATCAATTGGTGCTGGTAAGCTTCCACAGTTTGCTTGCGCTGTTATTAAGTCAGGATAGGGTCCCCAAGCTGCAAAGTCAATATCTTCGATAGGTGAAGTTGTTAAGCTAATGTCAATATTCCCCGCTGTACTAGCCTCTAAATAAAACCATGTTGCGTTAGGTTGATTAAATAATTCTTGCCCTATATCACTTCCACAAGAATAGTTATTGCCAACAGGTTGAAAGTTACCCCCATCAACAATTGCGGGATAGCTTACCCCATTTGCACCACAAAAGTGAATGGCATTGATACAATCATCGTTACTAGGTATCGGACAATCGCTAGGCGCATCAAAGGTTGCTAACTCTTGGGAGCAAGCTAGGCTACCATCACTAAAGTATGCGCCAATTGTATGGAGCATTCCATCTGGTACTAAATCTGCAAGTGTATAAGTACCAGTACTAATACTAACTGGCAAGCCTTCGACCCCATCTATTGCAAAAATAATATTGGAGGCAGTTGTACTTGTAGCAGTAAAATTAAATGTTAAGGTGTACGTTCCACCTGCTGGGGTACAGTTGGCTCTTACATTACTAATATTAATGTTTTCGGTTTGTAAAGTGATGCTTGTAGAATCGGCACAGCCATTAGGGTCATTACAAAGTGTCCAATAAACTGCGGCATTGGTAGCAGCAATAGGATCGGTTATTACATTTCCAGCAGAAGGGATATCATCGAACCAAATACAAATTGCACCAGTATTAGTTAATAAAGCATATAAATCCAATTCGTCGCCTTCACAGGTAGTGGTAGGTTCGGTAATAATGGGAGTTGGGGGCGAATTAACAATAATAGTAGCAAGTGCATCTGTAACCAACTCATAACATCCTGTTTGTAAGTTGCCTATATCCACAATAGTTCCTCCTACATCAACCGTAGGAATTGGAGGATTACTAGCATCGAAATTAAACGCATAAACGTTATAAGTGCCTGGTGCTATGCCTATAAAAGTGGTGGTAGGTTCGGTAATAATGGCTTCTACAACACCCGCATTTAGTAGCGCATATTGTTGTAGGTAAGGAGTTGTATTATTGAAGCCCGCCCATAAACCACTAATATCTATATCATCTCCTTCGCATATGGATAAAGCTGGGTTAGGGGGAGTAAAAGTGCCTGTATTAGCATTACATAAAAGGCAATCTATTGCTATTACATCTGCTTGTGCGGTTGCGGTACATCCCGAACCATCGGTTACTGTAACAACATAGGTTCCTGCCCCAACGCTTACCATCTCACTAGTTGTATTTCCTGCTGCGGCATTCCATAGGTAAGTATAAGGTCCTCCTGTATCTGCTGTTGCGGTTAAAGTTGTTATATCAGCACCTTCTGCTACATCATCGCAAACACTTAGGTTACCAGTTATAGTGGCCGTAGGTAATGGCAAAAAGGTAACACTTGTATTAGCTACTGCTGTACATCCATTTGCATCTGTAACGGTTACAAAAAAGGTTTCGCCAGGTGTTACACTAGTAGCTGTTGGGTTTTGCAAAGTTGCATTATTCAAAGTAGCCGTACCATCGCTTGACCATGCCCAGCTTGTAGCATCGCCTGCACTTTCCGTTAGTGTAAGTTCTTCCCCTTCGCAAACAGGCGTATAATCAGCAAAAGCATTGGGCAATGCATGAACTGTTACTGGGGCAAACGCTGTTAAATCTAAATCAAAGCAGCCACCTACAACACCTACTTCATTAATAGGCAG
>JAHDBT010000552.1 GCA_020630215.1 Bacteroidota bacterium
TTTGTACGGTAATTACTCGTTCATTAGTGCCATCGGCATCGGCAATGCTAAGGTTAGTTTCTTGCTTTGCGGTATTTACCAATAACTGTTCGGGAGGCATTGTAGCACTTACAGGGTAACCGCCAACGGCTTTTAATAACATGCCTACTTGTACATTAACACCTGGTCGTTTTAAAGGAGATGGAAAGTCTGGGTCCCAAACATCTCCTTTGGCAATATGGGTAAAACGATACGCATTTTGTTCGGCATCCCATTGCAAATTAGCACCTAACAATCCTTGTTTATAGTTGGGTTTAGCACGGTAATCGCCGCCCATTACATAAGCATGAGAAGTGCCCAATTCGCCTTGCATCTCCCACATCAAATCGGTTAACTCTTCCTTGCTGCCAAGGCGGTTGCAGAGTGGGAAATAACGGTCGTAAACACCTTGCCAATCAATGCCCGACATGTCTTCTGTCCAAAAGTATTGTTTTTGTAAACGCCAGGCTTCACTAAAAATTTGTTTCCATTCTGCTAAAGGTTCAATGCTCGGTTTAATTCTATTTAAATCAATCCAACCATCTTTTCTGTTTTGTTTAGTGCCTTTAGGAAAAGGCCAATTTTCATCAATATCAACTGCCGATACTACTCGTAATTTTTTTTCGTAAGTGTAATAAGCAATGGCATTTTTATTAGCAGAGGTGGTGAAATTACTAATTTTATTGGCGAGCAAAAACTCTTCGTGTGTGCTTAAATCAAATGCTTTTAAAGCTTTTGGCGGAGCAGTTTTTCTAGCATAACTTAATACGCCTTCTATTTTAGGATATAGCGAATAAACAACTTGATTATGTAATACATCTATATTTGTATACCTACCTTCCTCTACTGGCAGTGGCACAATTCGTTCGCTAATGTTTTCAAAATCAATATGTATTTTTTCGGGACGTTTTTTATTAATTCGATTTTTAGCATCAATTGCTTTGGCTTTTTTTACTAGGGGAGAGGGGCAATCTTTTTGGAGGGTAATTAAATAAGGGCGGATGCCTTTGGTAAAATTTAAATCGAATTGAAAACTATCGTATACAGGATTAAAAACACGAGCAGAAAGAAACACCAAATATTTGCCAGAAGGATCGAAAACGGCTTGGTAATCTTCTAAAACTCTGTCGGTTACCTCGTGCGATTTTTCGGTGGCGAAATCGTAAATTTTAATAATTCTTATCCTTGAGTTTACAGAAGTATCGTAAGCCAAATAATTACCATCGGGCGACCAGTTAAAATCTACAATAATACTAAATTCATTTTTGTCAATGAGTTTACTTTCGCTGGTATCTAAATTTACCCAAATTAATTCGTGGCGATGATTAAATAAAACCATTTCGTTTTTAGTAGGCGAAATTTTTAATTTATTAATTCGGCCAACATCAACACTCGTCTTTATTACTTGTGATTGGCTTGGCTTGTTAGGATGATACATTTCTAGTTGGTCGTTACCTGTTTCATCGCTTACTACAATTACTCGTTCGCCATCGTTTAACCAAGCAGTATGTTTGTACCTAACTCCCTGTTTAATACCATATTGTTGGGGAGCACCTTCCCAAGCAAAGCAGCTAAAGGCTTTGCCTCTTGTGGTTAAGGCCAAGTTGCTACCATCGGCATTTAAATTAAAAGATTCGAGGTATTTGCTAGTTGATATAAATTTTCGGTTGCAATGTGTTTTTGTGCTATTGTATTGTATGGCTACTAAGTTGCTTTTATTGGTTTTGGGGTCGAGTAAATAAATATCGCCGCCAGCATGATATACAATTTGTTCGCCATTGGTACTGGCATTTCTAGCAAAAAAATCTTGGTGTTGTGTATGTTGTTGCAGGTCGGAGCCATCGGTTTTACAGGAGTAAATATTGGCAATTCTATCATGATCGCAAATAAAAAAGGCACGCTCATTAATAAGCATGGGCGCATTAAAATTGCCATTTAAATTAATAAGGCGTTTAAAATTGCCATCGCCCGTATCATCTACCCAAAGCTTGCCAGTACGTCCGCCTCGGTATCGTTTCCAAAAGGCGGGTTCTCCTAGGTTTCTTCCTAGTAAAGTACAGTTGTTTTCTTTAGCAAAACCGTTACACAATCCTAGGTTTAGGGCTTGTGGCGGGCTACCATCTAAGGCAAGTTCATAGAGTTCGAAATGGCGAAAAAAGGGACTGCCATAATTGGAACTGCACACAATTTTACGACCGTTCCAGCCTACTACTTTGGTAAAGCTGCCAAAAAAGGAAAGGCGTTTTGCCGGACCTCCATTAGCGGGCATTACATACACTTCGGGGGGGCCTTCTTCTCGCCCAATAAAAGCAATATGCTTCCCATCGGGCGAAAAATGTGGGTGACTTACTGTGCCTAGGTTAGCGGTTAGTCGTTGGGCAACACCTCCTGTTGTAGGAACGCACCAAAGATCGTTTTCAGAAACAAAAACAATCGTGTCTTGGTAAATAGTAGGATACAAATAATATCCTAGTGAATTAGTTTGATTCATGGTTAATTGAGGTTAAATGAGTTGAGTGGTTTTATTTATAAAAATTTCTATCGTAGAGACGCTGCACTTCAACGTCTAAAAAACAACGTCTAAAATATTTGCAATATTTAAATACCTATTAAGGTGGTGATTTACAGGTTATAGGTTACAGATGATACATTATACTAAAGTACTTTCCACTCCTTGCAGAATCGTAACGGTTACACAAAAATAACCATCCGTTTTTTCAGTTCAAAAAAGGATTTTGCACAAGCACGTACATCTACCAAAGCATCATGAGCATCTTCAAAATCTTCCCCAAAAAGCACTTCGTGTAACTCCGATAAAGAGGGCCATTTAAAGCCATATTTGCCAGGTATTTCACAAAAATCGGTAGTCGATTTCATGGTACAAAACTTATGAATGCGGTCTATATTATTAGAAACCTCTGTACGGAGAAATTCTGCGCCTACAATTTTTTCGTCGAAGCTAATATTGTGTGCAATTAGGTGTTCGGCTTTGCTCATTGCTTGCGAAAATTCACTGATAGCGGCTATTAAGTCAACGCCTTCGGCCATTGCTCGTTCGGTGGTAACGCGGTGAATATCCGACGCTTCTTTAGGAATGGTAAAACCATCAGGTTTAATGATATACTGTTGTTCTTCTTGTAGATTTCCTTGCTTATCGTACAGCATCCATGCAATTTGAATCATGCGTGGCCAGTTGTCTAAATCAGTTACTGGAGCTTTCCAATTACGAGGAAGTCCAGTTGTTTCGGTATCAAAAAATAAGTACATTGATCATGAAATTAATGGATAAATAGTTTGCTATTTAGCAAAAATGGACAGGAAAGTAATGCTTTTTAGTGGAAATAAAAAATGTAGTGTAGTAAGAAGATAAACTAATGGGTTTTTATCAAATGGTTTTTAGCTGGGCAAGCCGAAAAACACAGTTGTAGCCAGTGATTATAAGTTGTTACAATCCTGCCTATTAAATAGGTGTAAGAGAATAAGTGTGTTTGTTTTTGATTACTGTTACTACAAATTAAGTTGCTTAAAAGGAGTGTGTTATAGGCAGTAAAAAAAGCTCATACAAATTAAATGTTGTGAGATTAAGTAAAACCTCTACGTGACAGGAATGGAGCCGCCTGAATAGTTCGATAATCCCCTTGCTCTTCCTCTTTAAGTAAACAGAAGAGATTTTAACATAAATGCTAAAACTTGAGGCCCGCTCTAATTATTCTTGAGCTAACACCAATATATTAAATGTTAGGTTTACTAATCGATAAAATTAACTTGTACGAGCAACTGCGAAGGTAGGATATTTTTAAAAGACTAACAATTTTTTATTTGCCCTAAATCAAAAATAAATAGCCCGCCAAATTTGGATTTGTTGAGACAAAGTAGTATATGCTGGGATTTTTTATTTTTTTCATTTAAAATTTAAGATCGAAAATTTAGGATTTAAAATTTTTGATATGCTGATGTTAGGGAATTTTGATTTTTGAGATGTGATTTTTGGTTTTTGATTTTTTTCCTGCTGGCGTAAATGTCTGAATTTGGATGGGCTGGATTTTTGGATGTTATGCTGATTCGGAGGACTTTTTGATTCAAGAATCAAGCCTCCCATTAGCTATTTTTCAAAGATTTCCTCCTAGCAATAGTCTGTTGAATTTTATAAAAAATACTTATTAAGTAACGCATAAAAAATAAATCCGTCATTTCTACTTGATCTTTTGCACTTATCCTGCGTTGCAAATACTCGCCGTAGCTTTTAATAGCCGCAAGCGGTTCTCTTAGCTTAAATATCCAAAGGGATATTTATTTTGCTATCGCAAAAAACACACGTTCATAGCTGCGTTTTGCGCCTTGTCTAAGCACAAAACCTCTACGTACAAATTGTCGGATTTATTTTTTAAACGTTACTAACACTCAATTAGTTAGTTGTAGGAGCTTTTTTATTCTGATGTTCGGTTAAATCCG
>JAHDBT010000553.1 GCA_020630215.1 Bacteroidota bacterium
AAAAATCCCCTCCCCCAAAAACCAATATTTTTTTTCTATCTTGCGTTTAACTTTTATCCATATCCACAGTCTAAACCAAATGTCAGGGCAAATTGTATCTTTGCCATACCATACCTAAATAAAACGATAATATCATGAAACGATCACACAATCAATCCTTCACCTCCTTTCCGCTTTTGATGATTGCCCTACTATTAATAGGTAGTGTTTTTACTGCCTGCGAAAAAAATAACAATGGCAATGGTCCTAATCTCGAAGACTTTGCCTACGCCCTAGGTTGGCTAGAGGAAGCAGAACAAGAAGAAACGATTCAATCGGACTTGTACCTGGGTTCTAATGGCGATGTACCTTCGAGTGTAGATTTAGTGCCCTTGTTTCCTCCTGTTGGCGACCAAGGTTCTTATGGCACTTGCGCTACTTGGGCAGTAGGATACAACTTAAAATCGGCTATTGATGGGATCGACAATAATTATTCTACCGCAGATTTAACCTCGCCAGCTAACCAATTTAGCCCCAAAGATTTATTCTGGGCAATGGATAGCAATGATAAAGCTCCCGACTGTGCAGGCTCTACTTTTGCGGGTGCCTTTGATGCCCTACAAGCCCGTGGCGTAGCAACGATGCAAACTGTACCTTATAATAACTTAGGCGACTGTTCTAGCTCTCCGCAATCGTCGTGGACGAGCGAGGCAGCAAACCACAAAATTGATAATTACCGTAAAATTGACATCGACTTAAATACCCTTAAAAGCTATATAGCGCAAAAACGCCCTATTGTTTTTGGGGCTAGAGTTGGCGATAACTTTTTGCAATGGCGTAGCGGTGATGTCATTACTTCTGATACGTATAACTACAGCGGCCAACACGCTTATCACGCCATGGTGTTAGCTGGATACGACGATAATAAAGGACCTAATGGTGCTTTTAAAGTAATTAACTCTTGGAGCGATTACTGGGGCAATGGCGGCTATGCTTGGGTGGATTATAACCACTTTGTTGGCGGTAATTTTGCCTTTGTAGGCTTTGTAGCCAAAAATAATAAAGGCAGCAATTTTAATCCTGATAATAATGGTAATGGGCAAGTGGATCCTGGTTTGGTAGTTAATGGAAGTGCCGATTTATTAGCATGGGCCTTGGAAGATTATGACGACCCTGATTATAGCGACGAAAAAGTACGAAGCATCGCTTATGGTGTATATAATATGGGCGACCGTACCATTCAATCAAGCGAAAATTGGAACATTTCTTATGCCTATTATAATGCCTACGATGCCAACGAATGGGACATTTTATTGTACGACTACTACACCGACGACGAAACAGGGCAAGGCAATAACGGACCGCTAGAGGAAGGCCCTGGCTCATCGGGCAACTGGTGGAATGATGTGGATGTGCCTGGTGGTACGAGTGTTGCAGCAGCCTTTGGTCAGGAGTATTTTTACTGGGGCTATGTTATGCCCGAAGTTACAGGATATTACTACCTCGTATTAATTGCCGATGGCTATGATGATATTGAAGAACACGATGAAGAAAACAACTATTATTTTGTAACTGATGAAGATGGTTTTCCATTGTATTTTGAAAATGGCGTTATACAAGGCACCGTTGGAAAACGCAAGGAAGGCATTCCTAACATAGCCGACAGAGGTACGCCACAAATAAATGCAAAAGCGCCTGCGGCAACTACACTAAGTACTAAAAACTTAAATGCTTATACACCAAACGAATTGCGTACTTTAATTAAACACCACAAAAAAACAGGTCAGTTACAAGCTAAAATTAAAGCGTTTACCCAGCACAAAAATAAAACAATGCAGCCATAAACCTGCATTGTGCCCTTGAAGTATCTATATAAATACCCCCATTTATTAGTAATGATTACCTGCTAATAAATGGGGGTATTTTTTATTTTTTTAATACATCTTTAAAGATGCTTTTGGCAGTTTCTATAACAAATAGAAAAAAAACTACAAGCGTAACAATAGTTCTGTAACCTTTGCGTCATTAAAACTACTTTAAGACCTTCTTATTTGGCTCTTTAAATTTAATAATATCTGCTATAAAACAAAAAGCTTAATTTTTATAACAAACTCATTATCAATTATTCAAATAGTTCTGAAATATAAAAAAACAAGTATAAATATCTCTCTTGAAACTTATTTTTTTTCAAAAACCCCGTTTGCAAATGTTTTTATACTGCCTTATCTTGCAATTGAAAGTTAATAGTTGAATATGGGAACACATAAAAGCACTTGTCTGTAAAAGGATGAGTGCTTTTTATTTTTAAGGAATCTTAGCAATTTTCGACCTGTTTTTCCTCCTTCCTTTACCCGCAGAAACAATTAACACTTTTACCACCAAATATGTTCTACCTACTACTAAGTTTCTTTCTCTCCAGTTTCCTCTTAACCTTTTCCTTTTAATACAATTGGCTTTTCTATTAAATGTGCCTGCGTTTCAGCTACCAAATCTACTTCTTCTGCTTGCTCTTCCCATTTTGCTTTTCTAATCCAATTATCCATATTTATAGCCATTTTTTCTCTCCAATCATAGCGTTCCAGTATAGGTCGCTTCCATTTTACAACTTGGTTAATACCAATAGGGTAAATGGTTAGTTCGTTAGGACGTAGGTGAATCCGCAAAAAGTTTTTATAGCTTGTTTCTTCTAAGGAAGAGAAGGCCTCATTATCGTGCAATTTAAGGATGAGATTGGTGGTGAGTAAGTAAATACCCATAATAAAGCTGCCTGTAAGTCCACCAAAAAATAACATGCCTGCCATTAGTAGCAAGGATGGTAACCACGGTATGTACTGACTGTAATCGGGTAAAAATGATGAATTAAACCAAGCCATTTGCCAGATCAACGTGAAAATGGCAAATATATAACAAGCACCGTGTATAGCACCTACGATTCTAATGCCTTTGCTTTTATGTTTGGTTGTATCGGTAAATAGAGAAAAACCCAACATCATAACACCTATCGTTATGGCTACCATAGGACTGCCCAAAATAACTTCTAGCGTTGCTTTCCAAAAATCAGTAAAACCTTCAATTTCAGCAATTTTTTCGACATACCCTTTGGCACTTCCTTTGTAAGAATTGCTTTGCAAAAACCAAGTAAAAAAGAGGTAAAACAGGCCCCAAAAAACGGTAAAGCGCCACTTAATAAAAGGAAACAATAGGTTTTTAAAGGTTAAGTTCCGAGATTGTTTTTTGTTAGGGAAACGACTTGCCAATTCAAAAGTTCCTTCTCGTAGGTTGGCAATTTTAGTGGCTAGGTTGTGGGTAGGATGTAAAAATGCGCCTCCTCCCCCTGCGGTAATTTTATGGCGGCGAGGCACTTCAGGAACAGCAGGTTTTTCATTTATTCCTCTATTAAAAAATTCGGGTTCCGATTGTGTTTCGTTAGGTATGTTTGGACTTTCTTCGGTTAAGGTATAACGAGCATAATGGTGTAAATCGCCTGCAATAGTTACCACTAAGTCCATACCGAAATTTGTTATATACCGTTGCTCAAAAAATTTTAAATTTCGGTACGAACGGCTTTCCTGATTGGTAGAATATACCCAACTAGGTTCGGCAGTACACAAAATTACCTTATCCCCTTTTTCCATTTTTCCCTTAGCAATGCTCTTAAAATAATCCAACTGTGGCTTGTCAATATCTGCTTCTAACTGAATATCAATGCCCCATATCCACCAGCCATAGGGCAGTTTAATAGCAAAATAACTGCGTTCTTGCTGGGTTTCCCAATTGCCAATGGTTCGTTGCTGACAAAATAGTTTGAGGTAACTTGCTAAACCATCGTACCAATCGTGATTACCTGGCAAGGCGTATAAATGGGGTCGTTCTCGTCCTCCTTTTATGCGAGGATTGGCCGTTGCATAGGGTCCATGAAAACGATTTTCATACTCTTCCCTTGTTGCTACGGGATATACTTGATCGCCTCCTAAAATTAAAATATTACCCATTTTGGTAGTAATGCCATCCACTACCAGCTCTTTTTGGCTGAGTAATTTTGCCACCGTATAAGTCGAGTCAAAACCATCTCCCATATCCGAAACATAGTCAATCCACACTTCCTGTTTATCGCAATAATCACAGGTTTCGTCGGTTGTTGCTTTAATGGCAGCTTGCACTTCTCTCCTATCTGCATAAGCTCCAAATATAGCCGACATCATGGCTTTAAAACCAGTTGATATTAATTGGGTAACATGATACCAATCTACCATTGGCAACCGTTTAAAATCTAGCGGTTTGCGTTTGGTGTTTGGTGTTTGGTTTGTATTTTGCTTATCGGATGCTTTATCTTTATGAGCCATTTTTTGTTTGTTTGCGGTTACTATTTTCTTAATTTGCCTTAACGTTTAGCAATATTTTTTTAACACTAAGGGGACGCAAAAGAAATAAGGGTCCGTTTTGACTTTATCTTGCCAACCCATCCGCA
>JAHDBT010000554.1 GCA_020630215.1 Bacteroidota bacterium
GTCCATTTTACTTCACCAGTAGCACGGTTGCTTCCTTCAAATACTTCATCGTTATCCGAAGTCGCTTTCCAGGTCGTATTCATATCCAATAGATTTACAAAGAAATCATTGCTAAGGGTTTCTTTACGACTAGTAAAAACGCCATGATTGGATTGATCGAAATTGGTATTTAATACACGCATTCCGCCAACTAAAACGGTCATTTCTGGAACGGTTAAAGTCATTAATTGTGCTTTGTCTACAAGCATTTCTTCAACAGAAGTCGAGAATTTAGCTTTCGCATAATTACGGAAACCATCAGCTTGTGGTTCTAGTACGTCAAAAGAAGCTACGTCGGTTTGTTCTTGTGTAGCATCGGTACGTCCAGGAGTAAACGGTACACTTATATCGTGACCTGCATTTTTAGCGGCTTGTTCTACACCTGCACATCCTGCTAACACAATTAAATCGGCAAGCGAAACTTTAGCACCAGCAGAAGCATCGTTAAATGCTTTTTGGATGCCTTCTAAACTTGCTAAAACCTTGCTTAGTTGTGCTGGGTTATTCACCTTCCAATCTTTTTGTGGAGCTAAACGAATACGTGCGCCATTAGCACCACCACGTTTATCAGAACCACGGAAAGTAGCAGCCGAACCCCAAGCAGTACTTACTAATGCAGATACGGATAAACCCGCATCAAGAATTGTTTTCTTTAAATCTGCTGCTTGTGCATCGTTAATTAAATCGTGGTTAACTGCTGGCACAGGGTCTTGCCAAATCAATGCTTCTTTAGGTACTTCTGGGCCTAAATATCTAACAATAGGTCCCATATCACGGTGAGTAAGTTTAAACCATGCACGAGCAAAAGCATCAGCAAACTCAGCAGGGTTTTCGTGAAAGCGTTTTGAAATTTTTGCGTAGGCAGGGTCCATGCGTAAAGCTAAATCGGTGGTTAGCATAAAAGGAGCATGTTTTTTTGTTGGGTCGTGTGCATCTGGCACTAAGCCTGCACCTGCACCATCTTTAGGCTGCCATTGGTGTGCGCCTGCTGGACTTTTGGTTAATTCCCATTCGTAACCAAAAAGGTTCTCGAAAAAGTTGTGACTCCATTTGGTTGGGGTAGTTGTCCAAGCACCTTCTAAACCGCTGGTAATGGTGTCAACTCCTTTACCCGTACCAAAGCTATTTTTCCAACCAAAGCTTTGGTCTTCAATACCTGCTGCGGCTGGCTCTCTTCCTACAAATTCGGCATCACTGGCTGCACCATGCGTTTTGCCAAAAGTGTGTCCGCCAGCAATTAATGCTACGGTTTCGTAATCGTTCATGGCCATACGGCCAAATGTTTCTCTAATATCGTGCGCTGCTGCTAGTGGGTCGGGATTGCCATTCGGGCCTTCTGGGTTTACATAAATTAATCCCATTTGTACTGCCCCTAGTGGGTTTTCTAATTCTCTGTCGCCTGCATATCTTTTATCTCCTAACCATTCTGTTTCTGTACCCCAGTAAACATCTTCCTCTGGTTGCCAAACATCTGCACGGCCACCTGCAAAACCAAAGGTTTCAAAACCCATAGATTCTAGGGCGCAGTTGCCTGCAAGGATCATTAAATCTGCCCAAGAAATTTTTTGTCCATATTTTTGTTTGATAGGCCAAAGTAGCAAACGAGCTTTGTCTAAGTTAGCATTATCTGGCCAACTGTTTAAAGGAGCAAAGCGTTGCATTCCGGCACCGCCACCACCACGACCATCGGCAATACGGTAGGTGCCTGCGCTGTGCCATGACATACGTATAAAAAATGGTCCGTAGTGACCGTAATCTGCTGGCCACCAATCTTGCGAATCGGTCATTAAATCAACCAAGTCTTTTTTTAAGGCTGCTAAATCTAATGATTTAAATTCTTCTGCATAATTAAATCCTTCGCCCATTGGGTCTGCTAGAGAAGAGTGTTGGCGTAGGATGTTTAAATTTAATTGGTTGGGCCACCAATCTCTATTGCTTCTACCGCCACCTGCACTGTGTTTTAATGCACCATGCATAAAAGGGCATTTGCCCGAGTTTTTGTTATTTTCCATCTGATTTGCGTTTTTGATTGAATATTAATTATCGTGGCCGCAAAAGTAAGAACTTTATTTGATTGATAGGGGTGATTTTTTCAATAAAATAATGGGCGATGGGGGAATACAAGGAATTGGAAACCTAAAATCCTAATCAGGCATTAATTCACAATTGCCATTCATTAAATCTTTGGCTACTTTTTTAAATTTTATCTCCTGCTTTATACTGCCATCTTGGTATTTAACGCTTACTTTGTCATTCCTTCCTAGGTGCTTATATTTATTTGCCCGTTGTTTTTTTTCTAATTTTTCCTGTTCCAATTTTTTTGTTGCTCGTTGCTCTTTTTCCAGTTTTTCTGTATCTATTATTTCTTCCTGCGAGTTGTTTCTTTCCAGGGTACTTATTTCTTGAAATGCTTTTAGCTGTTGTTGCAACATATAGCGGTTTATACCTTCTTCGCTAGACATGTCAACCCCTGAATTTTGTGCGCCCATAAAAAAGGATTTAGCCATGCCCCAGTTGCTACTATTTTGCGAATTTTCAACTATTTTTTCTTTGATGTCTTCTATTAAGTTATGTAGTGATTTAGCGGAGGGTAAATAATTTCTGGATGCTAGGAATTCAAAAAATTTAGACAATACTTCTCCATAGGATTCAAATAGCGTTGTTTCGGCGGTTATTTTTTTGGGTACCCATTCTAAGCATACGCTTCTTGCAGAGGAGACATCCCATTCTTTAGGACTTTTTCCTTCATAAGTTTGCATGTAATCTGTAAATGTTTCGAATATAAAATCGGAATTTTCCCTATGAGCTTTTTTTAGGCTATAGTAATACCGACTTCTTTGGAAATGTCTTGCCCATTTTTTTGCTAATTTGTCGTGACCGGGTTCATTATTTAAGGTGATATTTTCTATTAACTCATCTTGCGCTATTTCCACCTCCTCATATTTATCACGTGGTTCCGTTAATTCTAACTGTTTTTTAGGAACGGTAATTAAGTAAGGATATTCATCGCTGTCTTCATAATGATTAATAAATACATCGGTCATATTTTGGAGTGTAATAGAATCTAATTCCATTTCTATGGTCTTTTCATCTACTTCACATACTCTTCCATGCCAATCATCTATTTTGATTTTTAGCTTTGGGTGTTTTATCCCTTTTTTTATTTTTACAGCATCTCCTATTTTGAATACGGTATTATTTTTTTTCCAGAACATGGTATGTTTATATTTTTTTGATTAACGTTCTACTAAAGTACAAGTAACTCCTTGTTGTGCATCTTTATTAGAGCAATCGTTTTCAGCATTTGATTTGGTTAAATTGGTGTCGGTATTACTAATTACCGAACCATCTGTATCATCTATGCAAGTGCAGTTCCAATCTTTCAGTTTTTCGCAGGAGCTTAATGTAAAGATAATTACAAGTAATAGTACGTTTAGGTATTTCATGGTTTTTAATTTTGCTTTGAGACAAACTGTTTTTTTAGTGACAGATGCAAAATAAAATGGGGCATTATGCGTAATTGTTTTGTTCAAGACAAGATTGGGATTTTGTTGGTTTTGGAATTTTATATGTATTGGGTTTAAGAATAACTCGATAGTATTATATACTAATTATTTAACTTTAAAAAAACTTCCTTCCAAGGATTTCTTGCTAGGATGGTGTAAAAGAAAAGCCCACCTAACCATCCATGATAAATGCCCAATACTAATAAATTGCGGTCTCGCAAATATAAAAAAGAATAAACAATTGCTAGAAAAAAAGTGCCAACAATTAAAATAGGATGTGGGTAATGCACAATTGCAAATACAATGGCGGTAATTAAAATAATAGCTATTTCGGGAATTTTTTTTGCTTTTAAATCTTTTAAGTTTCTAGCAATAAGCCCTACAATTATAAACTGTTGAATAATTCCCCATATTGGATAAAGTAATAAAACAGGAATAAACGACCAATCTAAAATGTTTGTTTCCCTATAATTACCAATTAATATACAAGCAATAGCACCCATTATTGCAATGGGTAATAATTCTAAAAAAGTGCTTTTAAAATTTTTCATGGATAAACCCCAATAAGCTAATATTTCTTTTTTTTGTTTAGTGCGATACACAATATAGCCTATCCAAAAAACACAGGCAAACAGGATGTAAATGAATCGTTGATTTAGAAAATCCATAAATATAAATTTCCCAATGCCAGTTATACAAACAGCACTCATTTCAAATAGGCGGGTTTTGTCTTTTATTTCCATGTTTAAATGATTTAGGATTTTAATTATTTAAATAGCTGCTGATCTGGACCTTGAACATCCCATGTAACCGTATTATCAGGAGCAATAGTAAAGGTGTATACTAGACCACATTGGGTTTTGTGCAAATAGTTATTGATATTGACATCAAG
>JAHDBT010000555.1 GCA_020630215.1 Bacteroidota bacterium
AATTAGATGCCTGTAATTAAATAGATAAAATAATAAATATGGAAATGCACAAAACTTAATGTGGTTGAGTATAAAGGCGAAAAGTTTTTTTCTCAAAACAAAATCAGCGAAAGCCAAGTTCTTGCGGAATAGTATTCCAAAAAACAGATTATGGTTCTTCTTTTTAAACAAGCTTCCTTTTTTAGTCTACACTTTTTCCTTGTTCCTCTACACTTTTATCCTCCTAGTATATTTAGCCCCTTTAGGTAGTACAAAAACAATAATTTAGCAGCGACTAATGGCGTTTTATTCTGGAACAACAAAGGGTTACGAACTCTTTTTTTCTTAAACTATCACGCTAAAAAAAAATAATGAATTTATCCCAAAGTAAATATTTCGTACTAGTAATTTTTTTATGTACACTTTTCGCTTGTAAAAAAGACGATACCAGTACACCAACGGTAATTGAACCTGGCAACGATCCTAATTTTACAATTGTAGCAAACAATGATGGAATGTTAGCTAGTTTTGTTAAAAAGGTCAACGTTTTTGGTGTTAATATATATGCCGTTTCTAAAGTAGAAGATACGAAGTTATTACATGCCGCTAACATAATGGCGCAATACCTTGATAATGATGAAGATGGTGTAGTAGATAATGAATTGGTAATAGATAAGATGCTAGAAAATAATGCTTTTATGGTGATGTGGAAGAGTGAAAATGATTTAAATATTGATCCTCCTTCCAATGCCGAAGGGCAAGATTTAGGGAATGATGAAACGCATCCGTCTTTTGTGGCCAATGGACTTACAGGTAGTTTTGATGCCTCCCTAGAAGAAGTATTACATATTATTACCCATACAGGATATGCCGACGTTTATCCAGATATTTTTGGAGAACAAGCAGGCACACAAATGGCAGATGCAATGGACATTGCACGAGGAGGACAGTTTACCAGCATCCCCAATTCTTACCCTAGTGACGCATGGTACACTTACGATGATAGCACTTGCGATTATAGTTGTATGCTTACAGAATATCATTATTGGGCATTAACTTCTATACTTGGTGCACAGGCTAATCGCCTAAACGAAATTGGACAAGAGTGGAAATTAAATACCAAAGAATTAGTGCAACAACAAGATGCTGCGATCTATCAGTTATTAACTGATCCACAATATAATTTCCCAACAGTATTGCCTGATGGAACTTATAAACATTAATTGTTTTATCAAAAGAAAAATCAATTTACTGCCAATCAAAAAATCAAGGTCAGCAAAATACGGTACCTTGGTTTTTTTATAAAATATCTAATATTTTATAAAAAATAACTTATAAACTTACAAACAATGAAAGAGAAAATAAATAGAAAAAAGTTTCTAAAAAATGGAATTATTGGATTAGGAACAATCGTTGCCATTCCAACATTAATGACCTCTTGTAATAAAGATAACGAGGACGTTGTAGACCCAAATACTTGCGCTGTTTCCCCTTCCGAAACAGCAGGACCTTTCCCCATTAAAACGCCTGCCGATTGGGTGCGAGAAAATATTATTGGTGATCGTACAGGCGTTGCTTTATTAATTAATATAAAAGTAGAAAACACCAATAACAATTGTGAGCCTTTAGCTGGCGTACTAGTAGATGTATGGCACTGTGATGCACAAGGAAATTATTCGGAATATGCTGGTCAGGAGGATGGAGATTTTACCACTCAACACTTTTTAAGAGGACGACAAACTACCAATGCGGATGGAATAGCTTCCTTCATTAGTATTTATCCAGGTTGGTATCCTGGCAGAGCACCACATTTACATCTGGAAATACTCAGTAGTGCTGGGCAATCATTACTAGTTACTCAAACGGCTTTTCCAGAAGATGTATCTAATACCGTTTATGCCACTAATGGTTATAATGGTGATTTTGATACGAGCAATGAACAAGATGGAGAATTTGGAAATAGCCTTAATAGAAATATAGCGACTACTGTAACGGGTAATGTAACGGATGGTTATACTTTATCGGAGACGATAAAAGTGGCGGGTTAAAAGAATTAATGTTACTATTCAGCATTCGCTAAATAGTAGTAAAAGGTAGAGGGTACGCTTCGCTTTTGGTAGAAAGACGGCTTCGATACCACTATTCGCTCGGCAGTTTTTTAGTATCGTATAATCAATTACCTACAAAACGAGTATGTCGAGCACACAGCTAGACATTTTGCAATGCCGTAGGCATGAACGACCTTGTAGCATCGGAATTTATTCCGATGTGATAGGTTTTTTGTAGGAAAAAGTACCGTAGGTACGATCCACATATACGTAATTAATTAGGTTGACTAAAAATGTCTAGCTGTGTGTGTCGAGTAGTCTTTATACATTATACAAAAGTGCTTTCTACTTCTTGCTGAATAATAACGAATTAACAATAATTAAAATAAACGCATTGTAAATGAAAAATACCCTAATATTTTTAATTTGTTGCTGCTATGCTGCAATGGCATTTGCACAAAGTTTACCCAATACCATCAACATCAGCAGTTCTCCTAATGGCGTTGTGGCTTTGCCTAGCACCGTATCGGCTGCATGGGCAAATAATGGTTTTGTAAAGTACACCAAAATAACTGCCCCTAACGGACAAGCAATTCATTTTGTAGCACAAAATCAATTAACCGATGCACAAATTGTTCGTTCCAGAAATATTTTAGCTTTTTATTTATCCAATCTTTCTGGTGCGGAGTATGGCGCAGATAAAGCCGCTGTTGCTAATAAAATGGCCGAAAATGAAGCCATTTTATTATTACTAAATGGTGCTGACGGAGAAGGAAATGAACCGAACCTACCTGGGCAATATTTATTTGAAGATGAAATAGCCGTAGAAGGACATGCTTGGTACAACAATAATAATTTTGAACACCGAGATGCTGCCTTTGAGGAAATTTTGCATTTGATGCACGATACAGGAATTGGTGTTGATGGCCCAAATTCTTGGCCAGGTGCATTGCCTAATTACCAAGCAGAAATACGAGCAGCACAAATTAATGCAGGGAATAATAACTTTGCCATTTGGCCAATTGGTGCTAATGGTTCAGACCCTGGTGTGCAATCGTGGTATAATGAACTAGATGATGAGAACAGTCTTTCGCAAGAGTATTTGGCTTCGGTAATTGATAGTTACTACGGTTTATGGGGACCTTGGACAGAAACGCCTGGCGGAATGTGGGGTATTTATACGGCCAAAACCAGAGCCGATATTACAACGGATGACCCGATGGGTTTAGCAATTATTGAAAAATATTTTGCCCCGTTTATTACTGTTAATATGGATATTGACCCCAGTTTTAATGGCATTTTTTCGATGGCTTTTGATGCGGCGCAACCTTATACTCATAAATCGCAATACTTGCAACATTGTACTTTAACGGGTAGTAATACATCGGGTTTAAAAGGCAATGATGAGTACAATCGTTTAATAGGAAATGATGCCGATAATACCCTAGAAGGCAGCAAAGGAAATGACCGATTAATTGGTAATGATGGAAATGATACGGCGGTATTTACAGGCACTTACAATGAATATACGATTAACAATGTTAGTCCATTAACTATAGTGAGTGATAATGTGAGTAACCGAGATGGTATAGATACTTTAGAGAATATGGAAGTGCTACAATTTATGGATCAAAATGTGGAGCTTAGTACAATTAGTACTGGACAAACAATTGCCGCACAAGTATTTTTAGAAGGTGCTTATATTGATGATGCTACTATGAGTGCTTTATTAAGCACCAATAATTTATTGCCCAACTCCCAACCTTTTAACACTACTCCTTGGATGTACGAAGGAACAGAAAGTGCAAGTAGCATTCCAAGCAATGTAACAGATTGGGTATTAATAGAAGTAAGAAACACCAATACTCCATCTCAAATAGTTGAGCAACATGCGGCTTTTGTACAAACCGATGGCGTACTAATTGATATGGATGGCAGCAGCAATATTACCTTTAACAATCTAGCAGAAAATACCGATTACCACTTAATTATTAGAAGCAGAAACCACTTAGCAATAGCAAGTGCAAATTTTATTAATTTACCTCAAACTACTCCTTATAATTTTACGGATGTTAACAACATACTAGGCAGCAATGGGCAAGTAAAAATAATGAGTGGCGGATATGCCGCAATGATAGCTGGCGACTTTAACAGCGACGGAATTATTAGCGTATATGATTTTAATTATTACACACTCGACTCTTCCAATGTAAATCAATATTTAGATAGCGATTGTAATTTGGATGGTTCGGTTACTGTTGCAGATTTTAATTATTATGTGCCTAATTCTAGTGCAATTGGAGTTACGCTTATACGGTATTAATAATGGTTAAAATAAGTACCGCTGCCTAAAAAACAGTATCTTTAAGCAGCGGCACTTTTATTTTTCCTTTTTATTATTTAG
>JAHDBT010000556.1 GCA_020630215.1 Bacteroidota bacterium
TTTTTTATAAAAAATGAACGTGGAGTAGTAAAAACTCAACGGAGTATTGTTAATATTGAACCATAATAAAACCCCATTCCTAACCATCACAATCATCCTTAGCCCGACAATTAACCCGTCTAAAAATTAGAATGACCCAATTTTTACACTTTTTTTGGCACTTTTTTGTAATTAGGATGGTTGTACTTAATGAAACGTTTAGCAATTACCAAAAAATGACTCGTTAACAAATAGGTTTATAAAAAAAATATTTTAATTTTAGTTTTTTGATGTAACCTTCTGTCATTTTTAGCGTCAAATAATTGGTTTTAGCAAAAACTACGGTCAATTAAGGAATAAAGTTGTATATTGCATAAATTTTTATTCCCCAACTCCTTTAAACAAAGTATGGAAGATCAGAATAACACAAAAACTGAACAAGATACTGAAACTATCATGGATACTGATGACAAAAACAAGTCGCCAGGTTTAAGTGATGTGGAGAAAGATCGTATATTTAATGATGAATTTGTTCCTCATTTAGATGCACTTTACAATTTCGCTTATCACCTAACCTTTAATGAGGAAGATGCCAACGATTTGGTTCAAGAAACCGCTTTAAAAGCTTATCGTTTTGTAGCATCTTATCATGTAGGAACTAATGCGAAAGCCTGGTTGTTCAAAATATTAAAGAACGCCTTTATTAATGAATACCGCAAACGTTCTAAACTACCTTCAAAAGTAGATTTTGAGGATATTGCAACCTATCACGATTCGGACGAAACCAATGTTAGGAATGTAGACCTTAGAAACGAAATTTTTCAAGGAATGCTAGGCGATGAAGTTACTTTAGCTTTAAATGCATTGCCTGTTGACTTTAAAACGGTAGTATTGCTTTGCGACATTGAAGGCTTTACCTACGAGGAAATGTCGAAAATTATTGATATTCCAATAGGTACTGTACGCTCTCGTTTGCACCGTGCTCGTAATATGCTAAAAGAGCATTTATCTGGTTATGCCTCTAAAATGGGCTATATTGATAAACGAGGCAGTAAAAAAGAAGACGAAAAGGATGAGAACGACGCTTAATAATAGCAGCAGTTCATCCCCTGCAAAAAAAATACAATATATAAATAGAAAGATATGCAATCATTACTCCATTACTTTAACAGTAATGACTGCCTATCTTCCACGAACGAAATGACCTTTTTTAATTAACATGATAAAATCAAACGCAAAAAATCGTATCATGGAAAAACGAATAAATTCTAATTACTCGGGTACTCCCGATTGGACGAATAGAAATAATATGGATGCCGAGGAATCTAAAAGATTTGGCGGGCAAATAAATGCCAACCATAAATTAGGTAATAACGAGGGTGCACAAGACGAAGCATTAAGTGAATTTTTACACAGTAAACTCCCCAGAAAACACGTCTCGGAAAAACTCATCGTATCTATACGAGAAAAAATAAAAGCTTACCATCTCTAAGAAATAATTATCATTTCCGTGCTTTCCTTAATTAACAGTACCAACCACATCACATAGAACCAAGCCGAATAGAACCAGGAATAAAACCAGCTAACCTAAACCATTTACTCTACTGTTATTTTGCATTAAGGATTTAAGCATTTATCAACCTAAGTAAGTCATATAAATTTTATTTTACTGACCCATCTGTTTGTCTTTTCAGATTGGCTGAACGAACCCCTATTTTTTATACTGAAATAGTTGATTCGTATACGCTAACACAAAACAGTAGGCATCAGCTAGGTTTGTATCATAAAGTTTGTACGCTACTATTACTTAGTGGGTTAAATATATACACTTATCACTTCTCCAACCTGCTCATAAACGGAAATGATATTCGAGACTCCATTTATTTTATAAGCTATTCGCTTTATAAGTATCCATATTAATAGGGCTGCTACAAATCTTTATTGGTTTTAGCACGCGCTATAATTAATGTCGATGCATTATATTACCCATAACTGGCTTTACATAAAAGCTTGATGGGAAAGTTATATCTAATAAGGAAAAGACTTCACCTAAGTACTAAGTACACTCTAATCTAAATTCCTTATCTTGCGGTCATGAATATAGGACAACTATATGAGCAACTGCAAGTAAATAATTACCGTGCATTAGCGCGCGCTATTTCTATTGTAGAAAACGAAGTAGTGGGCTATAAAACCTTATTGCAGCAACTGCAATTTAAAAAAGCGACTCCAGTTATAGGCATTACCGGCCCACCAGGAGCAGGAAAAAGTACCTTAGTTAATGCACTAATTCACCTTTTACTCCAACAAAACCACAAAGTAGCCATCATTGCCGTCGATCCTACTTCGCCTTTTAACTATGGCGCACTCCTAGGAGATCGCATCCGTTTAAGCGATCATTACAATCACCCTCACATATTTATACGCTCATTGGCTACCCGAGGTTCATTAGGGGGCTTATCTGATAAAATTATTGAGGTAACCGACGTGCTTCGTGCCGCCGATTTTGACTATATTTTGCTAGAAACCGTAGGCGTAGGCCAATCGGAAGTAGAAGTAGCTGGGCTTGCCGATACAAGTATTGTTACCCTCGTTCCCGAAGCTGGCGATGAAATACAAACGATGAAAGCTGGACTCATGGAAATTGCCGATGTTTTTGTGGTCAATAAATCGGATAGGGCAGATGCCGATGCTTTTGCTCGAAACTTACGCAAATTGGTACACGCCAAACCTGCCAGTAATTGGAACATTCCTGTTATTAAAACCATTGCAACTCGTAATGATGGGCTACAAGAACTGCTCGAAGCCATTCAGCAACATCACCTTGTTAATTTAAACCAGGAGAAAAAATCGTGGTTGCTTACCCAAAAAGCACTTCGCATTATACAGAAACAACGCATGAGCGATATTGAACCTAAAGCACTTAACCAACAAATAGCCACTCAACTACAGAACAATCCTCCATTTAATTTGTATACTTTTTTGGATGGGGTTTATGGGGTTTGAGCTTGCAATTAATTCTATACTCACCATAAAAACACCCCAACACCAACACATACTCCAACACCGCCAAAAAAGGGCTTTGCAAATAAGCATCGGTTAAGTAAGTATAATAGCTCAAAACAGCCAATGCCGACCACAACACCACAAACCGATAATTGGTAAATACACTTAACATTAATAAACCCGTTAAATACCACGGATGCACCGTACTTGCTAGTAACCAATACCCTAAAAATGCCCAAAAAATACTGTGTATCACCTCCAAAGTAGTTTGGTTTTTATATTGCCAACTGCGGTAAAAAATATATCCAACTGTTAGTAGTCCTAGCCATTTTCCTACGCCTGCGGGATAATGTCCGTTTATACAATACCCCATTCCTTTTACCAAATAATAAAAACTCGCATTAAACTCAAACGACTCAAAATACAAGCCCACACTTGCCATTAAGTTTTGAATGATGGAAAAGTTGAGCAGCGGCATAAAACAAATTACCGTAATTATTCCAACCAAAGCACAGTAAACCAACCACCGCCAAAAGCCTAGTTTTTTAGCTAATATGGGCAAAAACATTAAGGGTAATAACTTGGAACAAACCGCCATTGCCATCGCCGTTGCTGATAAAACCAAGTTTTTGGTAGGCCATCCAATATCCTGTTTATTAAAAAAAGGAGGAGGAACTGTTTGGCTTGTCATATCGAGTTTTCGTAAAAACCAAAAGGCGAGTAGTAGGAAAAAAATCATTGCCCCCTCGAAATGTAAATTGCCGCACAACTCCACAATTACCAAAGGATTTAAAGCATACAACAACACTCGTTTTTCGGGTAATTTAAAGTACCATAGCAACTGGTAAAGGAGCAAAATACTGCCTAGCTCGAACAAAAAAATAAAGCATTTCATTAAGCAAGTTGCCGCCCACACATTACTAGGAAAAAACCAACACGAAACATAAAACACCGCTTGGCAAACGGGCGGATAAATAGTGTAGTAATTAGGAGAATTGAGCTGTTGATACAAGTCCTTATTTATGCCTTTTATTGCGGCTCCCTCATAGGCAAAATGCTCCTCTCCTGCTATAAAATAACTGGGTAAATGCTCAAAAGACGATATGCCGTTGATGAGCAAACGCCCATCCCAATTAAAGCGGTAAAAATCGTCGGTAAGGTTGGGTAGAGCTAGTAACAATATCAACCTAAAAAAAATGGCGGCGGCTAAAGCAGTAAGCAACTGCCTTTTTGTTTGTATTTGTTGATACCATAATGCAAAGCTCAAAAATAATATGAGGAAACAGTTTAGTACTTGGTAGAAATTAGTGCGAGGGGTATAGTACATTAGCACTAAATAAGCTAAAAAGGAAGTGCTTATTACTAGTATTGTTGTATTTTTAGGATTGTTAAACATTCTTTTTTTTTAATAATAAATTTTCAAATCACAAATTCCAAATAAT
>JAHDBT010000557.1 GCA_020630215.1 Bacteroidota bacterium
GCACAAAACCTCTACGTACAAATTGTCGGATTTATTTTTTAAACGTTACTAAGCCGCTTCGCTTAAAAAAGCACACGAAGTTTTTGATGATTAGACAAGTCAATATGATTAAGGGTTCCCATGCATTTTCTGCCAGCTTTGCGCAGAATTTCACGGGTAAGGGACTAAGCAATTTTCCGTAGGAAAATTTTATTCGTCAGCAGGCAAACTTCATCATTCGGTGTTCGATATTCCTTATTCGATATTCAAAAAAATAAGATCATAACTGGTGAGTAGTAATTGAAAAAAATATATGCCCAATTCCCTTCATGAAAAACCAAAAACTAAAATGCCCCCAAGCTTTCGCAAATTTGTGATAGCCATGTGGGTATGCTTTATGCTAGGCGTATTGGCCGTTCCTACTTTTTTTATTGGGGTAAGTAATGGACTACTAGGCGAAATTCCTTCCTTTGATGCACTAGAAAGTCCACAAACCTCCTTGGCTACGCATGTATATGATAACGAAAACACTTTAATAGGCCGCTACTACATTCAAGACCGCACCATTGCCTATCCGCACGAAATTCCTCCACATTTGATTGATGCTTTAATAGCTACCGAAGATGCTCGTTTTTTAAACCATACCGCCATTGATTTTAGAAGCTTGGTTAGAGTGCTTATTCGTACCGTTATTTTGCGCCAACGCTCTGGTGGTGGCGGTAGTACCATTACCCAACAAATTGGCAAAAACCTCTACCATAAACGAGCAGATAGATTGCGCCATGTAATTCCGCAAAAATTAAAAGAATGGGTAATTGCCGTGCGACTAGAGAAAAGCTATACTAAGGAAGAATTGGCTACCATGTACCTCAACACCGTACCTTACGGAAGCAATGCCTATGGCATAAAAAGTGCTGCACGGGTTTATTTTAATACCACCACCGATTCGCTAAAAATACAAGAAGCCGCTGTTTTAGTAGGGCTGCTTAAAGGCAACACTTGGTACAATCCACAATTACACCCCGAGCGTTCTAAAAAACGCAGAAATGTAGTGTTAGCCCAAATGGCTAAATATGGTAAAATTACCGAAGCTCAAAAAGACTCCCTACAACAACTCCCCCTAGAATTACAATACCGCAAAGTTAGAGGAAACGAAAATTTAGCTCCTTATTTTTTAGACTATGTAAAAGAAGAATTAAAAGAATGGGCAGCACACCAACTCAATGTGCATGGCGAGAGCTACGATATAGAAAAGGATGGTTTGCGGATTTACACCACCCTCAATGCTCAAATACAAAAACACGCCGAACATGCCGTGCAAGAACATATGGCGGTGCTACAAGAGCAGTTTTATGGGATATGGAATTCACTAGATAAAAAGCCCTGGCAGCAATTGCCTAATGTAAGCAGCCTAATGGCCGATACGGTTTGGACAGATATTAATATGGTGATTCATAGAGGCATTGTACAATCGGAACGCTACAAGCAAATGACGAGTGCCGATAAACAACCTGCCGAAATTAGAGCCGCTTTTGATGAGCCAACAAGCATGAACATTTTTACTTGGCAAGGCGATATAGATACCCTTCTCACCCCTCTCGATTCGGTGCGCTACTACAAACAATTGCTACACACAGGCTTTTTAGCCATGAACCCCAACAACGGACATGTGCTGGCTTGGGTAGGCGATATTAACCATCGGCATTTTCAGTACGACCATGTGAAACCAAGTACCAAACACCAAGTAGGTTCTACCTTTAAACCCATTGTATACACCCTAGCCCTACAAAACGGCTGGACACCCTGCCACAAAGTACCCAATATCCCCGTTACCTTCGAGGAGTTTAACGACTGGACTCCCGAAAACTCCGATACCAATTTTGATGGGCAGATGGTAACCATTAAAACCGCTTTAGCCAATTCGATTAATATTGTTGCGGCTCGTTTAATGAAACAACTGCCTCCCGAAAGCGTGATTCAACTAGCACAAAAAATGGGCATTGATAGCACAATAGAACCTTACCCTTCTATTTGTTTAGGCGTATCAGATATTTCCTTGTACGAAATGGTGAGTGCCTATACCATTTATGCCCAACAAGGCTTTCATCCGCAGCCCATGTTGATTAAACGTATTGAGGATAAAAATGGAAATGTACTACAACGTTTTCGCACCTACAAACACGAAGCAATGGATGCACATACCGCCTATGCGGTTAATGCCATGATGCAAGGTGTGGTAAACGAAGGTACTGCTAAACGTTTACGCTCAACTTACAATATAACTGCACAACTAGCAGGAAAAACAGGCACGACTAGCGAAAACAGCGATGGTTGGTTTATAGGCATTGCCCCTAAAATAGTAGCGGGTGCGTGGGTAGGCGGCAGCGAAAAAGCCATTCGTTTTCCTAATACCAAGCTAGGACAAGGAGCAAATACCGCCCTGCCTATTTACGCCAAATTTATGCAAGCCATTTATACCGACAGCACCCTACAAATTGCCCCTACCGATAGCTTTGCCATTCCGCAGGATTTAAAAATTGTATTGAATTGTGATGCCTACGAATTTGATGCCCCCGTAGAAGATGATTTAAAGGGATCTAATTCTAATACTGGTAATACGATGCCTAATGCTATTTATAACAATAGTGATTATAATAATCAGTTTGATGATTGATTTTTGGGGATGGTATAATCATTCTTAGCCAACAAATGCGCTATAACACTATGTAATTAATTCTTTATAAACTTGCATAATTAAATTACATCGTTTATATTTACACAATAGCATTACCAAACGCTATAAATATATATCCTGTTTAAGCGTGTTTATCCACAACATTTTTTTGAATGCTTCTACCTTTTAGCTTTCCTCACACAGCTAAAATATTGTCTACAGGATATTTTTTTTTCTAAGATTAACTAGTTTAATACACCTTTTAACACCATCTTTTTTTCACTTATTTTAAAATAATAGAATAGGTGTGTGGCGGAGCTTTGCCTAGCATCTAGCAATTATATTTTTTTAAACTTACTAAACTTTACTTTTATGAAAAACACAATTAAGCAAATCCTATTTTTAAAGCCGCTTATCGCATTAGTCATGTTATTTATATGTGGGGGGGGAGCTTTGTACAAGCCCAAATAAAAAATGCATGGGCAGCAGTAAGAGTTGGTGAACCCGATTTTAATGTACCTACTCCTGAAACATTACAAGTATGTCAAGGACAAGCAATAGTACTTAGTGCTAGTAGCGAAGTAGGAACAATTACTATAAAAGACCCTTCCGAGACTGAACTTCCCCTCGAAGTAGATAGTGATGGTTTGCTAACAGCAACTATTTTTAATGCAACTGAGGCACATACAGGTACATACAATATTGAAGTATTCTATCAGCATAGCGACCCTGCGTATAACTGTACAATGGTTTATCCAGTAGAGGTACAAGTAAAACACCTTGTTATAAATGAGGGAAATAACATTAATATATGTCAAGGCGATCCCTTATCGCTTTCTATTACTTCACATCCTGATATAGTAAGTACCTCAATATCATGGAGCGATAATAATGGGAATTCCTTTTCAACTAATACAAATGGAGGTTTGACAAATTTCACACCTGTATCAGGTACTTATATTGTGACGGCTGACTGTATTAATGAGGTTGGATCACCAACTCCAGCATCAGATGAAATAACAGTAACCCTTATCGAAGCCCCCAACTTTGAGATAACAACATCTACAGGAGATACACAAATTTGTGCAGGTGAAAGCATTAGCTTAATGGTAAACGAATTGCCTAATACTACTATTGAATGGAGTACAGGTAGCACAGCATCCGCTATTGATGTTACACCTACTGCTCCAACCCAAACATATACTGTTACTATTTGTAATGCAATTTGCGCTTTGTGTACTACCAAAGAAATTACTATTGAACAATATAATACACCAGCCGTTGAGTTGGAGAACAACTGTAATACACAATTAAGTGTAATTAATAACGACAATCTATTTCAATCTTTCCAATGGGCGTTAAATGAAATAGAATTTAGCAATACTAATATTATTACTGTGCAAACAGCAGGTACTTATTCTGTAACTGCCACTGATGCAAACGGCTGTACCGCTACTGCTTCTACTACTATTGCTACTGATGACCTTCCATTAATGGGAAATATTACAACCACAGGTTTCCCTTATGGTGTGCTTAGGATAGCAGGGGAAGAAACATGGGATGGGAATAAAACAGTAGCTGCTAAAGTAATTGTAGAAAATGGAGGAGTATTAGTAATTAAAAATGATGCACCCGATGCACCTGACATAACTATTGATTTTATCGATCAAAATTCTGGCATTTATGTAGAAAAAGGAGGACTCTTAAAAATTGAAGGCGAAAACATAACTCTAAAAGCAGCCGAATGTAGCGGTACTTACTGGCGAGGTATTAC
>JAHDBT010000558.1 GCA_020630215.1 Bacteroidota bacterium
AAAACTGACAGCGCAGCGATCTGACAGAGAGCGTCAGCGAACGTTCTGACTACTGACAGCTAAAATAAACCACCCTACAAAACGAAACTGACTACTAAAAAACACGTCAGCATAAAAACTGACAGCGCAGCGATCTGACAATGAGCGCCAGCGAATGGTCTGACCACTGACAGCTAAAAAAAACAAATAATGGGATTAGATAAAAACGGTATTGCTAAAAGAATTTCGCAAGAATTACAAGATGGTTACTACGTTAACCTCGGCATCGGTATTCCAACATTGGTTGCCAATCATGTGCCCGAAGGCATGACCATCACCCTACACTCCGAAAACGGATTACTAGGCATGGGACCTTTTCCGTATGACGAAGAGGTGGATGCAGATTTAATCAATGCAGGCAAACAAACCGTAACGACTTTGCCTGGTAGTGCCTTCTTCGATTCGGCAACCAGCTTTGCCATGATTCGGGGTGGACATGTGGATTTAACCGTACTCGGTGCAATGGAAGTTTCGGACAATGGCGATATTGCCAACTGGAAAATTCCGGGGAAAATGGTAAAAGGCATGGGCGGCGCAATGGACTTAGTAGCTGGCGCAGATAATATTATTGTAGCCATGCAACACACCAATAGAAAAGGCGCATCCAAATTACTATCGGCATGTACTTTGCCCATTACGGGACTAGGATGTGTACGCCGAGTAGTCACCAATTTAGCCGTGCTAGATATTACTCCCGATGGTTTTAAACTCGTAGAACGTGCACCAGGCGTAAGCGTAGAAGAAATTAAAACCAACACCGTAGGACGCTTAATTGTAGAAGGCGAAGTGCCAGAAATGCAATTGTAAAATAAACTTTAATTAGGCCCCACTCCCTAAAAAATAGTTAGCATATTAAAACTGATAGGACAGTGAACTGATAGAGAGCGTCAGCAAACGGTTTGACTACTGACACCAAAAAACGTCAGCATAAAAACTAACAGCGCAGCGATCTGACAGAGAACGTTAGCGAACGGTCTGACTGCTGATTACTAAAAAACGTCAACCTAAAAACTGACAGCGCAGCGATCTGACAGAGAGCGTTAGCGAACGGTCTGACTACTGACCACTGAACTGACTAAAAAAAATAATCATGAAATTTACTATACCTAAAGAAATCAACAAAGAAATACTAAACGATTTAAAGGCGGCCAACATCGCTTTTCAAAAATCCTATCCTGGCGATGGCGCAGAACGTCAGCCTGTGCATTCTGTATATGGCGGAGCGCAATTATTTAAAATGGATACCACCCAAAAAATGGGGAAAGTGGCTATTAAAAATTTACAACAATACGCCCCTAATTTTGTCGTTTTTGCCAAAGCTTTAAAACTAGTTAATCACGAGCAATTACCTAATGATGTAGAAGCGATTGCGGCATTGGTAAAAAACTTCGAGAATGGTGATGCCGAAGAAATGAAAGCCCATCCTGCTTGGTTGCCCTACGCTATTTACAATAAAGTACAACAAAAATTAGTAGACGAACCCGTAGAAGATTTTCGCATTGATTTTGAAGATGGTTTTGGAAACAGGCCAGATGACGAGGAAGATGCAACCGCAGTTTTTGCTGCCGAACAAGTAGCCGCAGCGATGAAAGAAGGTACCTTACCACCCTTTATTGGCATCCGTATTAAGCCATTCACGGAAGAACTCAAACAACGTTCGCTACGCACATTGGATTTATTTGTAACTACTTTACTAGAAGCTTGTGACTATCAACTACCTCCTAATTTTGTAGTCACCCTTCCTAAAGTTACCATTCCAGAACAGGTAAAAGCATTAGTACATGCTTTTAATATTATGGAGTCGTTGAGCAAGTTAGAAAAAGGCAGTTTGAAGATGGAAATCATGGTAGAAACCACCCAATCTATTATGGGTTTAAAAGGAGAAAATGCTTTGCGACATTTAGTAGACGCTGCTAAAGGACGATGCATTGCCGCCCACTTTGGCACTTACGATTATACCGCATCTTACAACATTACCGCCAAATACCAAGACATGGCACATCAGGCTTGCGACTTTGCCCACCACATGATGAAAGTAGCATTGAGTGGCACGGGTGTTTGGTTATCGGATGGCGCAACCAACATTATGCCTGTAGGCCCACACAGAGGAGATAATTTAACAGCCGAACAAAAACAAGAAAACAGAGAAACCGTACACCGTGCTTGGAAAATTGCCTACGACCACACCCGTCATTCCCTATGGAAAGGTTTGTATCAAGGCTGGGATTTACACCCTGCACAACTCCCCATTCGTTATGCCGCCGTTTATTCCTTTTTCCTAGAAAGCTACGACCAAGCAGCTGAACGCCTACGTAATTTTATGGATACTGCCGCACAAGCAACCCTCTCAGGCGAAGTGTTTGACGATGCTGCAACAGGACAGGGATTACTCAACTATTTTTTACGTGGCATGAACTGTGGCGCAATTACCAAAGAAGAAGCCCTAGCATCAGGCTTAAGCATTGAGGAGTTACAAAGTCGCTCCTTTGCTGCAATTTTAAAAAATAGGAGAGCAACGGTTGAGGGGTAAACGCACTTAAAACCTTACTATTCGTTTTGTGAATATTGAATGTCGAGATTATTTTCTTGCATACATTTCGCTATACAAATCAAACCTTTTTAATAGCTACAACTAAATACTAAATTTTAGGGGTTAACAACTTTCTCACTAATAATAAGAGAGTTGTTAACCCTATTTTTATATGCTAAATGCGGCATGTTTCAATTAGCAGTTAACACTTTTTTCTAGTAGAGGGTACATAGTACTTGGTATTTAGACGGTTACGCTTCGCTTCGCCGTTTGGAAGTGTTAACTAAAATTTTGAAAAAATGAAACATGCCCTAAATGCAAAAGAGTGATGAACAATAAGCACCAGCATTTTTTTGTTTTTAGAACGTACAAAATCTAACATCATGAAAACATCCATTGCCACCATATTATTGGTGGGTTTATTATTGCTTGCTTGTAACGATAAAAAGGCGACTTCTAAAAACAAAACGAACGACCTTGTTGTAAATAAAAACACAAGCACAAAACCCGATACAAACGAAAAGGAACGGAAAATAAAACCTGCATTTAGCGGTCAACTAACCCCACCCAAAACCGTAGCTAAAAAATACACCTTCCCTTGGATAGCCAATTACGATGCTAAAGACATGCTCACAAATCGCATCCTACCGCCAGCCCCTTATCAGCGAAAAAAAGCACCCGCCAATTCCTTTAGCGAATGGCTGCGACACTTGCCCTTAAAAACAGGCAAGCCCGAAGTAATGCTTTACAATGGACAAAGAAAAGGCAACCAGTCGGCGCATTATGCGGTGGTAAATATGGATGTAGGCAAGCGAGATTTACAACAATGTGCCGATGCCGTAATGCGTTTGCGTGCAGAGTATTTGTATGGAACAAAACAAGCCAATAAAATTCATTTTAACTTTACCAGCGGCGATAACATTCCCTACAGCAAATGGAAAGACGGCTACCGCATATCCCTCAACAAAAATAAAGTCAAATGGAACAAAACCAAAGGACTCGATGCCTCCTACGCAACCTTTAAAAAATACCTCATTCAGATTTTTAATTATGCAGGCACCTTCTCTTTAAGCAAAGAATTAAAACCCGTTGGCAATATAAAAGACCTAGCCGCAGGAGATGTTTTTATTCAAGGCGGATTTCCTGGTCATGCCGTAATTGTGGTAGATGTAGCGCAGCATCCCCAAACAGGAGAAAAACTTTTTTTACTAGCCCAAAGCTATATGCCTGCACAAGAAACGCACATTCTTAAAAACCCCAACAACAGCGATTTAAGCCCGTGGTATAGCACCAATTTTGAAGGTGATTTACATACTCCTGAGTGGACTTTTGGGAAGGGGGATTTGAAGCGGTTTGGGGAGTAGGCTTTGCTTGTTAATTTACTACTCATCCTGTTAAAGGAAATAGCTTGCTGGTCGAAAGGCGTTTTATGTATCGCTTACTAGAGGAAATTGTTCATGCGTTAAAACTCTATTTAGTAACGCATAAAAAATAAATCCGTCATTTCTACTTGATCTTTTGCACTTATCCTGCGTTGCAAATACTCGCCGTAGCTTAGGCTATGGCTGCGTTTTGCGCCTTGTCTAAGCACAAAACCTCTACGTACAAATTGTCGGATTTATTTTTTAAACGTTACTTAATTAGAAATAAAGAAGCGACTAAAATTAATTTAAAGGCATACTAAAACTTCCTTTATTTCTTTAGTCGTTTTTTTTAATTAAAAGAAAAACTGCCTTACGCAAAAAATACCACAAAGCTTATTGATAACTTACAAAAACTAGAAGAAAAGATAAAGGCTGCTAAAAAAATGGTTGTTGAAACAATTTGAAGAATTATAGAAAGGACTAAGCTAATGGT
>JAHDBT010000559.1 GCA_020630215.1 Bacteroidota bacterium
AACAGGTTATGTATTAGTAAAAGACAATGTAGTAGCAGCAAGTGGACCCGTAATTAGTTACTACAATAATGAACTAGAAAGTGACGTGAAAAATGCAAGCAATAAAACGATTGGTTATGTAGAAGTTGGTGGCAAGTATGTAGTACAAGGCGTATCAGATGGGGCAGCAGCAACAGGCAAATTTTTGGTAGATGCAGGCTCTACTATTGCTAATGGAGCAGAAAATTTTGGTAAGGATGTAGTAAAAGAGGGAGAAGATTTTGGCAATGGTGCGAAGGATGTAGGAAATGACATTATTAAAGGAATAGGCGGTTTGTTTGATTAATTTTTTGCATCAGTCATCCTCAATGAAAATAAATGAAAAAAGTCAGTACAGCTTAGGTTGTGCTGGCTTTTTTAGGTTTTAGGATACTTCAAATGTTAAAAACAGCAGGATATAAAAATTAGAATTAGTGCAAAGTAATAAGTGCAAGAAAAAAACAGTTAGCTATTTTTTACTAGTGGCTCAGAAACGTAGGTTCTGAGTCACTAGTGACTCAAAACAATAAAGAAACATGAACCAACTACGCTTATTATTTTGCTTAATCGTATTAAGCTTATCCGCAACTGCTAATGCACAAGGCTTAGTAGATTTTGAAATCTTTAACATTGACAATACCCGTGACACCACCTTGATTTGTAAAAATGGAAGCCGAGTTAACATCCCCAAACAATCGTTTATTCTAGCAGAAGATAGCACCAATGTAGCAAAAGAAATCAGCATTAAAATTAAAGAAGTGCTTCAAACAGACGAGATGGTATTGGAAGGAATTTCGACGGTGAGTGATGGGAAAGTGCTGCAATCTGCTGGAATGATTTACATCGAAGCTCATAAAGATGGGCAAAAATTAGTGCTTAAAAAAGATCAACAATTAAAAGTAGAAATAGCGACTACAGAAAGCCTTTCGGGAATGGAATTATTTAATATGGAAGCGGGTAGTAACAACTGGAAAACAGATACGAGTGTTCTACGGTTAGACACTTGCAAGAATTATAAGGCAGAATTTATTTGGTCGTCAAAACAAGTATCAAAAAAGGAATATAAAAAATGGAAAAAAACGGATGGTTATGAAGCTTATAAGGAGTATGGAAAAAATAGATTTGTTTTTAAGGGAAGAGTAATTGATACCCGATTTGTTTTTGGGGGAGGAACAAGTGATACACGAAAGGAGCATTATATTTATGAACCTACCGACACCCTTTGGGTTTGTGATGAAACAGCAGCTTCTACTTATCAATTCAAAATGTCGAAACTAGGTTGGGCTAATGTAGATAAATTCTTAGCCATGAAACGATCTGTTAAATCAAAAGTAATTACAGAAGAAGAGCTAAAAGTTTATATGATTTTTCCGAAACAAAATATATGTCTTTTGGGTTTGGAGAAAGAAAAACACCTCTATAGTTTTGCTAAACTTCCCTCAAATAGGAGGGCTGTGGTAGTAGGTTATAAACAGGTAGACGGCAATAAGGTGCACTACACAAAACAGAAGATTATTACCAGAACAGGCATCATTATTTTACCTCCAACTCAAGAGGTTGGAATGGAAGAATTTAGAGAAGTAATGAAAAAATTGAGTAGATAGTTTTTGGGTTTAAAAAGCCTAATCCTAGCAAGTAAAAAAATCAGCAATCGCATTTTAAATGAAGACTCTACTTGACTTACTACTTGGATTAAGACTTACTATTTTTTTGAAAAATAGTAAGTCTTTTTTACAAAAAAAATAGATCTTGTTTTGTATTTAAAGTAAGCAACTACGGCCTACTAGCCACCAACAATTCCTCCTTTTTATAAGTCCCTCGTCCTAATTGGTTAAGCAACGTAAAATGACTTTTAAGTGCGTCGTAAAACGTTTCGTGTTGGTAATAAGGTACTTCAAATTCTTTGGCCGTTTGTTGTACAATGCCCGAAATATCTTTGTAGTGAACATGGCAAACATGAGGAAATAAATGATGTTCTATTTGATAGTTTAGGCCGCCTACAAACCAAGAAAATAGTTTGCTGTTTTTAGCAAAATTGGAGGTCGTTTTAAATTGGTGAATTGCCCAATTATTTTCTACACTTCCGTTTTCGTCTGCGTGGTAAAATTCGGTTTCTTCTAGTACGTGTGCAGGTTGAAAAATTAAGGCTAAAGCCAATCCGCAAATAAAATGCATCACCAAAAAGCCAATAAATATTTGCCAGCCTGGTAAAGGAATGAGCAGTAAAGGCAAAATGAGAAACAGTAAAAAATAGCCTGCTTTTAATAAGGTTAACTGCACCAAAGCGGTTTTAATAGTTAGTCCTTGTAAGTGCAATAAATCCTTTCGGTGATAGCGCAATACCTGTATATAATCTTTGGCAGTACACCAATAAATAGTCATAACAGAATAGAAGAAGGGGGCGTAAAAAGCTTGGTATTTGTAAAAGCTTTTTTTAGGCTGATCGGGCGAAAAACGCATTACACCAATCGCTAAATCTTCGTCAAATTCGTGGATGTTGGTAAAGGAGTGGTGCAGTACATTGTGCTGTATTTTCCAGTTAACATGGTAGCCGCCTACAAAATTAATAATGTAGCCAATAAAGTTATTTACTTTTTTACTCTTCGCATACGACCCATGATTCGCATCATGCATAATTGATAATCCTATGCCAGACATTCCGAAGCCCATTAATACCCACATCAACAACATAGAAGCAAAAGTAGTAATGCTTCCAGCCAGCATTAAAAACAAAGGAACGAAGTAGAGGGCAATCATAAAAACAGTTTTAAAAACCATTTTATAATTTCCATTTTTAGATAACTGATTGTCTTTAAAGTATTTATTGACTCGTTTATTTAATACTTTGTGAAATTCGTTTTTCTCTTTGGTGTTAAACTTAACAACAGGTACATTCATAATTGTCGTAATTTGTGAATTAAGGAAATGAGTTGTAGGATAGAAGTAGGCAAGCTAGGCATAATAATTGGCTTTTTGGGTGTATCCTACTAGCTTTTTCCCGACATTTTTTAACATGTTTAACAACAAACTTTGCAGCTTTTTAATATCTATCTATTTCAATGGGGAGCACCCATAGAAGTTTTTACTTATAATATGTTAAAATGCCAACTGCTTTTTGCTAGTAAATCAGCGGGTCGGTTTTTCCCAATGTATACTCAATCACATTAGGTTTTGCGCATTTTCATATTTATTATTTTATTAAGTGAAATAAAAAAAAATAAACTCCACCAAGATGTGCGATTGTTTTTTTCAGGGCAAGGCGCAAAGCACAGTAATAGCGCGCTATTACGAGCATTTGCAACGCCGCATTGGAAAAAAGAATAATCAAAGTGGTGGAGTTTATTTTTTCTCATTCACTAATTACAGGCATCTAATTTTTTTGCTACAAGCCGGGAGGCTTTAAACCCGTTTGGCTCAAGCGAGACGCTTGACCCTGCGTTCTTTTTTTTACAAAAAAAGAACGCCCGGTCCAGCCTCACGGCTGGAGCGTAACGGGCCTCAAGCGTCTCGCTTGATGTAAATGTCAATAACTATTTGTACAAAACCCAATGTGGTTTAGTATAATGACCAATAAAAAGCCGATTATCATTTTTAAAAAACGATAATCGGCTTTGGTTATTGCTACTATTTTAGCTATCCAACAAGTTGTCCAACCTATCCTAAATTTGGTCTGTTATCAAAGGCAGGCATTTGTGGTGGATTTTGTTTAATTTGCTCCAAGACTAATTCAATGGCCTTATCCAATTGTGGATCTTTTTGTTGGCTATAATCTTGTGGGGTAATGTCAATTTCTACATCTGGGTCGGTACCATAATTTTCTACGCCCCATTGCACATCGTTCATCCAATTACTAAATTCGGGTTGTGTAGTTACCGTTCCATCCACAAGGGGGTTGCGAGGCCAAATACCTACAACGCCGCCCCAAGTACGTTTACCAACCAAAGTGCCCAGTCCCATTTGTTTAAAATGGTGACTAAAAATATCGCCATCAGAGCCAGAGTGTTCATTACAAATGGCAATCAATGGGCCAAAGGGTGCTTCCCTAGGGTAGGGGTAAGCTCCCATCCATCGAGAACGGCCATAAGCAATTCGTTTTTTTGCTAGTTTGGTGAGTAGTAATTGCGAAACATGTCCGCCTCTATTAAAGCGTACATCAACCACTAAACCTTCATAATCGAGTTCGGTTAAAAAGTAGCGGTGAAAAGCGGCATAACCTGCGCCAACCATATCAGGAATATGTAGGTAACCTAATTTGCCGCCACTTTTTTCGTGTACATAAGCCCTATTGTTTTCTACCCAATCTCGGTAGTGTAAGGGGTTGTCGTCGGCAAGAGTTTGTACGGTAATTACTCGTTCATTAGTGCCATCGGCATCGGCAATGCTAAGGTT
>JAHDBT010000560.1 GCA_020630215.1 Bacteroidota bacterium
CTAATACCTGCATTTAAACAATCACTAAAATCAACACGAGAAACGTATCCAGCGCTGCTGTTATTAGACGATTCCGCACCAACAATAAGTACTTGGTAGTTGGGTAAAAAAACAACATCCGAAACAGTGTGTGTTATCCCTTCATAAGTACAAATATTAGTCGTAGTTTCGGTTATAGACCACAGTTTTAAAGTAGAGTCAAATCTTGCAGCTATAAGCGTTTCGCCATTGTTTTCACCAATATAGGCTGCACTATCAAAGTTGCTCTCTAATATTGTTTCTGCTATAATATTAAACGATTCATCGAATTTATAATAAACCAGGCTACTGCTTGTAGCATTGCTTATTTTACCGACTAATGCTAGTTGGTCATTACGTAATAAGGCATTATGAACGGTTAATTCTTCATAACCATCAGGCACAATATGAAAACTTTCTGCCATCAGGTTTCCATTAGGCGCAATTCGCTGAATTAGCACGCCTTTTACATTGCTAATAGTTTGTGTAACATTAGCAATTAATATAAAATTACCACTTGCATCTTCTATCACCTCGTTTCCTGTTAAGCTTGATATAGCAAAACCACTAGGGCCTTGATATGTCCATTCTACTGCTTCTCCATTAAAAAGCGTTAAAAATGGTTCCTCATTTGAATCTTTTAGTACTCCTGCTACAAGATATTTCCCATCTGTAGTAGCAGTTACATCTCCTCCTCTAGATAAGGAAGTCATAGTATAAATAAACTCATCTTGTGCCTGTATATTAGCAGTCATTACTACTAACAAGCTATAAAATATTAAGTGTTTGAACATTTGCATCATTGTTTTCATACGATGTCGGTTTTTAGGTATTACTTATTCAATTTAAGTATAAAAGCCCAAAAAATGGTTTAGACAAGTAGCTTTTATAACTAATTACCCTACAAAGATGCTATAAGTAGGGGGGTAAAACAAAAACAATTACTAGTGTTTATAGCGTTTTTTGTTGATGTAAAACAGCATAATTTATTGATTATTAGCTGTTTGTATTTTTTATTTGTAGAGAGTTTTTAAGAGGCTTGTGGAGGCATAAAAGCAAGAAATAAGCTGTTTTTTTTTGAAATAAAGAAGAACGCCTCTTTGAGTAGAATAGTAGTTAGCATATCAATTTTTAATTTTTTCTAGGACTTAGGTTTAATTTGTGTGATTTTAACTGTAATTTTAGCGGCTAAACAATTAAAGTAAAGGAAACGGATGGGTTTTTTGGATATTCAAATATGGGATGTACTCGATATTATTTTGGTAGGTATTTTAATCTACCAATTGTATCAGTTACTACGAGGTAGTTTGGCTTTTACTATTTTTATTGGGCTGCTACTTGTTTACTTGGTTTCCTTTGTGGTAAGCGAACTCAATATGAATATGCTGGCCTCCATACTAGGCAAGTTTTTGGAGGCAGGTATTATTTTGTTAGTAATTGTTTTTCAGCAAGAAATTAGGCGATTTTTATTTTATATAGGAAAAGGCAGCGGTATTGGTAAACAAAATTTTTGGCAACGTTTATTTAAAAGAGAAAGAAAAAGTAACCAAAACAACGTACAGCTAAAGGAAGAATTGATTAGGGCAATTAACAATATGGCGGCAAGTAAAACAGGTTGTTTGTTGGTTTTTGTAGACCCTAGCGAAAAAGCTTTTTTTACCGATACAGGCGTGCCAATTGATGGAGATATTTCTAGTAAGTTAGTAGAAAGTATTTTTAGCAAAACCAGTCCACTACACGATGGGGCGGTTGTTATTACCGAAAACCGCATTGTGTCGGCGGGATGTGTACTGCCCGTTTCCGAAAATCCCGACCTTCCTGCCCGTGTAGGAATGCGTCACCGAGCTGCAGCAGGCGCATCAGAGCAATTAGATGCCGATGTAATTATTGTATCGGAAGAAACAGGGAAAATTTCTCATGCTAAAAAAGGAAAGTTGCGGGTAAATATTACCCAAAACCAACTAGCCGAAGTTGCCAACGCTGTACTAGGCGTAGAAATAGAAGAAGTGCCTGCTATTAATGTAAATGCGAGTGCTGGTAGTAAAACCAAAAAAGAAACAACTAGCATAAGTGATAATAGTAGCAATTTGGATGGAAATAATAAAGTGAGCTGAAAAACAAGTGATAGTAAAAATGCTGTTGCAGTGACGAAAAATTTTGCGTCACTGCAACAGCAATAATTAAAATCTATTTTTTCTTCTTTTTCTCAAACTCTTCAATAATTTGTTCGGGACTTTGTCCTAGGTGTGTAAGCGAAAATTTTACATCATCACTTAACTCATGGTCAGGATATTTTTTTACAAACTGCTCATAAACTTCTTTCGCTTTGGCGGTATCTTTCAGGTCGTTTTCGTAGCTAAAGCCTAGTAAAAACAAGCTGTGTGGAGCTTTTTCGTAGCTGGTAAAATTGCTGTTAATGGTTTGGTAAGCTGCAACCGCTTTATCAAATTGGCGTAGCGAACGGTAAATTTCGGCAGATTTAAATAGGTATTCTGCGGCATTTTTTCCTTTAGGATGTGCGCTTAAATAATCTTCGTAAGCCTTGGCAACAGCATTGGCTTTTTTTCTATCTAAAGAGGCAGATTGTGCGCCTACATTTAAGGCTTTGTTAGCGGCATCAACTGCGGCAATTAGTCCTGCTTCTGTAGTAGGTTTAGCATCGGTAGCGGTTGTTGTGGCAGTATCAGTGCTACTTGCGCCTTCGCCACCGCAAGCCATAAAAAAAGTACTTAAACCGACAATTAGTAGGGTTATTAGTAATCTCATGATGTATTTTATTTAAGTTTGGTTAATTATTTTTTTCCATTACTGGAGCAATGAAAATACGACTTGTTTATTTTAAAAAAAAGTGCTTGAGACTTTAGTACCATAAAGCGTAGCCGAGCAGTCAAAATATCTACTACAACCTATGATGTGTTTAATACTCAAAACGTCAAAAATACGCATTTAAATCAATTTTTCTATGCAAAAAAAAGTTGTTTTTATCTTTATTTTTTTATTAGGTCTTGGTGCTTGTGCTAATGTGCTCATCAAAACTTTTTTAGGAGATGGGCATGTTGTTTACGAACAGCCTAAATCTAATGCCGAAAATCCTACTACTGAAACGGAAACTCCTCCTACTAGTTCTTACAATAAAAGTATTTGTAAGAAGATAGAACATTATGCCCCTAGTGCGGAGTATCCCGAACATACCCCTGTACGATATTTACGGGTTAATTTTCATTTTATGAACAGCACCGATAGCAGCCATAATTTTATGGGTGCCGATGCGGATCGTTTTGCCAAGCAGTTTCTGAAAAATGCGAATTACCGACTAAGAAACAACAAAAAAATGAATTTGCCTATTGACAATGATACGCCTAAGCTTCCTGTACAGTACCAATATGTACTAGCAAAAGATACGCTTTCGCCTAATGATACGGGCATTTATCATCATTACGATGATACTCTTTTTATTTGCAATAAAAAAGATGCTCGCAACAAAAATAGTAAATATAATTTGTTTCGGAAAGACCAATACGATAAGTATGGTATTAGAAAGGGAGAAGTGTTAAATATTTTTTTCCTGGAGCATCCGCCAGATAGTATTGGTTCGCCTACTTATAAACCGTCGGCCGATGGGGTAGGGTATGCTAAATGGTTAAAGGTACTAGGAGCTTATGCTCGTTATAAAAAGGAAGTTGCTCGAAAAACCGAGGAGCCTTTTAGAGCCGCTGCAAGTAGATTTGCTGGTTTGCTAAATCACGAAATAGGGCATTCCCTGGGTTTATCTCATACTTGGAGTAGTAATGATGGTTGCGATGATACGCCCAAAAATCCTAATTGTTGGAATGTAAACAATCCGCCTAATAAAGATTGTAAAGTACCTTCTAATAACATGATGGATTACAATGCCTATCGCAACGCTATTACGCCCTGTCAGCTTGGTAAAATGCACTACAATATGTCGAAACCTAAAGCCATACAGCACCAACTATTAGCACCTGTTTGGTGTGATTACGATCCCGAAAAAAACGTTGTTATTAAAGCTGATATGGACATACATTGGCGTGGGGCAAAAGATTTACAAGGTGATATTATTATAGAAGCAGGTGGCAAACTAAGTATTTATTGTAGGATTTCGTTGCCTAAACAAAGCCGCATTATTGTAAAAAATGGTGGTACATTGGTGTTAGATGGCGGTATAATTACCAACACCTGCAACCAAAAATGGGAAGGTATTGAAGTGTGGAAACAGGGGAAAAGCGAAGGAAAAGTAGTCGCACTTAATAATCCTAGGCTAGAAAATGTAGTGAATAAATATGATTTTAAAACAATAGAAAATATTAAGTGAAATGAAAAAAATAAACTCCACCAAAGTGTGCGATTGTTTTTTTCAAGG
>JAHDBT010000561.1 GCA_020630215.1 Bacteroidota bacterium
CTTGATGTCAATATCAATAACTATTTGCACAAAACCCAATGTGGTCTAGTATAAAGTACTTGCTACTGATTACTAAATAGTAATAATAAAACTAAGTAACAATTAATTAATTTAAAGTACGTCAGGATGTATACCCATGCTAGAAAACCCTCCATCATGAAATAGGTTTTGCATGGTAATCATGCGGCTATAATCCGAAAACATCATCAGGCAATAATTCGCACAATCTTCGGACGAAGCATTTCCTAGAGGCGACATTTTTTGGGCATAATTTAAAAACTGATCGAATCCTTTTACCCCAGCACCCGCTGTAGTAGGCGTAGGCGATTGCGAAATGGTATTAATGCGTACATTCTTTTTAATGCCGTAGTGATAACCAAAACTTCTAGCAATAGATTCTAGCGCAGCTTTGGCATCTGCCATATCGTTATAATCTGGGAAATTGCGTTGTGCGGCAATATAACTCAATGCTACAACCGATGCCCATTCATTAAGCGCATCTAACTGATAAGCAGTTTGTAACACTTTATGAAAAGATATAGCGGATACATCCATTGTTTGTGAGTAAAACTTATAGTTGAGCTTAGTATAAGGCTTGTTTTTACGCACATTAGGCGACATACCAATGGCATGTAATACAAAATCTAATTGCCCGCCTAGTTCCTCCATCGACTGTTGAAAAAGTTTTTCTAAATCGTCGGTATTTGTTGCATCGGCAGCAATAACACTTGTTTGGCATTGTTCGGCCAATTCATTTATGTTGCCAAAACGCAGGGCAACGGGAGCGTTTGTTAAAGTAAAAGTTGCGCCAGCTGCTTTGGCTTTTAAGGCAACTTTCCACGCTAAAGAATTTTCATCTAAAGCACCAAAAATAATTCCTTTTTTATTAGCTAGTAATTGATGGTTCATAAAAAGTAGTTAAAGAGATAGTGTGAGGTAAATTAATAGTTGTAAAGTTTGTGTTTTTATTTGGAATTAAAAAAAGCTTTCTGAATTAATTTTTCAGAAAGCTTTTTATCATTTAATTGCTTGTCTATTTTATTTTGTCACTTTCACTAATTGGGTAATTACCCAATTAAATCGCTTGTATTAATTCTCGCAAGGGTTTTTGTTTGGATACATTAATTACAAAAAATCCACGTACTAGGCGGTTTCTTACATCAGGTATTTGGTGATGAGAAATTAAGCGTTGTACCTCTTTTTTATGCGTTAGTGTGGTATCTAATTGAGCTTTAATAAATACGTTATCTCGTTTTGGGTAATTAGGGTCGTATATTTTAATGTATAGTAAGGTACTGCTTACTTGTTCGTAATCGTAGGCCAATACTTGGTGATTATCCCACAGTTTGCCAGTTTGTTCATCTACATATAATAAGCCTAATACGGTCGGTTTTCCGTCGTCTAATTTCTTTTTAAGTTTTACCCATTCTTGCAGGGTTTTTTGTTGCGTTTCTAAAGTGCTGTACATGCGCCACCATTGAAAAAACTTGCCTAAATATCGGTAATTAGAGCCAAAGGTATCGAGTTGACGTTTAAAAATATGGTTAAAGAGCGTTGTGCCAGTATCAGGTGTTTTATCATGCCCAGGTAGTTGATTACCATGTTCGTAAAAATCGGCTGCCATTAAACTCATACCGCCACATAAACCATAAGTAGAATTAAACTTAGGGATAAAGGGAATTCTAATAGGTAGTTTTAATTTAAAAAGATTAGAAAAATTAAAACCATGTATACTAGGAATAAACTTGTTAATGTTGGTGGTAATTTCTGGTAAATTGAGATCGAGGTCTAAATCAAAACTAGGTTTTTTACTGCTTTCTACTTCCTCCAACCTAGGATTTTCTTTTACGGGTTTATCCGCTTTATGTCCTCTTACTTTTGTTTTGCCCTTTACCTTTCCTTTCACTCTTATTTTTTCTACTTTATGCTGTCTGGGTTTTGCCGCAGGCGAGTAAACACTTTCAGGAATGTCGTCTTCTACCGTATAAACAATTCTATATAAAGCCGTTCCTTTTTCATACTCTTCCGATTGTTCGTTGTGTTTTTTACCAGCTTTTACTTTTGTTTCGCCAATAAGTTTAGAACTTCCATCCTCGTCTTCTTCCCATAACTGTATTTTAATTTCCTTTTTAAAAACATAGTTGCGGTTTAAAGTCCACATTTCTCGTGGAAACATCGTATGTCTAAATTGTTGCTTTTTAGATTTGTCTACTGTTACTAAGCATTTTAATTCATCATTGTTATCCGCATCTTCTGTGTGGAAGCAAACAATGTATTGTAAATTTAATGAAGGCATGGTTTAAAATTTGTAGAATGAATGGTTGAATAAGGCGTTTTCCCATTTAGTGAAAAGTGAGAAATAAAATCGGCCATTATGCGCAATTGTTTTATTCAAGACAAGGCGCAAAACGCAGGTATGAACGTGCGTTTTTTGCGATAGCAAAATAAATATCCCTTTGGATATTTAAGCTAAGAGAACCGCTTGCGGCTATTTAAAAAGCTATGACGAGTATTTGCAACGCAGGATTGGATAAAAGAATAAGTAATAATGGCCGATTTTATTTTTCCACTTTCACTTAATAAGTAAATAATAAGCGGTATCGCTTTATTTTATTAGGGCAAAGATACAAAAATGGTATCAAAAAAATGATTATTTAGATAGTAAGAAAATAAGCAAGTATATTCGTATATTAGCCATTGTGTTTAGGTCTTTGTGGAAGCAAGAAAAATAAGCAATACAAAATAATTTAGACTTTATGGAAAACTGGTGGAGTCATTTTTTTATAAATGGATGGGATGCAGTACAAACGGATGCACGTCCTGAAGCAATTACCCAAAAAGAAATAGCGATGATTGACGGAATCGCTAAGGCGCATGGCTGCAAAAAAATACTAGATGCACCGTGCGGAGAAGGACGGATTACCCTAGAATTAGCAAAAAAAGGCTACCTAATGGAAGGCATTGATTTTAACCCCGCTGCCATTAGAAAAGCCATCCAAAAAAAAGAAAAACACAATATAATCGCTAAATTTAAACAAGAAGATATGTTAGCGATGGAATATGAAAACGAGTTTGATATGCTATTGTGTTGGTACAGTAGTTTTGGCTATTTTGGAGATGCCGATAATGAAAAATTTGTTGCCGCTGCCGCAAAAGCTCTAAAAAAAGGAGCCTGTTTTTTACTAGATTTACATCCTCTCGATTCCTTTTTGCCCCGCTTTTCCCCACATGCAATTCACCGTTTTAAGGAGGTAATAGTACTAGAAGAACGTACTTTCGACCACGAAAATAGCCGTGTAAATACTACTTGGACCTTCCAAAAAGATGGACATTTTAAAAGTCACAAGAGTAGCATTCGACTATATAGTTATGCCGAATTGAGTCAATTATTAAAAAAACATGGATTTTCCGAAATTAAAGGTTTTGGTTCTTATGATGGAGAAATTTTTCAATTTAAAAAAGCTAAACGCCTGATAATGAAAGCAGTAAAACAATAAACTAGCATACTGTTTTTTCGATGCGACCAAATTATTTTTATTCCATAACAATATTTTATTAAAAATAAGCGTTTTTTATGCGCTATTCTTTTGTCATAAGAATGTAATTGCTTAAATTAGCACTCTAAACCTATCAATTAGTTAGTAATAGTGGTATAAGTAATTGCATTTATCTGAAAAGCCTTCCTCGTTTATTCCGCTAACTAGCTTCCTAAACCTTCATTGTATTTTTTAGAACAATTATGTTTAGTTGTTCTTATATCACTGTTAGGTCTTATTTCTGAAAAGATCAAAACACCCAGCTCTATCCAAATACCCCATCAAAACTTTAAAACAGCTTCGTTTAATGTTGTGCTGTATCGTGCTATAAGTTAATCTGCCCCCTAATTTCTGAACAGAGATTTGTAGATGCAATCGTGTATGTAAAATTGCAATGCAAAGTAATCTGAATTACAGAATATAATTTACATTCATCCCCCAATTTTTTTATTATGACACAAAAAAGATTCATCCTGTTTTGCTTTTTAATGCTGCTTATCCTCTTTCATTTAATGATGGTGATAAATTGGGGAAGCTAGTATTAAACCTAAGTTGTTATAACCCCAGCAGAGTTGCCTGTTTATAGCGACATACATTATCAAGTATGCGAACTTCGTAGGAGTGGCCCTGTTACTGCCTGTTTTAATATTAGGGCACCTCTACGAGGTTTGTCTTTTTACAGCGGTGTAGCGAAGCGGAACCGTTCATATACCAAGTACCCGCTACTATCTTTCAAAAAAGCATAAACCACTTCGATAAGCCTCCCCTTTTTTACTAGTCAATAGTCCCTCCGTTCTACACCGCAATATACTAAACCACATTAGGTTTTGTGCATTTCCATATTTATTATTTTATCTATTT
>JAHDBT010000562.1:0-84 GCA_020630215.1 Bacteroidota bacterium
AACTGACTACTAAAAAACACGTCAGCATAAAAACTGACAGCGCAGCGATCTGACAGAGAGCGTCAGCGAACGTTCTGACTACTG
>JAHDBT010000562.1:184-4377 GCA_020630215.1 Bacteroidota bacterium
AACTGACTACTAAAAAACACGTCAGCATAAAAACTGACAGCGCAGCGATCTGACAATGAGCGCCAGCGAATGGTCTGACCACTGACAGCTAAAAAAAACAAATAATGGGATTAGATAAAAACGGTATTGCTAAAAGAATTTCGCAAGAATTACAAGATGGTTACTACGTTAACCTCGGCATCGGTATTCCAACATTGGTTGCCAATCATGTGCCCGAAGGCATGACCATCACCCTACACTCCGAAAACGGATTACTAGGCATGGGACCTTTTCCGTATGACGAAGAGGTGGATGCAGATTTAATCAATGCAGGCAAACAAACCGTAACGACTTTGCCTGGTAGTGCCTTCTTCGATTCGGCAACCAGCTTTGCCATGATTCGGGGTGGACATGTGGATTTAACCGTACTCGGTGCAATGGAAGTTTCGGACAATGGCGATATTGCCAACTGGAAAATTCCGGGGAAAATGGTAAAAGGCATGGGCGGCGCAATGGACTTAGTAGCTGGCGCAGATAATATTATTGTAGCCATGCAACACACCAATAGAAAAGGCGCATCCAAATTACTATCGGCATGTACTTTGCCCATTACGGGACTAGGATGTGTACGCCGAGTAGTCACCAATTTAGCCGTGCTAGATATTACTCCCGATGGTTTTAAACTCGTAGAACGTGCACCAGGCGTAAGCGTAGAAGAAATTAAAACCAACACCGTAGGACGCTTAATTGTAGAAGGCGAAGTGCCAGAAATGCAATTGTAAAATAAACTTTAATTAGGCCCCACTCCCTAAAAAATAGTTAGCATATTAAAACTGATAGGACAGTGAACTGATAGAGAGCGTCAGCAAACGGTTTGACTACTGACACCAAAAAACGTCAGCATAAAAACTAACAGCGCAGCGATCTGACAGAGAACGTTAGCGAACGGTCTGACTGCTGATTACTAAAAAACGTCAACCTAAAAACTGACAGCGCAGCGATCTGACAGAGAGCGTTAGCGAACGGTCTGACTACTGACCACTGAACTGACTAAAAAAAATAATCATGAAATTTACTATACCTAAAGAAATCAACAAAGAAATACTAAACGATTTAAAGGCGGCCAACATCGCTTTTCAAAAATCCTATCCTGGCGATGGCGCAGAACGTCAGCCTGTGCATTCTGTATATGGCGGAGCGCAATTATTTAAAATGGATACCACCCAAAAAATGGGGAAAGTGGCTATTAAAAATTTACAACAATACGCCCCTAATTTTGTCGTTTTTGCCAAAGCTTTAAAACTAGTTAATCACGAGCAATTACCTAATGATGTAGAAGCGATTGCGGCATTGGTAAAAAACTTCGAGAATGGTGATGCCGAAGAAATGAAAGCCCATCCTGCTTGGTTGCCCTACGCTATTTACAATAAAGTACAACAAAAATTAGTAGACGAACCCGTAGAAGATTTTCGCATTGATTTTGAAGATGGTTTTGGAAACAGGCCAGATGACGAGGAAGATGCAACCGCAGTTTTTGCTGCCGAACAAGTAGCCGCAGCGATGAAAGAAGGTACCTTACCACCCTTTATTGGCATCCGTATTAAGCCATTCACGGAAGAACTCAAACAACGTTCGCTACGCACATTGGATTTATTTGTAACTACTTTACTAGAAGCTTGTGACTATCAACTACCTCCTAATTTTGTAGTCACCCTTCCTAAAGTTACCATTCCAGAACAGGTAAAAGCATTAGTACATGCTTTTAATATTATGGAGTCGTTGAGCAAGTTAGAAAAAGGCAGTTTGAAGATGGAAATCATGGTAGAAACCACCCAATCTATTATGGGTTTAAAAGGAGAAAATGCTTTGCGACATTTAGTAGACGCTGCTAAAGGACGATGCATTGCCGCCCACTTTGGCACTTACGATTATACCGCATCTTACAACATTACCGCCAAATACCAAGACATGGCACATCAGGCTTGCGACTTTGCCCACCACATGATGAAAGTAGCATTGAGTGGCACGGGTGTTTGGTTATCGGATGGCGCAACCAACATTATGCCTGTAGGCCCACACAGAGGAGATAATTTAACAGCCGAACAAAAACAAGAAAACAGAGAAACCGTACACCGTGCTTGGAAAATTGCCTACGACCACACCCGTCATTCCCTATGGAAAGGTTTGTATCAAGGCTGGGATTTACACCCTGCACAACTCCCCATTCGTTATGCCGCCGTTTATTCCTTTTTCCTAGAAAGCTACGACCAAGCAGCTGAACGCCTACGTAATTTTATGGATACTGCCGCACAAGCAACCCTCTCAGGCGAAGTGTTTGACGATGCTGCAACAGGACAGGGATTACTCAACTATTTTTTACGTGGCATGAACTGTGGCGCAATTACCAAAGAAGAAGCCCTAGCATCAGGCTTAAGCATTGAGGAGTTACAAAGTCGCTCCTTTGCTGCAATTTTAAAAAATAGGAGAGCAACGGTTGAGGGGTAAACGCACTTAAAACCTTACTATTCGTTTTGTGAATATTGAATGTCGAGATTATTTTCTTGCATACATTTCGCTATACAAATCAAACCTTTTTAATAGCTACAACTAAATACTAAATTTTAGGGGTTAACAACTTTCTCACTAATAATAAGAGAGTTGTTAACCCTATTTTTATATGCTAAATGCGGCATGTTTCAATTAGCAGTTAACACTTTTTTCTAGTAGAGGGTACATAGTACTTGGTATTTAGACGGTTACGCTTCGCTTCGCCGTTTGGAAGTGTTAACTAAAATTTTGAAAAAATGAAACATGCCCTAAATGCAAAAGAGTGATGAACAATAAGCACCAGCATTTTTTTGTTTTTAGAACGTACAAAATCTAACATCATGAAAACATCCATTGCCACCATATTATTGGTGGGTTTATTATTGCTTGCTTGTAACGATAAAAAGGCGACTTCTAAAAACAAAACGAACGACCTTGTTGTAAATAAAAACACAAGCACAAAACCCGATACAAACGAAAAGGAACGGAAAATAAAACCTGCATTTAGCGGTCAACTAACCCCACCCAAAACCGTAGCTAAAAAATACACCTTCCCTTGGATAGCCAATTACGATGCTAAAGACATGCTCACAAATCGCATCCTACCGCCAGCCCCTTATCAGCGAAAAAAAGCACCCGCCAATTCCTTTAGCGAATGGCTGCGACACTTGCCCTTAAAAACAGGCAAGCCCGAAGTAATGCTTTACAATGGACAAAGAAAAGGCAACCAGTCGGCGCATTATGCGGTGGTAAATATGGATGTAGGCAAGCGAGATTTACAACAATGTGCCGATGCCGTAATGCGTTTGCGTGCAGAGTATTTGTATGGAACAAAACAAGCCAATAAAATTCATTTTAACTTTACCAGCGGCGATAACATTCCCTACAGCAAATGGAAAGACGGCTACCGCATATCCCTCAACAAAAATAAAGTCAAATGGAACAAAACCAAAGGACTCGATGCCTCCTACGCAACCTTTAAAAAATACCTCATTCAGATTTTTAATTATGCAGGCACCTTCTCTTTAAGCAAAGAATTAAAACCCGTTGGCAATATAAAAGACCTAGCCGCAGGAGATGTTTTTATTCAAGGCGGATTTCCTGGTCATGCCGTAATTGTGGTAGATGTAGCGCAGCATCCCCAAACAGGAGAAAAACTTTTTTTACTAGCCCAAAGCTATATGCCTGCACAAGAAACGCACATTCTTAAAAACCCCAACAACAGCGATTTAAGCCCGTGGTATAGCACCAATTTTGAAGGTGATTTACATACTCCTGAGTGGACTTTTGGGAAGGGGGATTTGAAGCGGTTTGGGGAGTAGGCTTTGCTTGTTAATTTACTACTCATCCTGTTAAAGGAAATAGCTTGCTGGTCGAAAGGCGTTTTATGTATCGCTTACTAGAGGAAATTGTTCATGCGTTAAAACTCTATTTAATTAGAAATAAAGAAGCGACTAAAATTAATTTAAAGGCATACTAAAACTTCCTTTATTTCTTTAGTCGTTTTTTTTAATTAAAAGAAAAACTGCCTTACGCAAAAAATACCACAAAGCTTATTGATAACTTACAAAAACTAGAAGAAAAGATAAAGGCTGCTAAAAAAATGGTAGATAAAAAATGGTTGTTGAAACAATTTGAAGAATTATAGAAAGGACTAAGCTAATGGT
>JAHDBT010000039.1 GCA_020630215.1 Bacteroidota bacterium
ATAAATTAAATTGGTGGAGGTTATTTTTTCTCATTCACTTAGTGTGCTCCTAGAGTTGAGTATAGTTAATTAGTGCTGTACAAGCCCTTCGTCTAACCTCGGTGCATTAACAATATAGATACTCATCCAAACTGCTAAACTAAAATAAAGCGACATCCAAATCATTTCGTATTGCCAATCGGTATAGAGATGGGTGAGGTGCCAGGTTGTGCAAATCTCTTTAAAACCTGCTCCTACACTTAGGTAGGTTTTTCCTGCGGCTTCTGCGGCCAGCCAATTAGTAACATAGGCAGGCACATCTACTAAAATCATATAAAAAATATAGCCAACTCCTAGAACAATACCTGTTGTTAAAAACGATTGCTGTGCTTTTTCGTAATAGGGGCGGGCTAAGTAACAGGCATATACTGCCAAAGCTGCAGCAACTGCCCAAAGCGATTCTTCAATAGCCGTACCAATATAATTGGTTGTTGTACAAGCATACCACGAAAATAATTCGGCAACGATAATTATTGGAACAGGTAATTTGGCTAATAATTGAATAGTTTTATTACCTGTATATTTCCCCGCTTCATATAATATTAATGACCATTGGGTTACAAAACTTAATTCGGCAATAGTTGCTACTGTACGTCCAATTACCACACTCGAAATCCAAGAATCTACTAATACGATGCGCCTAATATCGCCTCTAGGTAAAATAGACCGAAAGCCACATCCTAAAGTATAAAGACTTGCAAAGAAAAATTGTTTTTTTCTAATATTTGCTAGTGCTGTTCGCATGGCAGGTAATTTTTTTCTCAGTATATGCAAAGAAAAAAATAATAAACATAAATTTATAAATGCTACAACACATAATCCTGTCCACCATAACATAACCGCTGAAGAGCTTGTTGCTGATTCCATTTTTGTAAAATTAACTGTTTTGTAATAGATTTATACTTGGTTTAAATAAGAAGATGTAAAACTAAAAAAAAATGTTAGATATGAATAAATACTAGAAAAAAGTTGGCACAGGCGCCTAAAATTCGACTAACTTTAAAGACTAATCACAATTATTTTTGGACAGTTATGCAAATAAACAAATTTTAGAGCAACTTCCTTAATGAATGTGTTGTGCTAGGTTTTTGTGAGTTTAAATGACATAAAGACTTGATTACCAATTTGTTACATGGTTTTTCATTGAAAGGATACTGATTTGTATTTTTATGATTGACATTTAGATGACGGTTTGGCATTAAATTTGCCCAAATTAGAACTGAAACCAAATAACTATTGATTTTTGTAAACTGCAAATTATCAAATATTATTTATAATTTATGTTTATAAACCCAAATACCCTAAAATAAACACTTTTTTATTTTTAACCTTAAATATATTCGTTATGAAAAAGAACATACTCACTTGGGTTCAACAAAATGGTTTAGATGTAATTGATCCCAATAAAAAACAGAAAATACAGGGAAAAGGAAATTCATTACCACCTATTTGTTGCACATGGGAGGAAGTCCATAAAGTAAACAATGGTAATGGCAATGCTAATGGTCATGATAAATAAAATTAGCATACCTTTATCTTAAATTTGTAATAATAAATGTTTCTTTCGAAGGCCATATTTCCTTTTACTTGGAAGTATGGCTTTTTTTATTCAGAATAAATTAATTCTATTTATAATGAATAATGTAAAGTAATTGCTTAAAATAACTATTTATTTTTTTTGACCTTATAATGACAAATCGGCACAATTTTTGCCGTTATTATACGAACCCTAATTGAGCATAACAGTTTAATTCAATCCTTTCATTTTACAATTTTACCCAGCCTACGAAATTTTTGAAAAAAAGTTTTTAGTACCAGTTGTTATATGTATATTTTTTTTAATTGGTACAGAAATTGTTATTTACGTACCTACCTTACCTATTACAATCCTTCCAAAGTTTAATAAGAAAAACAAAGCCTTACTATAGTGCTGTGCTATTTGCATGGTGCTAGATAGAAACTATTTTCTTATACATATCCATCTACTATATTTGATTATGAAAATTGCACATTTACTCATTGTTATTTTGCTAAGTGTTTTTACTACTGCCTACGGGAGCAATAGTAAAACAAATATTGATAGCCTGAAAATTGTTTTAATTAAAACAAGGGCTAGTGAAAATAGTATGAAAATTATTAAAGTTGCCAAAAAGCTAACGAATGCTTATCGTAGCGAACGCAATTTTGAAGCTTCATTAGAGTATTATTTACTAACCTTTCATGAAGCAGAAAAACTAGAGAGTGATACGCTAATTGCTCGTTCGCTTTATGATTTAGGGTTTGCTAATGCAGAACTAGGAAGATATGAAGCAGCGATTACTTATTGTTTGCATTCGATGGAGTTGTGTGATAAAAATAAATGGGCAAAGTTGTGGCTAAAAAATATACGTCGTATATCTGGATGTTATGTAGCTATTGGTGATTATGAGCAAAGTTATGTTTATTTACTTGCTGCCTTACATAAATTAGAAACCCTAAAAGATTCTACTGGAATGGTGCCTATTTATTATGAAATAGGATCTAATTACTTTTTTCAAGAAAATTTTTCGGAAGCTTTAAAAAATTATAAAATAGCACTTTCCTTACCTAAAAACCCTAAAAAAGAAGACTATTTTAAATACGATTGTTATGGTGCAATAGGCAGTACCTACGCTAGAAAAGAACAAATTGATAGTGCGCTAGTTTACAATCAAAAATCTTTGGCAATGGCCGAAAAACTAGGATATGAAATTGGTATTGCTCATGCAAAATTAAATTTAGCAGAAGATTATATTTCACTTAAACAGCATGATAAGGCTTTAGCATTTTATAAGCAAACCCTAGAAATTTCGGAACAAACAAACTATATATATGGTAAAATTGGGTGCTTAACAGGTATGGGTACTTTGTATTCAAAATTATCGCAACATAGTAAGGCAATTAGTTCCTTAACAGAAGCACTCGCTATTGCGCAGGAAAATAAGGTGTTGCAAAAAGATATTTATGTAGCTATTGCCGATGCTTATGCAAAATGCGGTAGAACAGGAGAAGCTTTTGAGTATCAAAAAAAATTCATCAACCTAAAAGATTCACTGATGGATAATCAATTGCACAACCGAATGAAAGTGTTGAAAATAAATTATGAAATTCAAAAATCGGAAAGAGAAAAAGAAATTTTAATGCTTAAAAATGAAGCAGAAGTACATGCACTTCAAACAACTTTATTAGGTGGGGTAGGGGTGCTTTTATTTTTATTATTGGCATTAGGTTTTAGTAGAAATAAAGTGCAAAAAAATGCGAATAAAATGCTGGCGCAAAAAAATGAAGAAATTAGCTCACAAAACAATCGCCTAGCAATCTCTAACCGTGATTTGGCGCAGTTTGCTTTTATTACATCGCACGATTTAAAAGAACCGCTACGAATGATTGGCGGTTATAGTTCTTTATTAAACAGACGGTATAAAGATGTATTAGATAAAGATGGACAAGAGTTTTTAGGATATATTTCGGAAGCAGTAGACAGGATGTATAACCTATTGAGCGATATTTTAAACTACTCGCGTATTAACAACGAACAAGAAACGCAATACCGAAAAATTGATATGGAAAAGCTGATAAGTGAGTTAAAGCAAAACTTAAAAGCAACTATCGAAGAAAATAATGTAGAGTTGCGAATTGGTGAATTACCAAACATTCAAGGCAATGCAACTCAAATATATCAGTTGTTTCAAAACTTGGTGAGCAATGCGATTAAATTTAAAAATAGTGACACGCCTAAAGTATTTATTAAATGTGAAAGCAACGAAACCGACTATATTTTTTCTGTAAAAGATAATGGTATTGGCATTAATAAAGAATATTGGGAAAATATTTTTATCCCTTTTAAGCGTTTACACAGCCGTGCACAATATGAAGGCACAGGCGTAGGATTGTCTATTTGTCAAAAAGTAATGGAGAAGCATAAAGGCAAAATTTGGATAGACTCAGAGCCTGGATTAGGAACTACTTTTTACTTTAGTTTTCCTAAACCTAGTATGCAACCAGAAATTCAGCTAAATGCAACTCCTCGTAATGTAGCAGTAAGTTTACAAAGTGCCTAATAATTTACATACAATACTAAAAAAGAATCCCATTTTCTACGCCAGTTATTACGTAGAAAATGGGATTTTTTTAGTTTGCTTTTGCCACGTTCGCTTATTGTTTCCTATAAATAAGTACTTATTTTACTTTCAATTTTTTCGGGACTCGTACCGCCTATTTGTTTATCGAGTACTACGCCATTTTTAATGTACAAAATGGTAGGTAATTCTATTATATTGTACGTTTTGGCAATAGTAGGGCTGTCGTCAACATCTACTTTTGCAACAACTGCCTTACCTTCATATTTAGTCGCAATATCATCAATAACTGGCTCTAAAATGCGACATGGACCGCACCAAGTTGCGCCAAAATCTACTACTACAAGTTGATTGCTACTAGTAATGGTTTCTTCAAATGATAGGTCGGTTAATTGCAGCGATTTTTTACTAGGATCGGCATTTTTTTTAGGTGGTTTAGGTTTGTTACTGTTGTTTTTAGGAGTTGTTGTTTTGCCTTTCTTATCAGGAAAAACAGGTTTGTTTTTAGGAGGCGTTGTTTTGCTTTTATTATCAGGAAAAACAGGTTTGTTTTTTGGTGGATTTACAGGCTTATTCTTTTTCTTATCAGGAAAAGGAAAAACAGGTTTATTTTTAGGTGGATTGGGTTTGTGTTTTGGTTTTGGCGATGGAGTAGGAGTAGGTTTTACAGGAGGCACAACAGTTGGTTGGTATTTTTTTCCTTTAGCATGGTTGTTGGTCGTCGTTCTAGCCGTAGGTCTGTGATTGGGGCTTTGATGTTCTCGCACTCTCGTAGGTGCGTATCTTGCTGTTTGTGCATTATTTTGCTTATTCTTTTTGCACTGTTTTTTTTTCTTACGACTTCTCTTTTTTTTTGCGGAAGCTGTCGTTTGTTTATACTTGGTAGGTTTTACTTTTATACGAGTTATTTCTTGTGCATTTAAAGATGTTGGTACTAATAAGCCAATGCAAAAACCTATGCTAATAAAGAGTATACTATTGAGTGTTTTCATAGGGCAAATTTTATCTGTTGTATGAATAAAAGTTAGACTTTATAACTCCTACAAAGGTTTAATAGCTAGGTATTTAAATTTCCTTGTTTACTATACTCAAATGCAAGTAGTTTTCGATTTTCTTTTGCTTAATAAATAAAATTGTTTAATACAAATTTGATACGAATAATTGTATTAGTTATTGATTGTTAATAAATAGCGGTTGGAAATCGTCAGCAAAAAAAAACAATTTAACAATTCTAGCAGTTTAGCCATTTAGCAAAAATCGGAAAACCAAACGCATTTGAGTATATGCAGCACCTGCTTGTTTTTTTTGAATATGGAACAAGGTAGGATAAGTGTATGCTGAATAGTACGGTTTCATTTTTTATTCTCTAAAATACTTGCTAAATTTGGCCACTATTAACCACCTCCAAAACAAAAAAAATTATGCTTACTGCGTCAACTTTGCGTTTTTTAAAAGACTTAAAAGCCAATAATGAGCGAGAATGGTTTCATGCCAATAAAGATCGATACCAAACTGCTAGGGCCGATTTTTATGATTTGGTACAAAACTTAATTGGGGAATTGGCTAAATTTGATGAAGGAATAGCTGGTTTAGCTCCTAAAGATTGTGCTTTTCGGATTAATAGGGATGTGCGTTTTTCTAAAGATAAATCACCTTATAAACCTAATTTTGGCGCAGCAATTACAGCAGGCGGCCGCAAATCACCAAAGGGAGGTTATTATATACATATAGAACCTGGCGCAAATTTTTTAGCAGGAGGAATGTATTGCCCGCCTTCGCCAATATTAAAAGCGGTGCGCCAAGAAATAGACTACAATACCGAAGAGTTTAGAACTATTATTGGCGACCCTAACTTTGTAAAACAATATCAAAAACTGGATAATAAAGATATGCTAAAAACAGCTCCTAAAGGCTACCCTAAAGATCATCCTGCTATTGACTTATTGCGACATAAAAGCTTTGTGGTATTTAAACAAGTAAAAGATGTGGACCTTAAAAAGGAAGCTTTTCTTCCTGCTGCCATTGAAACCTACAGCGCACTAAAACCACTCAACGACTTTTTAAATAGAGCGATTGATTAAGCTAAGTGAAAAGGGATAAAAGAATAAGTAATAATGGAGGATTGTATTTTTCTACTTTCACTTAATGGACATATATTATAAAAGTCCTTGCTGTTGAAGACTACAATATCAACATCGGTTAAAGGCAATAACAAATAAAAAAAGTTTGAATAGATTTCTCTTTTTGAAAAAAAAATCTATTCAAACTTTAACCTGTTTAGTAACGCATAAAAAATTACCGTACTAAAGTTAAGTTGCCTTGTTCAACGGCAGCTTCGCCATCGCTATTGGTGTAGGTTATAAACCACACATATACGCCTAGTTCAGCACGAACGCCTTTGTTAAAACCATCCCATCCAACTTCAATATCATTGCTTTCAAAAATAACTTTCCCCCAGCGGTCGTAAATGGCAAGTTGATAATTTTCTATAAAGCGGCCTTTAGGACGAAACACATCATTAAAGCCATCTTCATTAGGAGAAAAAGCATTGGGAAATTGAACAATGGAAGAACAAACTTCTAGTACATTTACCGTAGCATTTATGGTACAGCCAAAGTCGTCTATTTTTTCTATGCTATAAGTGCCGCCTGTCGATACAACAATTTGGGAAGTAGTTTCGCCCGAACTCCACACAAAGTTATTGCCATTACCCGCATTTAGCGTCACGCTTTCGCTTAGGGCTGGGCAAATAGTTACATCGCTGCCATCTGCATTGCCTAAATTGATGGTTTCTGGTAGGTGTGCGCTAATCGTTACTTCGTCTGTATCAACACAACCGCCATTATCTACGGTTACGCTGTAGGTGCCGGGGCTGGTAATAGTAATGCTGTCATTCAATTCGCCTGTCGACCAAATATTTACGGCATCTCTTACGCCACTATCCAATATTAAATCTACCCCTTCACATAGCGCACGGTCTGCACCTAAATCAACCGATAAGTCTGGTACAAATTCTACATAAACAGAATCGCGCGTTTCGCATTCGTTGCCTACTCGTATATCTACCCAATAAAGACCTGGCGCATCATTAGGCACTTCAAGCATTGGGCTTGTTTCGCCATTGCTCCAAATATAATTGGCACCTGTTGTAGTTGCGTCTAAGGTAAGGGGCTGCGATTCGCAAACTTTTAAGGAATCGGGACCTAAGCTTGGCGGGTCAAATGCAATTAGGTTAAGGGTTATGGTATCGCTATTGGTGCAATCTCCTAGCGTAACTTCTACCCAATATTCGCCAGCAGCATCTACATTAATGGTTTGCGTTTGGTCGCCTGTTGACCATAGGTAATCGGCTCCAGCAATTTCCCCTGGGTCTAAAATGTATTCGAGGGCACAAACGGTAATTGCACTATTGCCTAAATCTACTGGTAATTCAGAAACAAAAAACACCTCAATTTCATCAATTAGTTCACATTCGCCTTGTGTAACTGTAATTTGATAAATGCCTGCTGTTACAGGAATTTCTGGTGTCTCATCGCCTGTTGACCATTGATAGGACTCGCCAGTTATGTCTGGCATTAGTATCGCATCTGTTCCTTCACAAAAAGTAATTTCGTCTGCTTCCCAAACTTCACTTGTTGTATCGGCTTCGCTTAAATCAACATACACACTATCTCGTATCACGCAGCCATTTAGCGAAATGTCTACATAATACCAAGTTTCGTCAGCAAAAGCAACAATGGTTTGCGAACTTTGCCCAGTAATCCATAAGTAGCTTACATCTGGAAAATCACCTGGGTCGAGTAGTATTTCGTGTTCGCAAGTAAAAACACTATCAGGAAGTTCTGGTTGTGGAGGAGTAAGAATGGTTACTTCTTGTGTTACATTGGCATCGCCAATACAGCCAGTAATGTTGAGGCTTACGGTATAGGTACCTGCTATAGCATAAAAGTGCGTTGGGTCAATTTCTGTACTGGTATTGTTAGGGCTACCAGGGTCGCCAAAATCCCATGTCCATGCATTTGCACCTATTGATATATCAGCATTAAACTGCATGTTTTGGCCTAGGCAAGTGCCGTCAAATTCAAAATCAGGAATCGGCACACAAGGAATTGTAGTAAGTAAATTGGAAAGCTGGTAAGGGGTATTTGCGGTGTTGGTAATGGTAGCTGTTGTTAGGTCGATGGTATAGAGTTGTTGTAGACCTGCGTCTGTTTCTCCTGTGCAAAACAAACGTTGGGTAAATGGGTCGATTGCAGCATTGCCCGTATGCAAAGTTGCTCCACTTAGGCTTATCGTACCAATCGTTGTTTGGGTGTCGGGCGCAGTAGCGTCTATTAAAATAACTTCTAAATTACTGCTAATAGCGACTAACTGGTTGTTAAATAAATCATAGTCAATATCTATAGGAGTAAAAGGTAAGGTAAAAGACGTATTTAAACCAGTATCAATATCAATGGTATTTAAAACATAGGTGCCACTACTACTTTCGTGAATAAAAAAGTAGATGTTATTTTCTGTATCAATAGTAGAAGTGCCTGGTACAATACCTGTAGGTGTAGTAATAGGGCCACCTATTGTGGTTGTATTTCCAGTTGTATTATCTAACGCTACCAACTGAAAATTACCTGATGGAGGTTCGGTATTTGTTTCTTGAAGCGCATATAAAATATCATTTCCACAATTGTATTGCAACTCAGAAATGCCTAAAACATCAACATCATCTTCGGTATTATTTCCCGAAATACCATCTATGGTGTTTAAGTCTGGAATTGCGCCTCCTTCTTCTATATAAATTAATTCGTTTGCATTTGCATTAAAGGTTGCGCCTCCCATAGGAGAGGCAATAGGGACATCAGTTGTTATAGTTGTAATATCGTTTAAATCGCCAAGCAAAGTGTCAACTATAGAAGGTTGGAGTGTTAAAGAGGCAGGGGCTGCAATGGCATATACATCTACACAAGCTTGACCTTGTACGAGGTTAGTATAGGTAATGCAGTAAAGACAGATGAAAATATATAAAAAATAAGTGTGTTGTTTTATTGCCATTTTAGTTATGTTTATCATAAGTATTGGTTTAGGTTTTTAAGATTAAAAAATAGTTTGAAAACGGTGTTGGTAAGTTTAAGAAGTGTTATAACCAATTGTAATTAACTATACGCTATAAGAGGGCGTTAAGTTACCACTTTTTGCGGTGTTTTGTTACCATTAATGGATAATCTGATATGGAATTATCGGATGTGTCAGAAAAATGCATAAAATTGTGGCATGTTTCAGCAGCCTAAAAATAGCAATGCCTATAGGTAAACTTACAAAATTTTGATGCGTTTGAAAAATAATCTTAGGGATGGAATAGTGCAGTAGAAACAGGTTGGAAACCTGCTATTTTTAATAAACGAAAAAATATAAATTTTGTTGTTTAAATGGGCAGTGATTTATAGCCAATTAAATAAGTGATTTTTCCAAATTGGTGACTGGCAACCCCCGATTTCCATATATAGTTAGGCGCATCAACTTTTGCCGCCATTTTTTCGAGTGTAGCAGCGTCGTACAGCCTAAACCAAGATGCAATACCATCCCAACAGGTTGCAAGGGGTAGGAGGGGGAAGAGGTAGGTAAAAACAAAATTTTTCCAAGTAAAAGGACGCACAAAAGGCATTAAAAAAAACATCAAAATGCTAGTCGATAATATATTAACCAACAGTTGCAAAATACTTTTATCCATTGGTTCAAAAATGGCAATAGGCATATTTTGGTCGGCGGCATTTTGTAGGAGTTGTTGGGCATCGGCAGGTTTAAAATGATGAAAGGCATTAAAAATAGTACGGATACTTTTGGGGCTAGGATTTGCTGCTAGTGCATTAAAGGATTGTGCTTGGTATTGGAAATGATTATTGGTAATGTGTGCTAGGTTTTTAAAGGCAGCGATATTAGGGTAGAGGTCGGATAGGGTAGCGGTAAAATGTTGGTGGGTAATGCGGTAATAATCTTTATAAATAAGTAGCAATGCGCCGCCGCCGCCCGAACAGAGATCCTGTAAGTGCGTGCATTTTTGTTGTTGCATTAAATGGCTTAAAATGGGGCTTGCTGCTTTAAAAACATTAAATGTTTCCATGAGTGTACGTAGGTAATCTGTTTGTGATGCTCGCAGCCATTCGGGGTACCAGGGGTAGTCTTCTAATTCAAAAAGATGTAATCTCATGCTTCTTTATTTGATATGCTACTTGCCCCATATTTATCCTTTTTTATTTCGATAATATGCTTGGAGTTTAGCGAGTTATGGTGTAAATAGTGATTAGGGAAATAGGTAGTAAACAGCAATTGCGCTTTTTTACTTTGGGCAACTAAATGCATCACTTTTTGTAGTACCGTAGGATGCAATTGTGCATCGGGATGATCCATGATGAGTAAAGCACCTTTTTTTAGGGCATAACTAAGTAGCGCACTCAAGGAAAAAATTTTTTGAGTACCATTTGCTGATTCGGTATCTAAGTTAAATAAAACATTACGAGGTTTTGTTGTTTTGCTTGTCTGTAAATATTTCAAAACTACTAAATTTTCCTGTTCCAAATTATTGGCCTCTTTACTTACCAATACCGAGTTATAATTAAAAGGCGCATCACTTATTGAGCCATCCATTGGAATGCCGCCACCGCTACTAATAATTTCGGCGGTATGCACCTTTTGAATGGCCGGATTTGTTAGCTGCAAAAATTCCAAAATATCTGTTTCGTATTCGGGGTTTTTAAGAGAATGATAGGTAAAGCTGCGGTCGGCTACATTGCTGTTGTTGGTATTGGGAATTACAATAATTTGGTAGCTAATATAGCGGTATATTTCCCAAGCTTTAGGCGAAAGGAGATGTAAACTCTCTAGCCCTAATAATAAACCGTGTGTTGGTATTAGGGGGCTTAAATGTTGGAATTGAGCTGGGCTAATGCTTTGGTTTTGGCGTTTAAAAATGCATACTTCGGCTTCCGAGTGTAGGGTATGGTACAGCCATTCGGCTACTACTTTGTTTTTTTGCAGACTAAACCCATACCGATATTCGCTCTTGTTTTCGGTTAGAGTAACAATTTCAAAATAACCAGCTTGATGTATGGTTTCGCCTGCTAGTAAAAATGGATGAAAAATGTCTTCAATGAGTTCGGCATCTTCCCAGCTATTTTGTACAACTTGGTTTAGTAAAATAAATGCTTTTAATAAATTACTTTTTCCACTAGCATTTAATCCCGTAATGGTGTATAAGTGATGCCCCGATGGCTTAAAGTAAAACGTTGTTTTTTCTTTAAACGACAAAAAATTGGTGATGCTAAAGGATTTTATTTTCATAAAAAGCTTGCTTATGTAAACAATAAGTGGATAGGCGAATATAAATAAAAAAAACTATAATTTTTTAAAAAAGTACCTAGTAATTGCAATATTTTTGTATCTTTGCACTACCTACTAATTCACTATCTTGCTGCACTTTGTATTTTACCTTACCTTACTACTACAAATCAAACAACATATCTATATAATTCATTGTCGATAAATAACTGATTATCAACAATGTTTGCAGCATTTTGTGTGCCTAAACTATTATAATGAAGACATTAGGTTTTTTGTTGATTGGCTTGTTACAGCTTTGGGGTTCGGGAAATCCTTGTGCTAACAGCATAGATGATAAATGCAATATTAAGGTTGCGTTTGACTATGCAGCAGAAGATTTGCGAGTGAAATTTACTAATTTCTCGGAAGGAGAATACGACCAAATAGTATGGAATTTTGGTGACGGTACTAGCTCCTTAGAGGAAAACCCTATACACGAATATAACAAAACAGGTTCTTATTTATTTTGCTTGCAAGTGAGCAATAAGTGTATTGAAAAATGCGAAGATAAGTTTTGCGCCCAAGTTTACGTATTTAACCCTTGCGAATAAAAACTGCCTCCTCTTTATTGCATTTCGCTGCAATATAATCATTCTCCATCCTATTTATAACTACTCTATTATTTTCTTTTAGCATAATTGTGTATATTCGATTATTATTTGTTCTCCAATACTGCCCTGTTTATCAAATAAGGAAAATTGCTTGATACTTTACAGCGGTGTAGCGAAGCGGAATCGTTCAAATACCATGTACCCGCTACTATCTACCAAAAAAAAGTGTCAACCGCTTAGATAAATATGTCCAAATACTTAATCTTATGCTAAATCAACACACAAAACAAATTGGTTATAGCTGTGCATTAATACTACTTAGTAACGCTTAAAAAATAAGTCCGACAATTTGTACGCAGAGATTTTGTGCTTAGACAAGGCGCAAAACGCAGTAATAGCAGCGCTATTGCGAGTATTTGCAACGCTGGATAAGTGCAAAAAATCAAGTAGAAATGGCGGAGTTATTATTTATGCGTTACTTATTGTATGTATTACTGCTTGTTGCGAAAAAGAATCTATTACAACTGTAGGTGGTTCAGTAGGCTGCATTAGTTATAATGTGGCAGGTTTACCAGACCTTCTTTCCTCCTCCCATCCAGCCACGTACAGTTCCTCCATTGGAAGTGCAATAAATCGTTTTGACATTGTGCATTTACAAGAGGATTTTTGTTACCACGACTCTATCATGAAACATAATAAACATGAATACGTAACCGACCCAATGCCCTGCGTGCCTGACGGAGACGGACTCAATACGTTGTCTAAATACCCTATTTCCAATTTTCAACGTATAGCATGGACCGATTGTACAGGAGCAGATTGTTTAACGCCTAAAGGTTTTAGCTACTCACAAATTACTATTTATGAAAATATTAGCATAGACTTTTATAATATACACTGTAATGCAGGCGGCAGCGACGAATCTCTAGCAGCAAGACGTAAAAATATTAAACAACTTACCGACTATATAAAAATCCATTCTCCTACACAAGCCATTATTGTAATGGGCGATTTTAATTCGAGATACACGAGGGAAGGGGATACGATTAGAGCAATGTTAGATATGGGCTTTTCGGATGCTTGGGTAACGTATATACGAAATGGCGAAGTGCCACCTTATGGTGATAAATTAAAAGATTGTGAACCCATTGGTACCAATCCTAATTGCGAAGGCATTGATAAAGTATTTTACCGTGGTAACGAACAGATAGCACTTAGTATTAAAGACTACCTACATGGCGATTTTTACGGATTTACCTACAATGATATTGATAGCCTGCCTCTTTCAGATCATGTGCCATCTTATGTTCAGTTGTATTACGACCTAGAAATAAGAGAATAGGGGGGGATTAGGAATGAGTAGAAAGTACATACTGTTCGCTAGATGAGTTTTGTAGGTAATTGATGCCGTCTTTCTACCAAAAGCGAAGCGTACTTTCTACCTGCTACTACTTAGTAACGAACAGGGAACAATAGCAAGCGTTTCTTTGTTTTAGGGAATACAACTTTTAATCATTAATCACAATTTATGAAAACATTTTTTTGCTATTTGTTATGTGCTATGGCTTTAAATCTAAGTCTACTTGCACAAACCAGTACTAATAACGCTAACGAAATTGCTACCAAAGAAGCCAAACATATATACGCTACCATAGGAGAGAAAATTGATTTGAGCAAAAAAGGTTATGAAGCCTGGAAAGCCGAAGAAAAAAAATATAGGAGCTTAATAGATAAGCTTAGTACAGAGGAATTGAATATTGACAGTTTAACTACTGAACAAACCAATTTATTAGATAAGGAAATGCTTTTTGAATTGCCTTTTAACAGTGTAGGAGACTATGGTTGTAGCTGGTATTGCGGAGCCGATTTAGATTCGGAAATTATAGGGAGTTCTACTTTAAAACCTGCGGGCAGTATTAATTACCAAACTCAAAACATACACGATAGCGACCTAGCAACCGCATGGGTAGAAGGAGTCGAAGGCAGTGGGATAGGGGAGTCTGTTACGTTTACCATGCTACCCAATTGTCCGCCTATAACCCAAATATCTATTTACAATGGCTACTGTAAAAGCGAAAAAACCTATGAAGAAAATAACCGAGTAAGAATGCTCAACATGTATGTAGGCGAACACCTACATGCTACTCTGCACTTAGAAGATACCTATTCAGAACAAATTTTTGAAGTAGATACCATTGCGCCGACCAATGACAAAAAGTTAGCCCTTAAATTTGAAATTGTTGAAGTATACGAAGGCACCAAATACGAAGATACTGCTATTAGCGATTTTATTTTTGATGGCATAGGTGTACATTGTTTTGCGGCAGGCACACCTATACGCCTAGCAGACGGAAGCAGTTTACCCATAGAGCAATTAAGCATAGGCTCCGCCGTAATGACCTACAATTTTAAAACGGCTACTTTAGAACCCAGCAGCATTTTAAAATTAGCCACCCAAAAACACCACCATTTGGTACAGCTACAATTTGAAGTATTGCAAGAAGAACAGCAAGAAAAACAAAAACATCTTAGCCCCAAAAGCATCACCATCACCGCAACACAAGATCATCCATTTTGGGTAGCACAAAAAGGTTGGGCTTCTTTACAACCTGAAGCAAGTAAATACTACGATAATATTAACGAAGCCACCAACCTAGCCCTAGGAGATATTTGCTGGATAGCAGGAGCCGACGGACAATTGCAAAAAGTTAGCTTAACACAATTTACCTTACTAGATAATTGCCAAGACACTTACACAATTGTAGAGCTAGACAAACACCAAAACTTTTTTGCAAATGGGATTTTAGTTGGTGCGGAGAATACTTCGGTAGTTGTAGAAACAAAGTAGGTAAATCCGAAAGATCCATACATCCAGCCTATCCAAATTCAGACAATTACGTTAGCGAGAAAAAATCAAAACACCTATTTCAAAAATCTCCAATCATTAACATATGAGAGATTTTTTGCATGTTTATCTAAGCTTTGAAAGTAGTTGACATCAAGCCTCCCAGCTTGTATTAAAAATTGTAAACCGCTTCAATGAATCTGCTAAAATTACATACTAAAACTCCCCCTCGTCAGCATAAAAAAAATCAAAAATCACATTTCAAAAATCAGGAATCAAAAATCTTAAATCCTCAATTTTAAATTTTCAATAAAAAAAAGCCCTACTAGTTAAAAAACTAGCAGGGCTTTATATTTTGTATTCAAACGAAATGCGGCAATTAATTACTTCTCGCCTTCTTCCATTTTTTTCTTCAATTGCGAAAGCACATCTAAATCACCAAGGGTAGACTTATCGCTTTTCTTGTTCATATCTTTCATTTTGTTACGTGCATCCGATTTCGCTTTGCGTTCTGCTTTTTCTGTAGCTACTTTAGCGTCGTCGTCTTTACGTTGCCAAACGTTAGAGTGAGAAACAATGATGCGTTTGTCGTTACGGTCAAATTCGATGATGCTGAAAGTAAGCATATCATCTAATTGCGCGCTTGTGTTGTCTTCTTTCTTTAAGTGCTTGCCAGGAGCAAAAGCTTCTAAGCCGTAAGGTAAAGCAACAATGCCACCTTTATCGTCGCGCTTAATGATAGTACCTTCGTGATGCGAGTTTACTGGGAACACCGTTTGGAAAGTATCCCATGGATCTTCTTCCATTTGTTTGTGTCCTAATGATAATTTACGAGCTTCTTTGTCGATACCTAAAATAACAACATCTAATTGCTCACCAACTTTAGTGTATTCAGATGGGTGATTGAAACGTTTCGTCCACGATAAGTCAGAAATGTGAACCATGCCGCCAATACCTTCTGCTAATTCAACAAATACACCATAAGGCGTAATGTTTTTCACCTCGCCGCTGTGCTTACTTCCTTGTGGGAATTGCTCTTCAATAGCATCCCAAGGATCTGCTTGCATTTGTTTGATACTTAACGACATTTTTCTTGAATCTCTGTCTAAAGTAACAATTTTTGCATCGTATTCTTGACCAATGTTAAAGTACTCACGAGCGTTAATAGGTTGGTTAGACCAAGATACTTCTGATACGTGAATTAAGCCTTCTACGCCAGGAGTAATTTCTAAGAATGCACCGTAATCTTCAATATTAACAATTCTACCTTTAACAACAGAACCTTCTGTTAATTCAGTATTTAGTACTTCCCACGGATGTGGTGTTAATTGTTTTAAGCCTAAAGAAATACGTTTTTTAGCATCGTCAAAATCAATTACTACAACATTTAATTTTTGGTTAAGCGATAATATTTCGCTAGGATGCGAAATACGACCCCAAGAAATGTCGGTAATGTATAATAATCCATCTACACCACCTAAGTCGATAAATCCACCAAAATCAGTGATGTTTTTAACCGTACCTTCTAGTACTTGACCTTTCTCTAATTGAGAAATAATACGTTGACGTTGTTCTTCTAAATCGCTTTCGATAAGTGCTTTGTGAGATACAACGGCGTTTTTAATAGCTTCATTAATTTTAACTACTTTAAACTCCATTGATTTACCTACGTACATATCATAGTCGATAATTGGTTTTACATCAATTTGCGAACCAGGTAAGAAGGTTTCTAAACCAAAAACGTCTACAATTAAACCACCTTTAGTTTTGCTAATAATCGTACCTTTAACAACCGTGTCATCAGTGTATGCATTTACAATACCTTCCCATGCACGTAATAGTTTTGCATTTTTACGAGAAAGGATTAATTGTCCTTTCTTGTCTTCTTTCTCTAAAACATATACCTCAACATGATCGCCTACTTCTAAGTCAGGCATATCTCTAAATTCCGAAGCAGATACTAAGCCATCAGATTTGAAGCCAATATCTAATACTACATCAGAAGCGGTTCTTGCTTCCACAATACCCGTAATAATTTCGTGTTCGTTGATGGTTTTAAAAGTTTTAGAATACATTGTCATGTAATCTTCCACTTCTTCTTCTGAATAAGGCAACGTGTTTTTGTTGCCAATCGACCAGTCAAAGTCATCGTGAGCTATAGCAGGTGCTACTTCTTCTTCCGCTGCTGCTGCTACAACTTCTTCTTGTGTGTTTGTTTCAGATTGAGTTTCTTGTGTTTGTTCCTCTGCAGTTTCAACTTGTTCTACTACAGGATCTTGATTTTCTAAGTTTTCAGTCAAAATGACTAATTTTTTTTTGTGATAAAATATGGTTTCAAATTGGGTAAGCAAATTATTTACTGTACCAGTTCATTTTTAATAAGCGTATGGATAAAAAACAGTGTATTTATTTTAATTATACCCTTGTTAAAAATCAGTTTGCAAAAGTACGCTTTTTTAATTTTTTAACAAAGTTATTACGCTTTTAAAATGTTGTTATGGCGGTTATTTTAATAAAACAGAGGGGAATAGCACTAATTGTGTTGGTTATGGAGGCTTTTTGCTAGTTAAAGTGCAAGAAATACCCTTTTATTGGGCTAGGTATTTGGGGAAGTTGCTGCTTAAAATTGAACCTAAAAGATAATAAAGCAAAAGTTATGCCGAATTTTGTCCTAATGGAAGGTAACTGCAATGGAAAATCATCCCTCAATCGCCAGCATAAAAACCTCAAACCTCTAATGACCAATTGCCAAATCACAAATTCCAAATAATAATCAATATCTAAATTTCAAAAATCAAAAATCAAACCTCCCAAGCGTCCGCATATAAAAATTTTAAATTCTAAATCCTCGATTCTAAATTCTCAATGAAAAAAATCGCCAGCATATAAAAATTCAAAAATCAAAAATCAAACCTCAAAAATCCCCCGCCAATCTAAACCCCGCAATATTATCCCGATAAGTAGGCTCTGCATAATAGCGGTGCGTAACACGGCATTCTTTGGGACTACTAAAATGCCAGCCGCCACCACGTAAAACACGAGTTTCGCCTTCTTCGGGTCCGCTAGGATTTTCGCTAGGACTGTCGTAGTAAAAATCGGCATCGTACCAGTCGCTGCACCATTCCCACACGTTGCCCGTCATGTCGTAGAGACCTAGTTCGTTGGGTGTTTTTTTGCCGATGGCTTGTGTTTGTTTATTGCTATTAATGGGGTTCCAGGCTACTTTGTTAATTTGCATACCGCCTGCATATTTGGTGTTTTGACTGGTCGCACCACCTCTAGCAGCATATTCCCATTCGGCTTCGGTAGGCAGCCTAAACGATTGCCCTGTTTTTTGGTTGAGTTGGTCAATAAAAATTTGAATATCATTCCAGCTTACATTTTCTACAGGGCAGTTGCTACAGGCTGTAAATTTACTAGGGTTTTTACCAATTACTGCCACCCATTGCGCTTGCGTAATCTCATATTTGCCAATATGAAAATCGTTGAGTTGTACGCTGTGTGGCGGTTTTTCATTGGCGGCACAAGCAACATCAACCGCTTCATTACAGCCCATTTTAAAAGTGCCACCTTTTACAGCTACCATCGAGTTGATTAAGTTTTGAATACTTTCTTCCGCAGAGGGGTTGCCATTGCTAGGAGCGGAGTTATTATTGGAGTTCCCATTATCCGCATTATTCCTTGTTTTTCCATCCTCTTCAAAAAGACTGCGGTAATTTTCTTCCGTCGTTGTTTCGCTTACATCCGCAAAAAACTGCCAAGTTAGGTAGCCCAAAAGTGGTATCAATAAGAGCAACAGCAGCGGCCATTTACTAGGCTTTTCCTCTTCCACTATTTGTTGATATTGATAATTGCTTTTTTCTTTTACTGCCACCTTCTTCTCCTGTACTGCCACCCCCATTTTATCATACATAGCCGTTCTAAAATCGTTCACAAAATCATTGGCATTCTGATAGCGTTTTTCGGGTTGCAGTTCCATTCCTTTCAGTAACACATTGCCTAGCATTCTAGGAATGGCAGGATTTAGCTGCGAAGGATTGAGCGTATCAACAATCGTTCGTTCGGAGGCATTGGGCGGAATTTTTCCGCAAAGCAAGCGGTAGCAACTAGCTGCAAGTGCGTACACATCCGTATAAGGCGCACGCTTCCAGCTTTGACTGTACTGTTCGGGCGGTGCGTAGCCAGGCGTAAGGATGGTGCTGTGATGCGTTGTTGTTTGCATTGCATAAGCCCGTGCCGACCCAAAATCTATCAACACCGCCGTATCATCTGGCTGAACAATAATGTTTTCGGGTTTCACATCCCGATGCAAAATGTTTTTTTGATGGACGATAGTTAATGCCTGTGCTATCTGTTGCAAATAAGGGAACAGTTCTCTGGGCGTTAAACAATTATTATCCGTTTTTGCACACAATTCCTCTAGCGTTTGTCCTTGTAAATAATTCATCACAAAGTACACTGTATTGTTTTCATAAAATACATCGTGCACACTTACAATATTGCGCTGGTTATCGAAGCTGGTAAGCGTATCGGCTTCGTTTTTAAACTTGCCTTTCAGTTCTTCAAACTGCTCCACACTCATATCAGGATGATGCACTTGCCCTTGGTGCCGAATACTGCCTTGAGGAAAAAACTCTTTAATAGCCACCTGCTTTTGCAAAAAATGAGCGAGATAGGTAATGCCAAACCCACCTTTGCCTAGCACACGGTTAATGCGGTACTTGTTGTTTTGTAAGGTGGTATTATTAGCTAACTCGTTGCTGGGAATGCTCATGTTTTTTTTTATTGGTTAGTGGTTGTGGTTATTGGTGGATAAAATTAAAAAAAAATATGGGAAATGGAGGAGGAGAAAGAGAAAAAATTTTGTATTGATTGAAATGGAGTTCCTCACTTCCCGCTAATTCAAGCTAATAGTTTACCAGTCATCGAGCGTAGTCGAGATGTGAGGGGAACTATTTTCATTATTTCTAATCTCCAGCTTATCCTACCTCACCAAACTAACATTCCCCTTCACCATTTCCGCCGTCCCATCCGCAAAAACAACCCTAGCAAAAAACACATAAACCCCTAGCGGCATATTCCTTCCTTTATAAGTGCCGTCCCAAGCATCTGCTATATCGGCACTTTGAAAAACAACATTGCCCCATCTATCATAAATTTGCAAATCCATTGTATTGATGTTTACATACGGATTTGGAATTAAGCGAAAAACATCATTCACCCCATCTCCGTTAGGCGAAAAAGCGGTAGGCCTTGTTATCAAAATACTAGGCAGGCAACCTAGTGCAGCAGCATTTGGCGAATCGGGAAAAATGGCTTGGGCAAATAAGTAGGTGCTAGAATCACAGCCTGCTTGACTGCTTTTTTCTAGGAGCATACTTTCGCCAGCACTTAGGAGGTATCCTTCGTAGTTAACCTGTTCCCCTTCGCATACATCCACAAAAATAGAATCGGCGAAACTAGGTAAAGCATCGGCAAAAATTTCCGTAACGGTTCCACATCCCGAATCGCCTAGCGTTTCTATGGTTACCGAATTCCCTGCGGCAATCGTTTGTCCTTCGTAAGTAGTGCTCGTGCCTTCGCAGGTTGGTAAATGAACGGTTTCGTAATTGATGTCGGTAATTTCAATATCCACCAGCCATTCCGATTGACAAGCTTCGGGAGGAGGAGTTGCTAAGGCAAAGTTAAGGGTGTAAATACCTGTAGTTGCCTCAAAAGCATTTAATTGTCCATCTGCAATACTAGCAGGAAAATCTCCAGCAGGCGTATTGGCAATGGTCCATATGCCTTCGTAATTGTGCAGTTTTAAATCGTCTAAAATAAAAGGACTAGGGGTGGCATTACACACGCTTTGCAATTCCTCAAAAACAAGCTCTTGCGGATTAAAAACATTGATGTTAAAGATTTCGCTTATTTCATCGGTAGCAGTAACATCACAAACAGTACCGCCATCGTAGGTAATGGTAAAGCTTACCTCATAATTGCCAGAAGTAGCATAACTGTGGGAAGGGTTGGCGGTATCGGCAGTAGTGCCATCGCCAAAATCCCATAAATAGGAAAAGCCCGTGCCTTGGTAGTCGGTATTAAATTGTACGGCTTGGGTTTCGCAGCCGCCTGTAATTTCGGAGGTAAAAGTGGCGGTTAAATCATTGGGGTTAATAACTTCTATAGTAATGGTTCTGCTTTTTTCTGTTACACTACAAGCATCTTCGTTTTGGGCGGCAAAAGTGTAGCTAGTGGTAGTTAATGGGCAAACCGTAACAGGGTCGGTGCCTGTGATATTGCTAGGAGTCCAGGTAACAGTTGGGTAGTCGAGGCAATAATCAAAAACAGGACTAAGCGTAGCACATTGTCCGCATAAAAGGGTTTCATTATCGGTTGTTAAGTTTAAAAATAAATAACTGGCATCCGATTGTTTGAGCGATACATTATCAATAACAATGTATGAAAACATCGTATCTGAAATGGTTTCAAAAGTAACATCTTGGAAATGCCTAAAGCCGCCAAAGCACATCCATTGTTCGCCTCCTTCTGCACAGATACTTCCTGTAAAGGTAGCACAACTATCGGCAGGAACTAGTAGCCCATCGGCTAGTTGCCAATAGGGAGGAAAAAGGTCTAAATAGTAAGGATTGATGTTAGTGGCTTCTTTGACAATAGAATCGGGACTTAGGGTGAAACCTATATTATTAGAAGGAGTTGCACCACCTAATCCAACTCCGCCCATAGATTTTGCTTGAAAGGAAAAGCAATATTCTCGGCCACCAATAAGCGGCTCTTTAAGTTTTACTTGTATAAACTCTGCATGTCCGCCAGGAACAGATGCATAAAAACCTGCACAAGCAACACCATCAGGTCCACAGCTCGATATAGAGCCTGCGCCAGAACAAATGGGGTGGTGATAATCAGGTGTGGAGCCGTTAACTTCGGGGGCAATACCAATCCAATCGGCTACTGGGCTAAAATCGGTATGCATATCCCCGTCGCCAGTACTACAGTTGGGTTCCGAGACTTCTTCTAGTCCAGGGTTAGGCACTAAATTCATACTTGTAGGGCAGTCGCACTGCCCATAAATGTTTAAGTTGGATAGGCACATCAATAGGCCTACCAAACATGTTATTTTGTTTCGCATGGTTAAAATGGTTTTTAGGTTGGCTTAAATTTACAGTTAATTTTTTGGAAAGTAAAATTTAAATTAGTGTAGGGTACTAATTGTTACATATTTTCATGGAATCAATTTATGCGGCTCTATTTTTTAGGAAAAAAATCTATTAAAAAAAGTTAAACAATTTTATTTGCTTGTAAAGAAAGATTTTTTCGACTAAATTCCTTTTTTAATTTTAAACATTAAAATGCCTAATCCGATGAAATTAAAGTTTCTCTTTTTTATTTTAATAATTACTTGTTATGCTTGTAATAATGCTCCTCAAAAAAATGTGCAGTTACCATTACTGTTGCCACAATTAAACGAATTAGTAAAAGAAAATCACCTACAAGGAAAACCAATTAACGATGATTTTTCGGAAAGAATGTTTAATTTATTTTTGGAAAAATTAGATCCAGAAAAAGCATTATTAACGCAAGAACAATTAGCAGCATTAAATCGGTATAAACAAGGTTTAGACGATGAAATTAATACCAGTTCTTTTGTGTTTTTTGAGGAAGTAATTCCACTAATTAATCAACGAATTAATACGGTAGAAAAATACACCAAAGATATTTTAAAACAAACATTTGATTTTTCAAAAATAGAAACTTTAGAAACCGATTTTGATAAATTAACTTACGTAAATAATGATGCCGAATTAAAGGAAAGGTGGCGAAAAAAAATAAAAAAATATTTATTAGAAGCGTTAGTAAAAGGAGAGGTGCAAGCGTCTAATTTTTCTTTTGAATTACAACAAAAAGAAGCTAAAAAACAAGTGGAGAAATTACTAGCAAATAAAATAAAATCCTATCAAAAAATAGATGGCCAAAAAAGACTAGAACAATATGTGAAATCTTATTTAACGATTCATGATGTGCAAACCGCCTATATGTCGCCAGAAAAAAGTGATGCATGGCACGCTAGTTATACTAGGTCAACAGCAGGTATAGGCGTAGCCTTAGAAATAGTAGGGGCGTACCCACAAGTTACCGAACTAACTATAGGCGGCCCCGCATGGAAAACAGAACAATTAGCGGTAGGAGATGTGCTAGTAAAAGCTACCAATAAAAATAAAGAACTGGTAGATATGGCAGGCATGGAAATGAGTGAAGTTGTGCTATTGTTAAAAGGGGAAAAAGGAACGGTTGCGAGTTTAGTAGTGAAAAAAGAAAATGAGGAGATAAAAACAATTAACATTAAAAGAGATAAAATAGATTTTGATTTGGCCAGTTCGTTTTTGTTAGTAATGGAAGGGGAGGATGAAAAAGTAGGCTATATAAAATTACCGAGGTTTTATACAGGTGATGAAGGTGCTTCTTCGCACATTTTAAAGGAAATACGATTGCTAAACAAAAATAATGTAAAAGGTTTAGTACTTGATTTACGCAATAATAAAGGCGGTTCTTCAGCAGAAGTAGCGGAGATGATGGGCTATTTTTTAGAAGGAGGAGTGGTGATGCAAGCTAAATCAAATAATGGTACTATGCGTATAAGGGAAGATGCGGATAAATCGGCGCAATATCATGGAAAAATGGTTGTTTTGGTGAATGCAAAAAGCGGTTCTGCTTCGGAAGTTTTTGCTGGTACAATGCAAGATTATGGACGGGCATTAATTGTAGGGCAGCAAACGGTAGGAAAAGGTTCGGTACAGCGATTTTATACTTTAGAAACTGCTGTTACAGAACAAGGTGATAGCATTGATTTAGGACAAGTAAAATTAACAACTGCCCGCTTTTTTACTGCAAGCGGCCGCTCCCCACAATACAAAGGCATTAGCCCCGATATTGTTTTACCCAACGAGGATGCCTTTATAACAACAGGAGAACGACGCTTTGAATATGCTTTAGCTCCTGAAGATTTACCGAATGTAAAAAAACTTGCAGCACAAAACGCACCCACTAATTTATTAGCCATCAAACAACAAAGTAAGGAAAGAATGGCAGATAATAAATGTTTTCAATTAACGACAAAAAAAGCAAAAAGAATTAAAGAAAAAAAGGAAAATACACGAGTGCAATTAAATTACGAACAATACCAAAATGCACAATTAGAAAATAAAAAAGAGGAAGCACTTTTTGAAGAAATTTTTAATCCAATTAATCAATTAGAAGTAACTATTTTAGCACCTGAAGATACTGCTGTAATGCTTAGAAAAGAAGCCTTAAAAAAGGACTTAGAAAAAGATCCATATCTACAAGAATGTTATTGGATAATACAAGATTTAATCGGATGATAACAGGAGTAAATTAATCTATCACTAGCAATAAACCTTTCGGTCATCGAGCGTAGTCGAGATGCCCGAAAGGATGCACGAAAATTTGTTTTTCTCACTGTGTTTAAACAGAAAGCTCATCAATTGCTTTAGCCAAAATTCTATCTTTATCGGTAACAATATTACCTGCATCATGCGTGCTTAGTGATAGCGTTACTTTGTTATACACATTGGTAATAAAAGGGTGGTGATTGTGTTTTTCGGCAAGTATAGCAACTTTTGTTAGAAAAGCAAAAGCCGTTATAAAGTCAGCAAAAACATATGATTTTTGTAGTTGATTATCCTTCTCCGTCCACATAATTTTTCTTTTTTAAGGTGTTGCTAATTCAATCAAAGGTAGCAATTCTTTCGCTTTAGCCAAAGCATCATGTTTGCCAACATCTAGCCAAATATCCTTATCGTGTTGGTAGGCAACTATTTTGTGTTGCGCTGCTAAATCTAAATAAGTATCAATAATAGAAAAAGCTCCCGTTTGCTTTATCAAATCAAAAATTTGCGGATTAATTAGTTGAATGCCACTAAAAGCAAGCGGTGTTTTATGAGTAGCGACACGAGCAACTTTTTCCTCCTGCGTTTTGTTATTTTTCCAGCCGCATAATTGTTGTGTTTCATCAAACAGCAGGTAACGAGAAGTACTGCGGTTTCTGACTGCTAAGGTTACCAAAGCATTTTGCTGTTTGTGATAAGCCCGCAATTGATCTAAGTTGACCGTATTCAACACATCTACATTGCACAATAAAAACGGCTCGGTTTTATCGCTGCCATCCCTTCCGTTTTCATTACTAGTAGCCTCTAAAAACCAAGCAGCTTTTTTTAATCCGCCACCAGTATTAAGCAATAAGTCCGTTTCATCAGAAATTTGGATGTTAGCTCCAAAATTGTTTTTTTGTTTTAATAACAATATAATTTGTGATGCAAAGTGATGCGTATTGATAATAATTTCGTTGTATCCAAACAACAGCAAGCGGCGAATGGTAATTTCTAGCAGGCTAATGCCATTGATTGTTACCAATGCTTTGGGTTTGTTATTGGTTAAAGGACGTAGGCGAGTGCCTAAGCCTGCTGCAAAAATCATGGCTTTCATGGTGCTTGTTTTTATTTTTTTAGGAAGATTGGATGTTGAATTAAATAGTTACTACTTTGAGATTCCGAATTTGCAGAAAGTGTTTGTCTTTAGTCGCTAGGGGGATTTGATTAAGTAACGCATAAAAAATAAATCCGTCATTTCTACTTGATCTTTTGCACTTATCCTGCGTTGCAAATACTCGCCGTAGCTTAGGCTATGGCTGCGTTTTGCGCCTTGTCTAAGCACAAAACCTCTACGTACAAATTGTCGGATTTATTTTTTAAACGTTACTAACTTCACAAATTGCAGCTATCCAAATGTCATTTTCTGGTATTGGACGACCTTTTTCCTTTAGTGATAATCTTATTTTTGCATATTCTTCGGCAACTGCCATATTAATATTTAGTATTTTACATGATTTAATGAAACGTTGAAATTTTTTGGTATTTAGAACGCTTTTCTGAGAATTAATAGCTCCAAATAGTAATTCACCACAAACTGTAATTGGAAGGTAGTAAACATCAAATTGGTCTAAGTGTAGAATCAGTTCTTGTTTGTTATTTAATATATCAATAGCTATATTGGTGTCTAAAGCAATTCGTTTTTTCATTCCCAATCTCCTTCTATATTATTAAACTCTTCTTTAATAATTTGATTGATTTCTTGTGCATCTTCATCCGAAAGACAACCAACTAATTGCCATATTAATTCCTTATTGCTTTCCTGGTTATTAGCGTAACTCGTTTTTACTAACTCAATAAACT
>JAHDBT010000563.1 GCA_020630215.1 Bacteroidota bacterium
AGAAAATTCATGAATTTTCTCTACGTAATTCACCTAAAATAAACTAGAGCCTAGCGAGCTTAAAATTTCCAAAGGTACTAGTAAAAGTAGACGGAAAAACCAAAAAAACTTCGTGCGACACCGTGAAAAACTCCGTGCAACTTCGTGGGAACCTTTACACAAGTGTTGTTTTTGGCAATTATTTTAGGCGAAGCATTGGTACTTCGTGGGAACCTAATCGCCAGCAAAGAGAATCAAATATCACATTTCAAAAATCAAGAATCAATCCTCCCCATGAGCAACTACTTAGATGTACTAAGAGATATAAAAGCAAAAAATTACCAACCCATTTATTGGCTGCAGGGCGAAGAAACCTATTTCATCGATCAGATAGCCGATTATATGGAGGAGCATATTTTAACCGAATCTGAAAAAGGATTTAACCAAATGGTGATGTATGGCAAAGATGTAGATGCGGCAACCATTATTACAACCGCAAGCCGCTACCCGATGATGGCCGCAAGGCAGGTAGTAATTGTAAAAGAAGCACATCAGGTAAAAGATTTAGCCAAACTACAATCGTATGCAGAAAAACCAATTCCCTCCACTATTTTGTTGATTGTACACAAATACAAATCGCTGCGTAGCAACAGTAAATTAGCAAAAGCGATAGCCAAAAATGGCGTGTTTTTTTCGGCAGCAAAATACAAAGATTACCAAGTGCCTGCATGGATACAACGCTATGTAAAAGAACGAAAATACAACATACAACAAGATGCCATTACCTTATTATTTGAATCGCTCGGAAACAAACTTTCTCGTATCAGTAATGAGCTAGACAAGCTGATGCTCAATGTGCCACAAAGCCAAGCAATTACCAAACAGCACATCGCCGATAATATAGGCATCAGCAAAGAATACAACATATTTGAACTGCAAAGAGCTTTGGCAAATAACCAAACAGAAAAAATTTTTAGAATAGGAGATTACTTTGCTAACAATCCAAAAGCAGCTCCATTAGTAGTGGTAATTGGTAGCCTATACCGATTTTTTAATCGCTTGTATTTATACCATCATGTAAGAGGAGGCAATCAGCAAAACATATTAACCGCCCTCAATCTTAGAAGCAATTATGCCCTTAAAGATTACCAAGCCGCCATTAAATATTATAACCTAGCCAAAACCAAACATGCCATCAACTTGTTGTATCAATACGATTTGAAATCCAAAGGGGTTGGCAATCCTAGCACGCCAACTAGTGAGTTGCTAAAGGAAATGTTGGTGAGGGTGGTGCAAGGGATGTAAATAGCGGCACAACTATCTAATCGCTATCTCCCATTAAAAACAACAAAAACTATGACCAACATAAAAAACAAATTCGACCTCCAAAACAAGGTCGCTATTATAACAGGTTCTTCTAAAGGTATAGGCGAAAGCATAGCCCGTGGACTGGCAGAGTTTGGCGCAAAAGTTATCATTAGCAGTCGCAAGCAGGAGGCGGTTAATGCCGTAGCTGCCAACCTTAAAGCAGATGGTTTAGAAGCTACCGCCATTGCCTGTCATGTAGGAGAGGAGGAACAATTGGATGCGTTGGTAGCTAAAACCGTTGAGCAGTATGGAGGTATAGACATACTGATAAACAATGCCGCCATTAACCCAACTTTTGGCCCTTTGGTAAATGCCGATGCTGCTATATTTGATAAGGTAATGAACATTAATGTAAAAGCAGCGATGTTGCTGGCTAATAAATGTTATCCTATTATGAAAGAGCGAGGCGGCGGTTCAATAATCAATATTGCTTCGGTAGAAGGATTGAAGCCCAGCTTTGGTTTAGGCGTGTACAGCATTAGCAAAGCCGCCCTCATTATGCTCACCCAAAACCAAGCAAAAGAGTGGGGCAAAGCATGCATCCGAAGTAATACAATTTGTCCTGGTTTAATACAAACCAAATTTAGCGCAGCTCTTTGGCAAAACGAAGCCCTCCTAAAACAAGTAGAGCAACACCTCCCTGCGGGACGCATGGCACAAGCCGACGAAATGGCAGGCCTTGCCCTATTTCTAGCATCGGATGCTGCAAGTTATTGTACAGGAGGTGTTTATACTGCTGATGGTGGGCATTTAATTGCTGGGTAATTGTTAGTAGATTATTACGCCTTCAACTCAAATCCATCCGCATCCATCCAAGCAGGAAATTGTTCTCTAAATGCAATTAAATTGTTTTTGGATAAGGTAAAGGTATGCGTCATTTCTTGCCCTGCTACAGCTTTCCAAATTGCTTGGCCTCTAAAATCTAAAGCAACACTATCGCCACTATAATCAAATCCTTTTCCATCTTTTCCAACCCTGTTTACGCCTACCACATAGGCTAAATTTTCGATGGCGCGGGCTACTAGTAATTGCGACCAGGGGTACGACCGAACGGCTGGCCAATTGGCAATGTATATTAAACAATCGTAGGTTTGTTGTTGGGTGTATCTGCTCCAAACAGGAAACCGCAAATCGTAGCAAATAAGCGGGCAAATTTTCCACGATTTATAGTTAATGACCAGTTTTTGGGTGCTATTAGCAAATACTTCCTGTTCGTTGGCCATTCTAAATAAATGGCGTTTATCGTAGGTGTAAAAAGGAGGGGAATTAGTAGACTTTATTTCACTTTCGGGCAGCATCCATACTAGGCGGTTGTAGTAATTGTTTTGTGCGTTAATAATGAGACTTCCTACTAGTGCGGCATTTAATTTATTGGCCCATTTTTGCATCCATTGCATCGTTGTGCCTTGCATCGGTTCGGCTACTTTGGCGGCATTCATGGTAAAGCCCGTGTTAAACATTTCGGGCAGTATTACGATGTCTGTATCTACACTTATAAGTTTAGCGAGCTGCTTTTCTAAATGTAAAAGATTAGCAGGAATGTCTTCCCAAAAAAGAGAAGTTTGGAGGATGGATATTTTTAATTCCGTGTTCATTTTAATAGCTCTTATTTTGAAAGTACCAACTACCAAGTACTATTTACCCGCTACTAATCCAGTACTTAAACTTTACACAATTGTTCTGCCGCTAATGCTAGGGTTTCGGCTTTTTTGGCAAAGCAAAAACGCAGCATTTTTTGGTCGAGTTTGTTGTTGTAAAAAACAGAAATAGGAATACTAGCTACTTTGTGTTTTTTGGTTAATTCAATGGCGAAATCAGTATCTTTTTTATTGGTAATAGCCGAATAATCGAGCAGTTGAAAGTAAGAACCTGCGGAGGGAGTAAATTTAAATCGACTATCCTTGATTAAACTTAAAAAATAATCGCGTTTTTGTTGATAAAAAGACGATAATTTTTCATAATGTGTTTTATCTTGCAAATAGTCGGCAATAGCATGTTGCATGGGGGTGTTAACCGAAAAAACCATATATTGATGCACTTTCCTAATCTCTTTCATGAGATAGTCGGGGGCAATACAATAGCCAACTTTCCATCCTGTGGTATGAAACGTTTTGCCGAAAGAATAGGTAATAATACTGCGTCTTAGCAAATCAGGATAACGCAACATGCTTTGATGCATTTGCCCATCAAAAATAATGTGCTCGTATACTTCATCGCTTAAAATGTAAATATCTGTGCCGCCTATAATGCGTCGTAGTTGGTCAATATCGTTTGCATCTAAAACAGCACCTGTAGGATTATGCGGGCTGTTTAAAATAATCATGCGAGTACGAGTATTCATCAGTTTTTTTACCGATTCCCACGGAATTTTATAATCAGGTGCTTTTAATTGTATACAAATAGGTTTTGCACCGTTTAACTGTATAGCAGGCAGGTAAGAATCGTAGGCAGGATCGAAAACAATTACCTCGTCGTTTTCTTTTAAAAAGGCCGTAATAATGGTATAAATAGCCTGTGTTGCTCCAGCAGTAATCGTTATTTCACTATTCGGATTAATGGATACCTCGTATTGTGATTCGATTTTATTGGCCAAACTTTTTCGCAGCGGTAAAGCACCGCCCATAGGTGCATATTGGTTATAACCAGTTGCCAAGTATTTGGCAACTAATTCAATTAATTCGTGCGGTGCATCAAAATCAGGAAAACCTTGGGATAGATTAATTGCTTGATGATCGAGTGCCAGTTTAGACATAACCGTAAATATCGTAGTTTCGGTATTTGGTAACTTAGACCAAACAGGCAGTTTATTTAAAGATGTTGACATAAATTATAGGTGCTTTTTTCTGTCTAAAGGTAATACTTTTATTTTTAGTGTCACAAAAATGTCACCAATAATTATTCCTAATTAGTAATTTTATTGACAGAGTGCGAAAATAATATTTTTTTTGCTCATTTTGTAGTCTAAGTGAAATGAAAAAAATAAAGTCTACCAAGAAATTTAATTATATTTTTCAAGG
>JAHDBT010000564.1 GCA_020630215.1 Bacteroidota bacterium
AATCTAACACTCTAACTGTTAATGGCTTAGCCTTTTTCGGTCAAGCACTAAGTAATCACCGTTAATTATCAAAGCCTCTTCCACTATTCATTTAGCTTTTGATAAACAAAACCTAAGTCTCCTAAAGAACCAAGTCCTAGAAAAAATAATGGAATAGCGAGTAATTGACCATAATCTAAGCTCCTCTTAAAAAGGTCAAATGCCAAAAGCGACAGCAGTAAATAATGAATACTAAACAATACAGTACTTAGCCATAATAAAGGCGCAATTTTAAAGGATTTGTCAAATGTTTGCTTATTTATAAACAACTCCTCATCTAATAAATTTATTGGTTTTTGCTTAAAATTAATGTATAACTTCAAGGTTTGTAAATGGTAAATTAAACTAATAACACTTACTACAAAGGTGCCTATAAAAATTCCAACAATAACATCTATTGGAGGGTATTGCCCTCTATGTATATACGAGATGAACATTGTAACTATAAAATACCTTAAGGGTAAAACTTCTGGTAAAGCAGCAATTATCAAAATTATTTTAGCTATCTTTTTCATGGATAATCTTGTTGGGAAAGTACTTTAATTATTTTTTTCATGGCAAATAATAAATAGGATGTTGGTTAGTGAATCTCTCCTTTCCAAACTTTTACTAAATCAAAAATGATTAAGCTGCCCATTGTAAAAGTAGATAATAGGACACCAGTTAACAACCAATGTTTTTCCTTACTAAAATCAGGATAATTCATAGGCGGATTAAGCAGTATTATTATATCAAAACCAATTAATAATGCTGCCCATAAAATGCTGCTTACAAACAAAAACATTTTAAAGGGGCCAAACTTAATCAACTTTGGAGGATTTTCTAAGGAGCTAATATCTAACAAATCATTTTCGATGATGTTATTATTGGTGCGCTTTTTTAAATTAAGGGTTTGGAATAAAAGACTTAGGAAGCTTAAAATAGGAGCTAACCCAACAATAATGTCAGTAGCATCTCTTTTAATGTGTCTTATAAAAACATCTGGCTGATAGGCTTCCATATCAATAATAACATAAACAAAAAAACACATCACTACAATATCATAACATACAATAATTATTTTTCTAATTTTTTCCATGTTCTTCCTTCTTCCTTCGGCCTTTTACGTTATACATAAACACCTGCTACTAAAAACAAAACCCTACATCACCAAATCCTTCAACGTTTTGGGCCGTCGTTCTTCTCGCCATTTAAAACCTTTAATAATAAAGTCGGCAATTCTTACTTTTTTCATAGGATGGAAAGCGGCTTTGGCATTTTCGATAAATTTAATTTGCTGAACTTTTTGTTGCTTAAAGGAAATCAACATTTCGCTGCTTGTTGCACGGTTTACCCCCTCATAAGCTTCCTGTTCATTTTGGATAAAATAAATACTTTCGGCGTTGCCTTCTACTTCTACTTCCCTAATATTGCCGCCGCCAAAATAGCCCAAAATGTTTTTACCATTTACTTGGTTGTACACGCCATCCTGCAATTTGTTCGCCATATAAGCCGAGCGCAGCATTTCAAACTTTTGGACACGGTTGTTTTTAGTAAACACAAAAATTGTGTCGGCATATAGCTGGAAATCGTCCGACCAAATAATGGGGTCGTAAAACATTTTAAAGGTCGAATCTTTAAAGGAATACATCAACGAATCGCAAACACCCTGCATGTCTTGTTTAAGGATTTTTACGTTTTCGTAGGCATAAAAAGTCTTCACCGTATCTCCTGGCGATTCGGGATCGGGTTCGGCATAGGTAACAAGGGTATCGGCGGTAAGAAACAAGGAATCCTCCTCCACTACATTAATCAACAGCGCATCATCGTAGGCAATTACTTTGTCTTCCTCCTCATAAAAATTGGCGTATTGGCTTTTAATGGTTAAGTTTTGCGTTGTATCAACAATTACCACATCGCCTTGTGCTTTTCCGTAGCCATCCTTTTTGTTGTACTCAAAGTTATCAGCCGTAAGCGATTGCCCTGCACTTGCCATGCTAATTCTATCCTGTAAAATTAGCTCATCACTTTTGGGTTTATATACCCCGGCATTGGCTTGTATTTCTTGTTTGTCGCTTACAATAGTTGTAGGGCCGTTAAACTCGGCTTCCTCGGTGGCAATATCGTAATCGAGTTGTTCGGTTTGCAGGTCGTATTCGGGCGATTCTAAATGTACGTCTTTTTCAAATTTTACTTTGCGGCTATTGCCATCGTAGTTGCCTTTATCGCTTGTAAGGGTTGTTTCTTTGTTTACCAGTTTTCCTCCGCCACTATAATTTCCTATTTGCTCATTCACATTATAATCCATCCTATCCGAAGTAATTTCCATTTCGCCATCCGTTAGGCGTACATTGTCGTACAGTTCCGATTGTTTGGTGTTTACATAATACTCTACCGAGTCGGCATAAACATCATGTTTTTTATCGGTTAAATATACATTACTTTGCAGTACGGCTTTACGAGTGTTGAGGTCGTAAATTAGGGTATCGGCTTTAATGTCGGATTTTTGGTCGGTAAGATGAACGTTTTTGTAGAGCTTGGCCAGTTTGGTATCGCCATTGTAAAAGAGGTAATCGGCATAAATATCTACCGAGTCGCCTTGTTGGATGTGTATATTTCCGAAGGCTTCAATATTATTGTCGTTTTTGTAGTAGAATGCTCTATCGCACTCCATAATGGCATCGTCTTGTTTTAGTTTTACATTGCCTTTTAATTGCCGCACTTCTTTATCATCGGTATTGGTTACTTCCAATTCGTCGGTGCTTAATATTTCAATAATTTTTTCGTCTCCTGCTGGTATCGAATCGTTAGGAAGCGGAGAAAGGGAAGGTCTTTTTTCCGATTCAATTAGCTCCTCCTCTGAGGGCAGTTGTGGGCCTTCTAGTTCTTGTGCAACTACCTGTTGCGTGCTAATGCATCCTATAAGGAAACAGAAACAAGTTAAAAGATAATACTTATTTATAATGGCTGTTTTTTTCACAGATTTCACGTTGTTTTTGTAGGCAAAATTAAAATTATTGGGGTTCTTAATTTGCTAGGGTTTACCCTCCCCTCGCCCCTCCACAGAAGGGGAATTTAGCATTGACTAGCGAATGATGATTGCTATGATTTAGAGGTGATTACCAGTTGCCGTTACATTAAAACAGAACTGTATCCTGCTACCTGCTACAAAACTACTATTGCTCCTCATAACTCTCCGTACTAGCCCCTGTACCTCCGCTGCTACTTCCTTTTTTAGGCTTTTTCTTTTTGTCTTTTTTATTGACATTAATTAGCGAAAAGCCCAAATAGTTTTTAGGATTTTGTTGTAAATCGTTGACTAAAAAGTCGAGGCTGCTCGATAAATCTGATAGGTTGTTGTAAAGTTGTTTATCGTTCATGAGTAAGCCCATTGAGCCTTCGCCCGAATCAATTTTGGCAGTTAGTTTGTTTATTTGGTCGAGGGTTGCATTGGCAGAAGCAACGGTTTCCTCTACCTCTAAATTGGCCATTTTTTTGGTAATCACTTCTGCATTGCCCGTTATTTTTTCGGTAGTTGCTAAAATACGGTCTACAGAATTCATATCTTTTTCTAGCTTGGTAGATATGGACTCTACATTGCGAATAATGCCTCCTACGTTTTTAAGTTCGGTGTCGGTAAAGTTGTTTACATTGGCTAAAATGCCATCTACATTTTCGAGGGCATTTTGCACATTTTCGATACTTTTGCTAAAATTATCGAGTGTTTTTTTCATGTCACTCGATTTTAGCAATTCATCAACCGATACCAAAATAGAGTCAACGGTTACCACCATTTTTTCTACTTTAGATTTGATGGGGTCAATTTCGTTCAGTGCTTTGTCTACCATACTTACTTCGGCAATTCCAAGGAGTTGGTCGCCCGTTTTGGCCATAATACTAGTTTCTTTTTCGGGAAACTCTAAGTTAATGGCTTTATCGCCTAGCAGTCCTGCGCTTACAATACGCACTTGTGCATTTTGGGGTACGGGCACATCCTCGTCAATCATCATTTTCACAATAATTTTACGAGTACCATCACTTTTCATGTAGATTTTATCTACCATGCCTACTTGCAAACCATTCATCAAAATAGGATTTGCGGTAAGCAGTCCATCTACCTTTGTGTATTCTGCAAAAAACTCGTTTTGCGAACTAAAAATCTGTTGGCCTTTTAGGTAACTATATCCTGTAATAAGAATAATAAGCGCAATTGTTGCGAGTACTCCTACCTTCGCTTCATTTGAAATTTTCAAGAGCAATATTGTTTTATGAGATAAATATTTTTAGATAAAACCTAGTGGCTCAAAACTTAAGTTTCTGATGATTAAGTCGCCGTATTTTTTTT
>JAHDBT010000565.1 GCA_020630215.1 Bacteroidota bacterium
AATGTGTAAATAATAACTTATGAAAAATGCACAAAACCCAATGTGGTCTAGTATATATACTAAAAAATCTCGTAGAGATGACCGACATTTTAAATTGTGCATAAATCAAACAAATAAAATCGTATCATATCTAAAAAAAGAAAAACATTGTGCTAGACCTAATCATTGTAGTCCTATATTTTGCCGTTATTTTTATATTGGCAATTAGCGGGCGAGTTAAAAAAAATGCTTCGATAGAAGAGTATTTTTTAAGCTCTCGAAATTTACGTTGGCCCTCCATTGCCATTTCTACAATTGCCACAAATATTAGCGGCTATCAATTTTTGGGCATGATGGGTTCGGCCTATTTATATGGACTAGCGCAAGCCAGTTTAGAAATTAATGCTGTACAAGGTATTTTAATTGCGGCCTTTATTTTTGTGCCGCTGTTTTTAAGGGAAAAAGTAATTACCGTAACCCAATACATCAAAAAGCGTTTGGGAAACACTGTTGGCTTATTTTATTCCATTGCCAACCTCCTTATTTTTTCTACCCTTACCCTTGGTGCAGCCCTATTTTGGGGAGCCTACGCCGCCGATTTAGTCTTTGCCGAATACCTCTCCGTTATTAGCGACGACCGCATTACCCGCATTGTTGTGATAATTGTTTCGCTAGGCGTTTTCTCGGCCATTTACACCTATTTTGGCGGATTAAATGCCGTAGTAAAAACCGACATCATACAGTTCAGTATATTAATGTTGGGTGGGTTTATTGTACTATTTGTATCCGTTTACCACCTAGGCGGATGGGGGCAGTTATATGTAAAAACCCCACAACTCATGCACCTTTACCTCCCTGCCGACCATCCCAAATTACCGTGGATACACATGTTCGGATTGTTTTTTCTGAACATCAATTATTGGTGTGCTAACCAAACTATTATGCAGCGTTCTATAGCCGCTAAAAGCTTAAAAGAAGCACAAATAGGATTGCTAACGGGTGGGTTAATTAAGTATGTAATGGCGGTGTTAATTGTAGTGCCAGGCATTGCCCTTTATGGTATTTTAGGCGAGGGGGGTTTAAGTGAACCAGATATGGCGTTTCCTTATTTAGTAAAAACTTACTTGCCTGTAGGATTAAGAGGTATCATTTTATGTGCCTTATTTGCGTCCCTCATGAGTACCGTAGACTCGACGTTTAACTCCCTATCAACCTTATGGTCGATAGATATTTACAAAGAGTACATCAACAAAAATGCGACGGATGCACAGGTAGTACGAGCAGGAAAAAATACCATTTTGGTAACCTTGGTAACAGGTATTACCATGGGCTTAATACTATTGTACGTAAAATTTAAAAATCCCGAAGCCGCTTTTACACACACCTTAAACGAGTTGCGTTATTATATTAATTGTGGCATTGTAGTATTAATTTGTACGGCTGCTTTACTAGTATTGCCTAATAAAAAAGCTGCTTTAATAGGCTTTTTATCCACGGGTCCATTAAATATCATCATCAAATATTTTGCGCCAGAAATGAATTATTTTGTGCGGGCAGGAGTAGTTGTGGTGATTGCCTTAACCTTTATCTTTTTAGTTACCCTTGTTTTGGGAGGGGAAAGAGGAAGCGGAGAAGAAGCAAAACCAATGGATATGATAGTAGCAGGCGAGGATAAACCACAGCACTCCCGTATTAGAAGTTGGGGCGAATTAATACACTACGATTCGCCAACTATTTTACGTGTCGGCGGTGCTTTGTTAGCTTCCTTAATATTGTTGCATATTGTGTTTCACTAATTTTTAGTAGCCAGTAGCCAGAATGCTGCGCTGTCAGTTTTCTTATTGGCGTTTTTTTTACTGTTTACCATACAACTATGGAAACCAACCGCTTCAAGCATAGCGGGCTAGAATATTTCAATCTCGTAGGGATGACCGACCTTGTAGCCCTAGATTTTAATCTAGGGTTTTAAAGATAAAAACATGCAAAAAACCTGGTGGAAAGAAGCCGTTGTTTACCAAATTTACCCCCGCAGTTTTAACGACAGCAACGGCGATGGAATTGGCGATTTAAGCGGCATTATCGAAAAAATAGACTACCTGCATTTGCTAGGGGTAGATGTGATTTGGTTAAGCCCCATTTTCCAATCGCCCAATGATGACAACGGCTATGATGTAAGCGACTATTGTGCCATTATGAACGAGTTCGGCACGATGCAACAGTTTGACCAACTCCTAGCAGCCGTACATCAAAAAGGCATGAAACTCATACTCGATTTAGTACCCAACCACAGTTCCGACGAACACGAATGGTTCCAACAGTCCCGGCAATCTAAAAACAACCCTTACCGTGATTATTATTATTGGCAAGCCGAACCGCCTAGCAATTGGGTGTCCTTTTTTAGTGGATCTGCTTGGGAGTACGACGAATTAAGCCAAGAATATTACCTCCATCTATTCTCCAAAAAACAACCCGACCTCAATTGGGAAAACCCCAAAGTGCGGCAAGAGATGTACAACATCATGCATTTTTGGTTTCAGAAAGGCATTGACGGATTTCGGATAGACGTTTTTCCATTTATTTCTAAGCAATTAGATTTTCCCAATATCGATCCCAATCAATTTGAAAAAACGGTGGTAGAAGTTTATGCCAATGGGCCACGGTTGCAGGAGTTTGTACAAGAACTGAACAAGGAAGTACTAGCAAAATACGATGTATTAACAATGGGAGAGGGCATAGGAATAAAACCAAGCAGGGCATTAGAATTTGTAGGCGAAGAAGCAAAAGGCTTAAACATGCTTTACCATTTCGATCATGTAACGATTAACTATGGCTCAGGCGGAAAATACGATCCCGTTCCTTGGAAACTATCCTCCTTTAAACAAATTTTTGCTGATTGGGACGCTGCTGTAGGCGAGGATGGCTGGATAAACATTGTACTTGATAACCACGATTTTCCTCGCATGGTTTCTAGGTTTGGGGAAGATAAAAAGTACCGAAAAAAATCGGCAAAACTCCTAGCCATATTGCTACTTACTTTAAGAGGCATTCCCTGCATTTACCAAGGCAGCGAAATAGGCATGACCAATGTGCTTTTTAATACTTTGGAAGAATATGATGATGTGGAGGTAAAAAATTTACACCAAGAATGGCTCAAAAAAGGCAAGGATACACAAGCCTTATTAAAAGCCGTACAAATACAAGGACGAGACAATGCCCGCACCCCTTTTCAATGGGATGCTACGCCCAATGCAGGATTTACAAAGGGCAAACCGTGGCTGCCAATTAACCCCAACTATCCCCAAATTAATGCCGAAGAAGCTTTAAACGACCCAGAATCCATCTTCCATTTTTACAAAGATTTACTGGCTTATCGCAAAGCTAATAAAACCCTCATTTATGGTAAATTTGAATTACTACTGCCAGCGTCGGAACAGTTATTTGTTTATAGGAGATGGGATGCAGAACAGCGGTATTTAGTTTTATTGAATTTTTCTGAGGAGGAAATAACCATTCCTTCAGATGTGCCATTGGAGGATTATCTGCAGGTAAAGGGGAATTATGATAAGGTAGGTACTAGGGATGTTTTGCGGAGTTGGGAGGGGAGGGTGATGTGTGCTAAAAGAAAAATCACCCACTAATTCTGTATCCTTATGCTTCCTCTCCATTCGTTTTTATTTTTGCCCTAATTTTTTCTGCCGTTTCATAATCCTCTTTTTCCAAAGCTTCTCTTAATTCTCGGACTAATTGCTCTTCTGTAGATTCTTGCAGTTCTAATTCCATGCGTCTAACTTTTAGGTGAGCTAAAGAGCTTTGTATACCTTTAAAAGCACCTAATGGCGAAATACCTATAGGCGATTCACCATCCATGTTTAAGTCTGATTTTGGAACAGACTTTAGTATTTTTGCTAAACTTTTACTTAGTTCTTCGTACTGTTTAATTTGCAAATCTATAGCTTCAATTTTACTTTCTTTATCGGCACTTATTTTTGTTTGGCAAGCACCACAAATATTGTGAGAGGTATCATTCTTGGCATCTATATAGGTTACAATATTTGTTTCTTGTGCAGTTTTACCACATGCAATACACTTCATAATAGGTAATTTTTTAGTAAGTAATATTCGAAAAAGGAATCTTTATAAATGACGGTATGTTTCATTTTGCTAAGATTTTATACTCAACCACATTGGGTTTTGTGCAAATAGTTGTTTAAGTATTACATCAAGCCTCCCGGCTTGTAGCAAAAAGATAAACACCTCCAATAAATTGAAGCCTGCCTAAATGATTATCCTTTTTGCTATTACTATCGTGAGAAAATGCTTAATATACTCAACCACATCGGGTTTTGTGCAAATAGTTGTTTAATGTTTACATCAA
>JAHDBT010000040.1:0-18590 GCA_020630215.1 Bacteroidota bacterium
TCATACCAAACTTCTATTAGTTTGGCGTTTACCAAAGCTTGTAGCTGCATATCTAATTTTTGCAGCAGGGCTTTGTCTGTTCGAGCGTAAGCAATAAATACTTTTGCAGGGGGTATCATTCTTTTAGTACTTTTTTAATGCCGAATATACGTATTGTTTTTTTGTTTGTGGTAAGAATAAGTCAACATTTACTTTTTTAGGAGGGGTTTTGTTCTTGCTAGTTGCACTAGCAAGCCGATATATTAAAAAAAACCCCAAACAATTAGCAACAGCAATATCTATAACTAGCATTATTTCCAATACAATTGGAAACAACAGTGGGGTAACAGCACCTAATAATTTCCAGTGCAACTGGAAACAACAAACAACTACTGCTGCCAGCATTTCTAGTACAACTGGAAACAATAGTTACAACTACTGCTGCCAGCGTTTCCAGTGCAACTGGAAACAACACAAATTGCAAAACGTTTACAAATTCCGTAACTTTGCTCCTCGCATGATGGAACTAAAAAATATCCTACAATTTTACAAAAACGATACTCGTACACAGCAAATCGTATCTAGTAGCCAAATTATGGCGGAGGCACGCATTTTCCTTAAAGGATTGCAAGGTTCCTTGGATGCATTTGTGGCAGCGGCGGTGTATCAATCGGCACCCAAAACGCATATTTTTATTATTGACAATAAGGAGGATGCGGCCTATTTTCAAAATGATTTGAAAAATTTGTTGGAGAAAAAATCGGTCCTGTTTTTTCCTGATTCGTTTAAAAAGCCAGGCTTTTTTGACGACATCAATAAAAGCAATGTGCTGCTGCGTACCGAAACGGCTACGAGGCTTATTCATAGTCATACAACGGGCGAGTTGTTGGTGACTTATCCAGAGGCTTTTTTTGAGAAGATTGTGAATACTAAAATCCTTAATAAAAATACGATTCACATAAAAAGGGAAGAGGCCCTAGATGTAAATTTTATTGTGGAGGTGCTAGTAGAATATGGTTTTGAACGAACGGATTTTGTGTATGAACCTGGGCAGTTTTCGGTGCGAGGGGGTATTGTTGATATTTACTCTTTTGGCAACGAACTTCCTTATCGAGTAGAGCTGTTTGGCGATGAGGTGGAGTCGATTCGAGTATTTGATCCTTTAACGCAATTATCGGAAAAGAAGATAGCGCAGGTAACTATTGTGCCGAATATACAAACGCAATTTAGCAGCACCGAAAAAACAAGTCTGTTTAATTTACTGCCCAAAAACACCACTATTTGGGTAAAGGATGTAAAGGCTTTGCTGGAAATTAATCAAGGTTGCTACGAAAAAGCTTTGCGCCTTGTAGAAAACTTAAAGCAACAAAATCTGCTAGACGAAAATGCTGTTTTTGGTGATGGTACGCCCGATACGTTTATCGACTCGAAAAGCTTGTTAGCCGATATGCAGAAATTTTCAATTATCGAGTTTGGCTACAAGCAATATTTTGATAAAGCAACCGTGTTTCCTTATAACTCAACTTTGCAACCTCGCTTTAATAAAGATTTTACGCTCCTCATTAAAGACTTAAAAAAACGGGAAGCAGAAGGTTGTAAAAATTATATTTTTGCGGGCAATCCGAGGCAGGTAAATCGGTTTCGACATATTTTTGAGGATATGGAAGCCAATGTAAAATACGAGGCTTTAACCAACTCTATACACCAGGGTTTTATTGATGAAGATTTGGGCATTACCTGCTATACCGACCACCAAATTTTTGGGCGGTTTTATAAATACAATATTAAACGTGGCTACTCTAAAGATAAGGCCATTACCATCCGCATGTTAAAAAGCCTTCATCCTGGCGATTTTGTTACGCACATCGATCATGGTGTGGGGAAATATGCAGGGCTGGAAAAAATTAATGTGAACGGTAAAGCGCAGGAGGTGATACGCATTGTGTATCGAGATAATGATATTTTGTTTGTCAATATCAACTCCTTGCACAAGGTATCTAAATATGTTGGCAAGGAAGGTAAGGCACCTCGTTTAAATAAAATTGGTTCGGAAGCGTGGCAAAATTTAAAGCGCAAAGCCAAAGGCAAAATTAAGGATATTGCCGAAGACCTTATTAAGCTGTATGCTAAACGAAAAGCAAGTAAAGGTTTTGCTTATTCGCCCGATAGTTATTTGCAAACGGAAATTGAAGCGTCGTTTATTTATGAGGATACGCCCGACCAATTAAAGGCTACCATAGCGGTAAAGGAAGATATGGAAGCACCACATCCGATGGACAGATTGGTTTGTGGGGATGTGGGTTTTGGCAAAACAGAAATTGCACTTCGAGCAGCTACTAAGGCGGTGGCCGATAGCAAGCAGGTGGCCATTTTGGTGCCAACTACTATACTAGCTCTTCAGCATTACGAAACGTTTAAAGAACGCCTTAAAGATTTTCCTTGTGAAGTAGATTTTTTAAATCGTTTTAAAACGGCTAAACAAAAAACGGAAACGCTAAAGCTTTTAAAGGAAGGAAAAATTGACATCCTTATAGGCACTCATGCTTTGCTAGGAAAAAAAGTGGTGTTTAAGGAATTGGGCTTACTGGTAATTGACGAGGAACAAAAATTTGGCGTTGCAGCAAAAGAAAAACTTCGGAACTTAAAGGTTAATGTGGATACGCTTACCCTCACCGCAACCCCTATACCTCGCACCTTGCAATTTTCGTTGATGAGTGCTAGGGATTTATCGGTGATGAACACGCCGCCGCCTAACCGACAACCCGTACAAACAGAGCTGATTGCCTTTGATGACGCTAAAATTAGGGATGCGGTTACCTATGAAGTTTACCGTGGCGGACAGGTATTTTTTATTCATAACCGAGTAAAAGACCTTATAGAAATTACCGCCATGATTAAACGCCTTTGCCCCGATATTGATATAGGGATGGCACACGGACAATTAGACAACAAAACCCTAGAAGAACGCATGATGAAGTTCATAAAAGGGAAGTACGATGTGCTAGTTTGCACCAATATTGTAGAGTCGGGTTTGGATGTGAGTAATGCCAATACCATTATTATTAACAATGCCCACCATTTTGGTTTAAGCGATTTGCACCAGCTTAGAGGACGGGTAGGACGGTCTAACAGAAAAGCGTTTTGTTACCTCATTACCCCACCCATTTACACCCTGCCCGACGATTCTCGTAAACGCCTAAAAGCCATTGAGCAGTTTTCCGATTTAGGCAGCGGTTTTCAAATTGCGATGCGTGATTTAGACATTAGGGGTTCGGGCAATATTTTAGGAGGCGAACAAAGTGGCTTTATCAGCGATATTGGTTTTGATATGTACCAAAAAATCTTGGACGAAGCCATGCAGGAACTTAAAGAAACGGAATTTAAGGACTTGTTTAAAGGACAAATTATTAGTGAGCAAAAGTTTGTGCGGGATTGCCAACTCGACACCGATTTAGAATTGCATATACCTGATGAATATGTAAACAGCATTAACGAACGCCTAGGTCTTTACACCGAATTAGACAACATTGAAACAGAAGAAAAACTCCAAAAATTTAAAACCGATTTGCTCGATCGATTTGGCACCTTACCCAAACCTGTAGTAGAATTGTTTTACGCTGTGCGCCTACGGTGGGTCGCTAAAAAATTAGGTTTCGAGCGCATTATTTTTAAGCATAATAAATTGCGGTGTTACTTTGTTGCCAATCAAACTTCTCCTTATTACCAATCGGCTTTGTTTACTGGCGTTTTAAAATATCCGCAGCAGCATCCTACAAAAGCCCACTTTAAACAAACGGATAAAAACTTTTTGTTGGTAATGGAAAATGTTAAAACCATGAAAGCGGCTAGAGAGGTATTGTTAGAAATTGAAGCTTTTGCTGGTAGTATGACTAGTGTGGTTTAGGTGGTTTGCTAGACCTATATCAAAGTACTAGGTAACGAAAATCGGAGTAAAGTCCTCTCTTATTTGTTGCTTAAAAACAGGATAAATTAAAGCCGAAAATCTTTTATCCTTCCTTATTACGTCTTTCCTTTCCTCCATAAAATTAGCATTTCTCAAAAATTATTTGTATATTGGTATAGCAAGTTTATCAATCCTATCCCAGCATTGCTTGCACAAGGTAATTTTTACTAAGAAAAGAAAACCACCATGGTTTTAAAACGTCCGCTTAAATATCCGCTACTAGCACACTAAGCATTCCATCCTTGCTTAGTCCAATACCCCTGTGCATGGTTCACAGCCCATAATCCCTAATATTCCATTTTTCTTTTTCCCTTATACTATCCCATATTTCTTGTTCTAGTTTCCCCACAAATCCTCATTTAATTGCATATAATTAAATAAAAATTATACAAGATAATATTTCATCATTAAATCTACTCGTTATGAATGAGAATTTACATTTATCAAACCAGCCCCATCAACTTGTAACGATACGTGCCGTCAACCAAGGACTTGTATTTGGCGTAGCAGCAGCACATTTTATGTTGCTTTACTTTTTTATTCTCTTGCTTTTTAACATCAACACTCTACCTTGGCATATTGTGGGCAAAATAGTTGTATTGTTAGGCGTTATGTACTACGCTTATGCTAGTTACAAAGAAAACCGCAAAGAAATGAGCCTAAAAAGTGGTATTAAATTGGGCTTGTCTACGGCATTCGCCGCCGCTGCAACTTTAGTTTTTTTCGAGTTAATTGTACACCTTGTTTTTGGTTTTAATTTAGCTCCCGAAACTACTTTTGCACAGGGTTTACCTACCTATGCTATGTTTGGTTTACTAGCACTAGAGTTAATGGCTTATGGCGGCTTAATTGCTATTTTGTTTACATTATATTATCGAGGAAAATAAATTGACTTATTAAGTAACCCAAGCTAAATATTCTGGTAATTCATAGCCATCTTCTTCCGCTATTTTTTTTGAAAAAATCTTGTCTATAAATTTTACTAGGATAATTACCTCGTGTCACTTAAATGAAGAACAGCACAACAACCGACAACGATATTAATGAAGTCGTTTTAAGGTGATAACGAATACAAGGAAATTTGTGGATGTTATCACCTTTTTTATTTTTGCTTCTACTGACAAAATAATATCTTCGATTAACCATTCTTAGGGGCTACAACTGCTGTTTGGAAGTTTTTGAAAACACGATACATAGTAAGTGCAAAAATTTTTCTTTAAAATCAGGCATTTATGCTCCGTCCCTAAACCTTACAAATTGTACCTCAATCCTAGCACAAATAATAATTTGGTAAACTTAATAATAGAAAATGGGAAAAGTATGACGATGCAGCTTTTTGATATATCTGGACGAATACTAAACCAGCAAAAAATCACACAAAACACACAAATAGATTTAAACAGCTACAGACAAGGCATTTACTTCCTTCGGCTTGAAATTGATGGCATTACACATAAGGAAAAAATGATAAGATTTTAGGCGATTGTCTATAACAAATAACTAGTAATATAAAGATAACACCTCTCGTTTTCACAGGATTAAGTGCTTGATTTACAATTTATTAGTCGCTTAAATGCATATTGATTAATTGTTATATTTAGTGGCATTGTAATTGTTGCAAATTGCTTATGTTCGGGTATATTTCTAGAAACATTTACTATAAGTATTTAATACCGTTGTTATTACTCATGGCTATGGCGGTACTTTTAGGCTTTATTGCTATTTCGATATTGGTAGCTAATAATATTGAAAATACGGGTATTGCGTTAAAGGAGGGCGAAGTTATGCGTATGTCTAAAGAGATACTCGTTAAACATCAACATGCCATCCAAACGCACAATGATGCTTTTGTGCAAAACATTGAAAACACCAAATACAGCCTTAAAGCATTTACTAATTATTATGCCTTCAAATCGCTCCGTATTGCCAAGATGAGGACTTATGCAGACCAAACTGTACGATACAATAATCAGCTACTAGAAATAGCGTTGTTTGATAAAAAAGGCAAGGAAGTTTTTAGCCATTGTTTATCGGAAAAACCTTTTGCTGCTGATTTAAAAGATTGTAGCCCACAGTATTTAATGGAGCAACTCCCTCCCAAAACGGCTTATATTTCTAAGGTGTTTTTTGATAAAACACAGCAACGTAGTTACCTGTATATTGGTTATCTTATTAACCATATTAACGGGAAAAACCAATTTAGTTTGCTAGCCAAAGTAGCCCTAGATAATATTACCGAAACCATTGCCAACAAAACGGTTAATCAACAAGGACGTATGTTTTTAGTGGATTATGAGCAGCAAATTTTGTTTGAAAATCCTAGTACCGAAAAAGCCTATCGCTACCAAAACCTCCCTGTAGATGTAAAAGCCAATATCATTCAGTATCCAGATACAACTATTTGGAATAAAGCATATTTATTATCTACGGCAACCAATCAATATGGATGGACAACGGTTTATTATACGCCTCATGCTTTGGCTTATCAAGCTATTAAAGAACGGGTAAGTAGCCTTTCGGAAATGTTTGGTACTACTCGCCAAAACATTTTACTTTTTTCGGTACTCGCTATTTTGTTAATTGTTTCCTTCGCTACTTTTGCAGGTGTTAAAGTTGCCAAGTCTATTACCAATCCTATTTTAAAATTGATACATGCAACTAGGGATGTTGCTAGAGGAAATTTTCAGGTAACTATTCAGCGAGAAACACAAGATGAAGTTGGCGAATTAGCAGAATCGTTTACCAATATGACTTGGGCCATCCAAAAATACCAAGAGGAATTACTAGAACGTACTCGCTTAATTGAAATACAAGCGCAACAACTTACTGCCTCTAATGAAGACCTCGAACGTTATGCACATACTGTTTCGCACGATTTAAAAGAACCGCTGCGGATGGTAAATGGTTATGTGAAATTAATGCACAAAAAATTGGAGCATCAATTAGATTCTGAGACAAAGGAATACATGGACTTTGCAATGGATGGCACACAACGAATGTCGAGAATTATTAATGACTTACTCGCTTATGCTCGCTTTGAGGAAAAATCTAAAAGGCAAAAATTTGAAGCCGTTGACCTAAACGATATTATCGCCATTGTAAAAAAAGACTTGCTGTTTTTAACCAAAGAACACGAAGCACAAATAGGCATTATTCCCGATAAACTGCCTGTAATAAAAGGCAAATTTACCCAAATACATCAGTTGTTTCAAAATGTAATTGCCAATGCCATTAAATACCGAAGAGCTGCCAATCCAATTATTAAAATAGATGCCATTTTAAAGGACAACACCTGCGAAATAATTATTATTGACAATGGGCGAGGCATTGCAAAAGCAGATATTCCTAAAGTGTTTATGCCCTTTAAACGCCTAGTAGCTAGGCAAGAGGTAGAAGGCAGTGGTATTGGTTTGGCTACGGTTAAAAAAATTATGGATCATCATAATGGCAACATCAAAATTGAATCAGAAGTAGGCATAGGCACTACTTTTTATTTTACTTTTGAAGCGGCAACTAAACTTCCTACGCCTCCTAGCAAGGTTAATAAAAAGGAAAAAAAAACAAACACTATTCTTAGGAAGGAATAAAACAAAGCTTTAAATATCCTCTTTTTTTAGTATCTTGTTAAATCATTAAAAAGTTACTAAAATTACCCTATGTATTCCTTCAGCAATCAACTCGTACAAGCCCAAGCTCCTCCTCGAACACCTCATTTTCATATACTCCCACACTATAATATTCAACCCTATAATCCCAGTATTTCCTACAATGCCCAACTGGTAGTGCCTACAGGATACGATGCCGCATTTATTTATCGGCAACAACTAAGAGATGTATTTGAACCAGGTCAACATCATTTAAATGAAGCTACGCTTCCTCAACTTGCGAAGAGCCAAGAATGGCATATTGAACGACCTAAAACTTTTCAATCCGATCTTATTTTTATTAATACTAAGCCCATTACTTTCCAATGGGCTGTTACAGCTCCAGTGCTCTGTTATTATCCATCTGCATCTACTAAACCTCACCAAAGCCATTCCGAAGAAGCGACCTTTATTTATGTAGGCGGCCAATACCAGTTTCAAATTGAAAACATTGCCACTTTTATAAAACAAACCGAGCTTAATTTTCGCCTGCATACATCTGACGAAATAGCACAAACAATTGGTGATACGGTGCATCATGCTGCTCAAAACACTACCCAAACTTATGCCTTTGCCGCCGAAAATTTACTAGCAGATAATAGCCATTTCAAACAACAAGTTACCCAGCAACTCCTTTCCTTATTTACCGAATATGGAATGCGCTTAAACCATTTTTCCGTTGATGATATTCGTTGGCGCAGTAAATATATAGATGTTAATTTTCCTTATATTGATACTGCTAACCAAACCCTTAATTGTTGGAAATGCAAAGCTAAACTGCCCCGTATCCAAAATAGAAAATACTTTAGCTTTAAAGAGTGTAATCATTGCGAACAGTATTACCGCCTTAACGAACGCCAACTTTACCTAGATAAACAGGGAACTTGGCAGCCTGTTGCAAAAGATAATTACGATACAGGTACACAGGTTAATTCCCTCCATCATTTTCACCTTAACAATTGTAAGGAATGCAATTTGGCAACCCTCATTCCTCCAGCAAAAACCCAGAGCACTTGTAGCTATTGTGACAAACCTCAACTAATAGCAACAGTAAATAGCATTGATGAAAAAATTAGTCCTACGCATATTGTGCCCTTTAAAATAGATAAAGACCGTGCGGCACTCACTTTTTTATATTGGTTAGACGAACAAAAAAATCTGCCTAATAAAGTCATTCATTACGCCAAAGAAAACTATACGATTAAAGGCATTTTTGTTCCTTGCATTATGGCTAATATACGTAGCTACACTTATTTTAAAGGCAAAAAAGGAATTCCTCAATTTCCCGAAAAGAAAAACAGCATCGTGGCTTGGTATAATCGGGAGGGCATAACTCATCTATCTTTTAATAAACAAAAAACTTTTGCGAGTCAGCTTATACCCAAGCATCAACTAGATTTATTAGCCGATTTTTTAAATATAGATTTAGTCGCTTTTAATAGTACTCACCTACAACATAAAGCTGTAGAAACCTACGAAACAACACTGCGAATACCACTTAAAGATATGCTTCAAAATATTGACGTTTTAATAACAACCGCTATACAGAAAAAAATAGGCAGCAAACACCAAGAAATAACCGAAACTTTCACGACTTTTAATAATTCAACCATTAAATTTGTATTGGCTCCTGTTTGGATAATCGAATTTGAATACCATACCAAAAGTTTTCAATACCTAATAGGCGGTAACCACGGAAAATTAATTACCACCAAACAACCCAGCTTAATGGGCTTGTTATTGGGTAAGTGAAATGAAAAAAATAAAGTCCACCAAGAAATTTAATTATATTTTTCAAGGCAAGGCGTAAAACGCAGTCATAGCGGGCTATGACGAGTATTTACAACGCCGCATTGGGAAATAGAATAAATTAAATTGGTGGAGGTTATTTTTTCTCATTCACTAAGTGGTTTAAGAAGTGATAGAAAAAAATTACCTTTGCAAAAGATGTCGAAAAAATAAACATCGAAAAATCTGAAAATCCAAAAGTCTAAATACCTTTTAAATAGAATATACCTATGGGCTTATTCGATAATGAAATCATAAAACCAGATCTAGAAAATAAATCCAACAATTTATTTTACCTACCTGATTATAAAAACTGGCTTCTCCCCAACAGCATTAAATACGATGCTAAATTGCAAGTGCCACAAAGTACCGAAGCCATTTTTATTACCAAACAACAACCCGCCGATGTTTTTACGGCTGGCGAATACCTCCTCAATTTCGATACGCTTCCTAAGCTATCGGATATTCAGCGATGGTATAATAATGCGCCTAGCTCGTTTAAAGCCAAATTATACTTTGTTGATAAAAGCACTTTTGAAGTGCAATGGCAAGTTAATTATCCGATGTTGGTATACAAACGAAACAGCAATGCTTCAACGGATAGGATTGTTCGCCTGAATGATCGGCTAACACACCTACAACTTGCAGGGGTCTACGATTTTCATATTGCAGATACGACTACTTTTGTTCAAAAAATGGGTATGCACCTCGAATCGCTTAAACCGAGGCTGGTAATGAAAAAATTGGAAAAACTAGGCAATCAAATTATCTTTAACTTTTTAGAACAATACGAATTTACTTCCGAAACGTTGCTAGGAGATAACTCGCAATTTAATGCCAACATACAAGCAGAAATGAAACGAGTGTTCGCATTGTATGGCATTGAATTAGAACGTTTTGCATTACAAAGCAGTCGTTGTGGAACAGGACAGGAAAACCTTGACCTTCCGTTGGTACATCCACAAAATGAGGGTATTTATTGCTGGTCTTGCCAACATGCACTGCTCGACCCTAAAGGCATGAAACGCTTTAGTGTAACCGATTGCGATTACTGCGACCAAACCTATCGCTTTGTAGATACTAAAGGTTTTTTTGATAAAAGAGCCGTTTACCAAGCCACACCTAAAAATGCCAGTTCCGCAGGGCCAGGAGTGAGCAAACTCCAACATTTTAACGCAATGACCTGTCCTAATTGCCGCCGCTTTTCTATCATCCCCCCCGAAAAAAAGGAAGATCATTGTACGCAATGCAACAATCCGCAATTAATAGATACTTTGTATTCGCTAGGGGCAAAAGCAAGCCCTACGCATATTGCTCCTTTTCAAAAAAGCAGACGTGATGCCGAGCTTATTTTTTCAGAGTGGCTGAGTAGCGTTACTTTGTTATCGAAAAAAACCCGTAATTACATTAAGGACAATTATACTATTAAAGGGATATTTGTGCCTGTCTTAATATACGATTTACAAAGCTACACCTACTTTCATGGTCAACGAGGCATTAGGTATCGACGTGGCGATAACACCTATACCGATTGGACTCCTGTAAAAGGACAAGACCATTTGGCCTTTAATAAACAAACTGCTTTTACCAGCAATCAAGTTGCTCCAAAACACCTAAAAGCCCTCAACGATTTTTTTACTACCGACCTCCTCACTTTTAGCAGCAAGCACATTCAACAGCACGCCGTAGAAACCTACGAAGCTCCTATTGATGCCACGATGAATAATGTACTAGGACAATTTACGCCTTATATTGCACGCTCTATTAAAAGAAAAATTGGCGGCGACCGACAACAAATTGATAAATCGTTTACCTCCCTCAACAACTCCAAAATTCGTTTTGCCTTAGTACCCGTTTGGATTATTAATTGCGATTATAGCGGCACGCAATACGAGTATGTAATTGGTGGAAGAAAAGGTAAACTCGTGGCAATTAAACATGAAGTGGAAGTGTTGCGTAAAATTTGGGATTGGTTTAGTTAGTTTTTTTCTAGTAGCGGGTACATGGTAATTGGTATTTAGACGGCTACGCTTCGTTGTTTTAATTTATGTTGATATTGTAGTCCCTACCATAGGCTTCTGCACTATTTTGTTTTTCGGTTACTATTTGTAGTCGAAGTGTTAGGTGAGCTCTTAGCTTTACTCTCAAATCACGATGGTAAGTAATAACATTTTTTGTAGTATTGCCTAGTGATTAAACGAACTAAAGTTGGTTCTACATTATCTCCCAAAAGGCAAAAAAAAGCCCCTTTCAAATTTGTTATTGAAAGGGGCAAAGTTCCCAAATTACCCAAATGTTCCCGGAGCAAACGGTTGTTTTTTTGTAACCGCCAACTATACATTTTGGAGGGTGTTTTTTGGTAAAAATCTACTATTTTTAAAGCTTTATTTTGGGAGGAAAAAGCCCCTTTTAAGTTTGCACTAATAAAAGGGGCAGAGTTCCCAAATTACCCAAATGTTCCCGGAGCAAACGGTTGTTTTTTGTAACCGCCAACTATACATTTAAGGTAGTCTTTTGGTAAAAATCTACTATTTTCAAAGCTTAACTTTGGGGAGAAAAAGCCCCTTTCAAGTTCGCACTAATGAAAGGGGCAGGGTTCCCAAATTACCCAAATGTTCCCGGAGCAAACGGTTGTTTTTTGTAACCGCCAACTATACATTTAAAGGTAGTCTTTTGGTAAAAATTTTGTATTTCAAATTTTAATTTGGGAGGAAAAAGCCCCTTTCAAGTTTGCACTAATAAAAGGGGCAAAGTTCCCAAATTACCCAAATGTTCCCGATGCTAACGACTGGTCAATTACTTGTCAACCGCCAACATTACATTAGAGATGATTTTGTGCTTTGCGTTTAATTGGTAAAAATAAATTCCTGCAGAAAGTTCCCCACGCTTGAACACAACTCTATTTTTACCTTCCACTCCTACTTTGCTGGTACTGAACACTTTACGACCATCTACAGCAAATACATTAAGGGTGTATTCCGAGGCTTCTTCTAGGGCAAAAAATATCACAGTTTCGTCATTAAATGGGTTTGGATAGTTGCTAATCGTCCCTGCATTCAATATATTTTCGGTTGGAGCGTTGGCGTTTTTAAAGCGTACATCGCTAATATTTAATTCAAATGGCATACTGCCTGTTTCGCTACTTGCACCGCTAATGGTAAACACAACCGATTGTACATCACTTCGATCAAACATATTTCCTGTTTCGCTTACTAAATCGCCCAACCAAATTTCGTGTATGGTTGATGAGGTACTTAATGGCACTTGAATTTTAAATTGTTCATCCCAGTTGTTAATTCCTGCTTTTGCAACGGTTACCGTCATAATTTGAGGTCCTTCTACTTCAGCAGTAAATGCTAGCACATTGTAATTGCTTACATCGGCACTTGCGCTACGAGGACGCAGGTTACGCACTACTGATAAATAAGAGCCTACCGTACCTGTTAACTCCACATTTCGCTCTACAATCATATCGTCGCTATTGTGGTCGTCGAGGTTGGTGATGTATGGGCTTACTTCATAGCTGTCAATTTGTGTGCTGCTAGGCGTTTCTGTAAACCAGGTTCCGTCGGCACTGTAAATAACATCTACTTGCGAGTTCACATTGTTTTTTACATTAAAGCCAATATCGTATACACTGCCTAAATCTAAAACAACTTCTTCTTGTGCTGCGCCACTTAAAGCAATTACTTCTTCAAATTGTTGGCGTTCTTCTGTTTCGGTTGTTTTGTAAGTACCTCTTAAAGTTACTTCTGTAGCATTGTTGTTGTTCTGGATATTGAGGTTTAACTTCCCTTTGTTGTAATTCCCTTTGCGTACATACACCTCTGGAATAGTTGGTGCATCGTTATTGGCATATACAAGTCCAGTCGTTTCCTCTTTCATCAAGTCCAACACACGTATCATTAAGTCTTCGGCTAAATCTAAAGTAGAAGACCATACTTGGAAATTAAAGTTAACAGGCAATTCGTCGTAATCTTCTAAGTCCCAACGGTTGTCGATATATAATCCACCATAGCCGCCTGAGTGTGCGGTAAAGCTGATGCCATATTCTACGGTTCCATCTGGTTGTTCTAGTACGTAGTAAATAAATGGTTGGTATTGGATGTTGATGTGTCCAATGTCGGTTAAAGTAGCACCGCTAAAACGGTCGCAAATAACTTTAGTGTGTTCGTACACTTGGTCGTAGGTAGACAAAGCTAAGATGGCTCCGTAGCGTTCTTCGCCCGAGAAATAATCTACTGCAAAAACTTCTTCGGCATTGGTAATATCAATTAAGTCTGCTGGTGTAGAAATGTAGGCCTGCGAATCGTACATGCCTTTTTCTGGAATAAATTTAATCAAATCAGAAATACCCGATTTTTGGTTGGCTTTAGCTGCCTCCGATTGTATGGTTTGTATGTCTCCTTTGCGTGCTGCTTTTTCGGTAAACTTTATCAGTTGTTCTTTTTCAATATTTTTAGTATTACTTGTTCTTCTTTGTTGGTATTTTCTTTTAGCAATTTTAGATGCTAAATCACCATTACTTTCTAAGCCAGCCGTTTTACCCGAACCCGAACCAAAACATTGCGAGAAGTAAAACTCATCTTCCTTAGAAGTAACCAATACCCCACAAGTTTCGCCACTCGATACACAGGTTGCTTGTATCTCAGTTAAGGTTTGCGCTTTAAATAAAGATACATCACATCCTACTAAAACGGTATCAACCTCAAAATCAATGTCCCATATCATTGTATCCTGCGTTGGAATGCCATCTGCAAAAAACCAATCTAAGCGAGTAATGCCATCTAACACTTCAATAGTTGGTTCTGTGGTGCTAGGAATGTATTGTGTAAAGTTACTGCTGCCTTCTATGTAGGCATATCCTTTAGGTAAGGTTAAGTAGTAGTGATCTCTGCTCGAAGTTGGGTCGCCTGTTTCTGGTGTTTTATTTAACATCATGATGGTAAACTGGCTACGACTGCTAGTATCTTGCGCCATAAGCGGTGCATAAATTTGCTCGTAATCTAAAGCAGCATTTAAGCGGATAGGCAATGTTGCATCTGCAGCCGAGTACAAAGGTTCTCCACAAGTACCATCGGCATTAGAAATAAATTGTAGCGAACCACCTGAAATAAATCCACAAGCAGTTGCTAATTTTACACTTACTAAGTACTCGTTGGCAGGACGTTCGGCATAAGGACGTAAACCATTTGCTTCCAAGCCCGCTACAATACCCGAAATGTCCCAACGGAAAAGACGCTCACTAATTGGCGTAGGTTCTACGTCGTAAACCGTACCCATGTATTCTACTTTTGAGTAGCCTTCAATAATATCTAAGTTAGAGCCTAATGGTAATAATAAGTCGAAGCTTAAATTTCTAGCAACACCTGGGTCTCTATTAGAAACCGATACCGTATAATCAAACTCCTCACATAAATCGGTGTAAGTATACGATTTGTTTACAATGGCTGTTTGTACCTCTGGCACAACAGGGTCTAGCATTAATGTTGTTCTAAACACTTGGCAAGGGTTAGCAGCTACCGAACTAGGATAGGCATCACATCCACCCCAACCTGCAACAATATCAAATTCACGTTGTTGACAAATATTATAGGTGTAGTAAAAACGTAAATCTACATAATCGTCTGCTTGTCCTAAAAAGCCATACTCCCAAAAATCGTTGTTAAGTGTTAACCAAACGTTATCTGTAATATTGTAAACCGAATCAACGATAATATAGCCACCTGGCGAATCATAGCTTACAAACACATGGTCCGCGTCAGAAAAAGGAGCTTCGTTTCTCAACCTAATATCTACTGTTTCTACCGATTCTACGGCAGCTAGAATGCTGGTTTGTCCGCCTAAGATCTGGAAGTTAATATCAGGAGGAACTACATCGTAATTAGCGGTTGTAGTACGTTGTATGCCGCTAGGATCGAGAAAGGTTGTTTCGTAGTCTAAAGTAACATTTCCTATTCCAGCAGTTGCATCACAATTGGCAGAAACTTTAGGTGAAAACTGCAAGCGAATGCCTTCATCTGGTAAAGGAATACTGCCTCCGTTAATGGTATAAATACTGCTTAAATCGTAGGTTTGTGTATTTCCCGAAGTTGATATAGGCGTGAGCGTTGCGCTTTCTACAACGCTGCTAAATCCTCCTACATTACGACGTTGGTAAACGGTTAAGCTTTCCATGGTGTAACCTACAGGAACGGTATAGGTCATTTCGTCTAAGGCTATCATTTGTCGATACTCGTAAGGAAACTGGCGGCTGCTGTTGCCGATATTGTTTCCAATATAAAAGTAGTTAAAGTATCTTTCTAAATATTCTGTTCCTAGGTTTTGCGATTCACAGCCATCTAGGGTATGGTCTAAAGTTCCTAAGTTGGTTACATTGTAACCATAGGCAACCATACGAACAGCATAATTATTACAAACATAAGGTGTTCCGTTTTCGCTGGTGGTTAAATAATAGTTGGTATCAAATACGGCTACTTTCATTCCCGAAAAAGAACCGTTAACTTTATAGTTGGCTACTACCGAAATAGAATCGCCATTGGCGTAACTAAAGTCCATAGGAATATCGGTACAAGGTAAAGCAGCTAATTCGTCTACACTAAAATCGTATCGCCACGTACGGGTTTCGCCCGATGTACTTACGGTAAAAGGCACTTCACTACAAGTATAGGTATTGCCTGTGCTGGCATCGTAAATATTAATAGCTGCATCAAGTCTATCAATATAGCTACCAAATAATGGCATATTTACCTCTGCATATCCATAATCGAATGCTTGAGGACTATTCTCATTTGTTACTACTGTTCCTCTAAATTCGCTTGTAAATTCGTCTTGTAAAAACAAACGGTCAGTACGCACTTTACTCATATCTAAACTGCCACTTCCATCTGCTTGTCCATTATCGTCGTTGTCTGCTTGTCCAAAAGTAGTACGAGCAGTAGAGAAAGATAAAAAGCGCATTCCTCCTAAATCACAGCCAGCTCCACATTGAATTCTGATAGGCGTGCTTAATTGGCAATGCAAAGTGTGCAAATTGCTACTTGTGCAATTATCGCTAGATTCAAAAAAGGTTTGTGCTGTAACATTTTGCCATCCAGAAGAAACACCTCCTAAAGCATTACAACAAGCAACCACATCAAACAAAATACGATTGTTTACATAGCTTTGTGGGGGAAACTGTAGACTGATAAGTCCGTTGTCATCGTCAATTTCTACAGAAGTTGGTAGTGTTTTAGTATTGACACCATGAATCATCGCAAAATCGTTGGTACCTGGTAAACACAAACCTAGCGGTATATCAATTTCTACGGCTACATGCCCCGTACCATCATCGGTAAAACCTTGCAAGTAGGCATTGGTATAATTAATTTCAAAAGTACCTTCATCACCATCGTCCATATCTAGGGGAGCATCAGGTAAAGAAGCTGTCCAATGAAAAGCTTCTGCATTAAATTCTAGCATGGGCATCGTAGCAGTTTCAAAATTACACGTACCGCCAAATGTACCTTCGCTTTCCCATACCTCGAACCATTGTTTGTTATTACATGCAGGATTGGGATTGATTAATACACAACGTTCAAAATCGAAATCTACGTAGAAGGTTTCGCCTGGCTGCATAAAATCGATCGTAAAAGCAAATTCGGTGTTGATAATTCCACCACCTGAATAGCAATGAGGGCCACTATAAGCCCCAGTTGCACTATCTAACATGAGTGCTTGGACAGCTTCGCCTTCTTTTTGTATCGTAAAAGAAGACTCCACAATATAATTGTTATTATAATCTTCCATGTCGTTTAATAGATTGTATTGAATATTGGTAGCTGTTCCCGTGCCATTGTTGGTGAGGGTAATTCGCCCCTTAGCCATTTCGCTCCAACAGGCGGGTAAGTCTGCTACGCCTAGTGTTGCTACTACCGCAGGAATGCCTACTGGTGTTTGAATATTGGGAAACAAATCTTCCTGTTCGCAAGTGGCATTGTCGCATCCCCAACGTACAAAAGAGGTAGAGCCTACATTTGGATTGGTACAGGCATTTACCATAATTACTTCCTCAATAATTGCTTCATCATTAGGGTAATTATCTAAGTTGCGAAGGAGTTTATTAACTTCATAACTAATCGTATTTCCATCAATAGCTGGTGTTACTTCGATGCCATCTACTAGTAAACTTACAAAGCTTACGCCTTCTTCCATGGTGCTTTCAAAGGTAAATTTTTCGAGTGCTGATAGGATGCCCGTATTGGTAACGCTGTAGCTACGAGAAAAAGATTGCCCTATTAAGCCATTATTTTGCACCATGTTTGTAACGCCTGCAAACTGCACTGATGGCTTTTTTACTACGCCAATTAAGTTTTCGCCTACGCCAACATCGCTGTTAGGCACGCCATTAATTTGGTAGTTAGCGGTTAATTGCGAATACAACTCGCTTTCGCCATTGGCACCACATTTTGCTCGCGCTAAAATTTGCACGGTGCTGCTGCCTTGATAGGCTAAATCGCTAAGGTTAAATACGAGTGCAGAAATATCGCTATCATCCACACTAATAATGTTTGCGCTAGGAATATAGCTTACATACTCAATGGTATTAGGCAGGCTATATACTAGGCTAAGGTTAGTTGCCGTAACTGGTGTTTCTGGATTTTCTATGGTAATACTTAGTGTATCGGCACTAGCACATTCACTTAAAAAAGTGCTTAGGAAATCGGTTGTTTCGGTAATGGAAAGGTTTTGTGCTTGTACATTGTTGGTTGTTGTGGTAGAAGAGCCTATTAAGGTGCATAAAACTAATATGCTTATGCGGAAGGATTGAAGTAACATCTCTTTCATGATCAATTGTCTTTTTTTTATAAGTTCGCTTATCAATAGATGGTTATACGTACTATTGTAAGTAAAGTTAATGCCAAGCCGCTAAGTTCTTGGTTGTCAATTGATTAAAAACTTCTTGTATGTAGGGGAGTTATTTGTTTTGGGAGGGGAGTTTCAAAATGGGAATGAATAGCAATATTTTTTACAAAAAAAAGCTCTATCTACACTTAATTTGCAGATAGCGCTTTTGATAGTTGACGATTGTTTTTTTATGCTTCAATTAATCCGTGTTTAACCAAAATAGCTTTTACTTTTGCTTCGCTAATTTCTAGCGCATTGGCGATGAAGGAGATGGAAAAATCTTTTTTAAAGAGTTTGATAACGATGTTTTCTTGTTCTTCCTCTTTGCC
>JAHDBT010000040.1:18690-26070 GCA_020630215.1 Bacteroidota bacterium
AAAAATCTTTTTTAAAGAGTTTGATAACGATGTTTTCTTGTTCTTCCTCTTTGCCTTCGATTTTGCCCTCAGTTTTTCCTTTCTTGACACCAATCTCTTCCCCTTCTAATCTTATATAGTCATAAGTGGTCATACCTATTTGTTTTATTGGTTTTGGAAGTTCTTTAATAATGGTATTCATTTCTTCCTTTTTTAAGTTAGCAACATTTAGTAAATAAACAAAAAAAGTGTGGAAAAAGTTCCTCGTATAATCGTTCCAAACGCCTTCTCCTTCTGGTAACATAAAGAGCATTTGGTAGTTATTGCGAATGTAGTTGGCATTTTTACCATATTTAAAAATGAGTATGGTATTCATTAAAAAGCTGGTGTTCATTGCTAACATATCCGCATCACTAAAGTCGGCAGTATCGGTTAGGATGTAATTAAATTGGGGTATGTATTGCCTAAATTCTTCATCAATATCACCAAAATACTCAAAAAAATCCTTAACCTCCCAAGTTTCTTTTCCGTGATAAAAGATAAATGGTAAGACCAATTTTAATGGTTCTTTATTTTTAATACATTCTGCCCAAACTGCACCTATGTAAAGTAATAGTTGATAGTGTGGATAATCAGGAACATAGGATTTATGCTCTAACAGTAAAATAATATGCACCTCCTTTACTACTTCATTTTTGATGTACGGACAAGCATAGGCAATATCAACAAAATGTTCGCTTAATGCTTTGTTGACAAAGTTCGTCGCTTTAATTTCCAGCTTATCTAGCTGTAATTTATTAACTAGCTTGGGCGAAACAAATCGCCTAAAATAGTCCTTCGCTATTTTTAAGTCTGTCATGGTGGCCTTAAAAAAACGGTCGTGTGGATTAACTACTTTTTCTTTCATGGTGAGTGCAATATACGACTAATTTTAGCTTTTTGCTAATTTTACATAGATTATGCTTCATTTTTTTTAGCAACCATGCATAACTAATCTAAGCTAAAAACGGAATAGAAAACGCTGCCTTACCAAAACCAAATGCCTAAACAATTTTAAGTACCTTTGAATAAAACCAACTATTTTTAATGGAAATATTATACCAAGACGAACATTTTGTGGCAGTAAATAAATTGGCGGATATGATGGTGCATCGTACTAGGTTGATACCAAAGGAGGAAGTTGTGGTACTAGAGCACATGACCAAACAATTGGGGCAAAATGCAAAAGCAGTACACCGTTTAGACCGACCTACTACTGGCGTTTTATTATTAGCACTACATACCGAAGCAACTCAGCTAATGTCGAAAATTTTTAGGGAGCGCAATGTAGAAAAACAGTATTGGGCAATTGTTAATGGACATCCGCCAGCCAATTTTGTAGTAGAAAAACCTTTGCAATCAGGAAAAAACAAACCGATACAAAAAGCCTTAACTCATTTTAAAACCCTCCAAACATTTAAGCTTCCTAGTGCCGAGGATATTTTACCAAATCACCAAAAATTTGCCCTTGTAGAAGCAATGCCTCTTACTGGCAGACAACACCAAATTCGCAAACATTTACGAGCAGCTAATCATCCTATTTTAGTAGATAAAAAACATGGCAATAAACGCCTAAATCGTTTTTTTAGAATGACCTTTAACCAACACAGCTTATTGTTACACGCTAAGGAATTGCGTTTTTTACATCCTTTTACAAAAGAAGAGCTAGTTATTAAAGCAGACCTACCAATCCCCTTTGTGAAAACACTTCAATTACTAGCGCAAAATTAAACCCTTCAATTAAGGAATGGGGAATAAATAAGGGTCCATTTTGACTTTATCTTTTCACACTATCCTGCGTTGACAAAATCCTTATTACGCTTAGGCGTAATGCGTACTTTGCCGCCTGGTCTAATACAAAAATATTTCATCAAAATCAGACGCTTATTTATTCTCCGTCCCTAATACGTTAATTATTTACGTTCTTAAGTACTAGTCACCGTATATTTTCCTAATTTTGCGGTTTAATAATCACTAATAGCAAGCTGCCTTATGGCACGATTTTAACGTATAGTAAGTGATAGAAAACAAATCACTAATTAAAGTTGTTCGTATCGTTCCTTAAAAAAAAATCATTTTCATTATGAATAAACTAATCTGCATTTTACTACTCAGTTTTTTAACGCTATCGCTTATTGCACAAGATACTACCACCAAAATAGATACTACAAAAGCAAAGCAAAAATCGAGTAGAGACCGTTTTATTACTGAAATAACCCACGATAATTGGTACAATAAACCCAACAATGTAAAAGTAAAATGGTATAACCGAGGCATTAATTTTTTAATTATGTACGATATTGCTTTAATTAGCAATAATGTAAGCTTTGCGCCAGGCATTGGCTTATCGAGCAATAATGTTTACAACAATGCTACGGTACAAAAAAATAGCGACGGCAATACGTATTTCGAGCCTATCCCGTCCGCTATTAACAATCCTATTGATACGTCTTCGGTTAGTGTAAGTTCTACCCGTAATAAATTAAGTACTACTTATTTTGAAATTCCTGTAGAATTGCGTTTGCGTACCAATCCCGACCAATTTGGGCGTTCGTTTAAAATAGCTGCGGGACTGCGAGGCGGCGTGTGTTTTGATGCTCACACTAAATACCGTGGCACCGATTTAAGTGGCGCAAGCGTAGACGAGGTATTTATTAAAAACAAAAAACTACCCAATATTAACCGCTACCGCCTTAATAGCTCGTTTAGAATTGGTTATGGTTATTTTAACCTAGTAGGCATTTATTCGCTTACTACCCTATTTGAAAACGATAGAGGACCAGGCATTCATCCGTTTTCTATTGGTATTAGTTTTAATAGTTTTTAAAACCAACCAGTTAGTCCAATAAAAATACCCCATTATACGATTTTAGTTTTGTACAATGGGGTATTTTTTTTAATAACTTTTAAGCACTCGGCTCTCCATTTATTTTTAACTCCAATTCCACCTCTCCCCCCATATAAACCGCCCAATTATTAGCAATATGCCCCAATGGAAAATTAAACAAAACAGGATAATCATACCCTTGCGTGTGTTCCATAATAATTTCGGCAATGCTCTTTCCATAAGGATTGTCTTCGTTTTCCTTTTCGGCAATATCTCCTACTAGCAAGGCTTTTAAATTGGCTAATTTTCCACTGCGTTTTAAAGCCATCAACATCCTATCTACATGGTAGGCATACTCTTCTAAATCTTCTAGCAATAAAATCTTCCCATCCGTATTAATATCCGATACGCTGCCTAGTATGCTGTATAGCACCGATAAATTACCCCCTACTACAATTCCTTTTAAAATTTGTTCCACTCCCACCCTACTCTTTTTGTTTAATGGATGCCATACGATGGGATACAACAGTTGGTTTCCAAACAAGGCATTGCGTAAACTTGCGAGGGCTTCGGGGGTACTAGTAGCGTAAGTGCTGGGCATGTGGGCATGAATGCTTACTACCTGCAATTGCGTGTGTAGGTGACTGTGTAATACCGTAATATCACTAAATCCCACTATCCATTTAGCTTGTTTTTTTAATGGACTAAAATCTACCAAATCTACCATCCTTACGGTGCCATAACCTCCTCGTCCTATTAAAATAGCTTTTACATCTTTACGCTCCAACATCTCCTGAAAATCTGTCGCCCGTTCTTCATCCGTACCAGCAAATTGCCCGTGTACTAAGCCTACCGTTTTGCCAATGACTACCTTCAATCCCCAAGATTTTAGCACGCCTATAGCATACTGTAAATCTTCTAATTTCATAGCACGAGCAGTACATACAATGGCTATGGCATCTCCTTTTTTTAAGTATGGCGGAACTATCATGGCTTATTATTGATTAATGAATTAATGATTTTATATCTTTGCGGGAATTTAGCAGTCAGCAGTCAGACTGTGCGCTGCGCTTACTGTCAGCAGTCAGTTTTATATACTGACGTGTTTTAGCGGTCAGCGGTTAGATCATTCGCTTCGCTCATTGTCAGCAGTCAGTTGATATGCTGACGTGTTTTTGGCATTTAATGTTTAGCGTATTCACTAACACATTGTGCATTTAGCAGGAAACTGACAGCGAAGCGATCTGACAGAGAGCGAAGCGAACAATCTGACCGCTGACAGCGAAGCGATCTCAAAAAAAACCAAATATACAATGAATAAATCAGAACCGAAACGATACTTAGTAACATCGGCATTGCCTTATGCAAATGGGCCGCTACACGTTGGACATATTGCGGGTGCGTATTTGCCAGCAGATATTTACGTGCGCTACCTCCGCTTAATGGGCAAAGATGTAAAATATATCTGTGGTTCCGATGAGCATGGTGCGGCGATTACCATTCGGGCTAAACAAGAAGGTATTTCTCCTAAAGAGGTGATTGATAAATACCACGAAATTAACAAAACCAGTTTCGAGAAAATTGGTATGTCTTTCGATATTTACCACCGTACTTCCGAAGCCATACATCACGAAACGGCCTCCGACTTTTTTACCAACTTGTACAACAAAGGCATGTTTATAGAAAAGGTATCGGAGCAATATTATGATGAAGGCTTTAACCAATTTTTGGCAGATAGATATATTAAAGGCACTTGTCCAAAATGCGAACATGAAAACGCTTATGGCGACCAATGCGAAAACTGTGGGTCTAGTTTAAGTCCTACGGAATTGATAAATCCTGTTTCTACTTTGAGTGGCAATACGCCCGTGTTAAGAACTACCAAACATTGGTATTTACGCATGGACGAGCATCAAGCCGAAATTAAACAATGGTTAGAAGATGTACAAGCAACCGAAAAATGGAAAAAGCATGTACTAGGGCAATGTCGTTCTTGGTTTCAGGAAGGACTGCTACCTCGTGCTATGACCCGCGATTTAGATTGGGGCATTCCTGTACCACTACCCGATGCCGAGGGTAAAGTTTTGTATGTTTGGATGGATGCACCAATTGGCTATATTTCGGCGACCAAAGCTTTAACCGACGACTGGGAATTGTACTGGAAAGATGAAGAAAGCAAACTCGTGCATTTTATTGGAAAAGACAATATTGTTTTCCATTGCATTAATTTTCCGATGATTTTAAAGATGCATGGCGATTATATTTTGCCTACCAATGTACCTGCTAATCAGTTTATGAATTTAGAGGGCGATAAGATGTCAACTTCTAGGAATCATGTGGTGAGTGTGGATGGCTTTTTAGCCGAGTTTGAAGGCATGGAGGATGTGCTGCGTTATGCCCTTACCACCAATATGCCCGAAAACAAGGACAGCGATTTTAGCTGGAACGATTTACAAGCACGCAACAACAGCGAATTACTGGCTATACTAGGAAATTTTGTAAACCGAGTACTCGTACTTACCCACAAATATTTTGAGGGCGTACTACCAGAAATTCCTAGTGATGATTTGGAAACCGTACACGAAAAAGCCGAAGAAGTTTTTGCAGCAATGCAAGCCATGCCTTATGAGTTGGATGCCGCTATACACCGCTACGAGTTTAGAAATGGATTGGCAGAAGTGATAAACTTAGCCAGAGCTGGCAACAAGTTTTTAACCGACACCGAACCCTGGAAACTCATTAAACAAAGCGAAGGACAAACGGCTGCCATCTTATCTATTTGCTTAAATATTATTGCTCGTTTATCGGTGTACATGGAACCTTTTTTACCCTTTACGGCTCCTAAAGTAAAAGGCTTTTTAAACCTAAGTGCCGAAGACGAAAAAGCCATTTTAGCAGGCAGCTTTAACATAGCCGCTGGACATAAAATTAACAAACCTAGTTTGCTATTTAGCCGAATTGAAGATACACAAGTAGCTGCCCAACAACAAAAATTAGCCGATGCTAAAGCTGCGAGGGAAGTTGCTGCTGCTAATGCCAACGAAACAACAGGGGAAGCAGTTATTGCCCCTTTAAAAGACACCATTCAGTACGACGATTTTATTAAATTAGATATTCGTACTGCTACGATTACCGCCGCCGAAAAAATGAAAAAAGCGGATAAGTTGCTAAAACTCACGGTGGAAGTAGGCTTTGAAACTCGCACCGTAGTATCGGGTATTGCCGAGCATTTTAGTCCCGAAGAAGTAGTAGGGCAGCAAGTATTACTATTGGCTAATTTAGCTCCTCGTAAATTGCGAGGCGTAGAAAGCCAAGGAATGATTTTAATGGCGGAAGAAAATGGGAAATTGGTGTTTGTAAAACCTGATAATAAAATGGGCGATGGGATGGTGATTTCCTAGGAGGCACCCCATCCCAAAACTGGTTACCTACAATTAATATTTCTTTGTTTTAAACCAGCAACCAAGCTCCTTTTTTTACGTCACAAAACCGAAATTTCACTTTTTTTGATTCGAGGCATAAAAATTGAGTCCTTTGACTAGTTAAACAACTAGCTATCCCTCTCCTTGTTTTGAATACTTTTTTTCGACAAGGATATCAAAAGATAAAAGTACTTGGCACTTTACAAGGATGTAGTGAAGCGAAACCATCCTAATACCAAATACCATCTACCCTCTACCAAGAAAGAGTGTAACAGCTTAGATAAACATGTCTTTTTTCACACCTAAAAAACACAAATACGATGTCGTCTGTAAAAAACAATTATACCGATTCCGAATGGGAACTCCTTATTAGTACACCACAATTAGTAGGCAGTGCTGTTGCTAGTGCCAATTACAGTGGCCTGCTTGGCACTATGAAAGAGGCAATGGCCAGCGTGCAAACACTAATTGAAGGGGTAAAAATGTATCCTGATAATGAACTGATTGTAGCCATTGCTCCTGACCCAAAAGATAGAGCCGCAGCACAGGCTAAAGCGAAGGAACAAAAGGAAATTGTAATGGCTAAATTAAAAGCCAATAATATACAAAAGGCAGAAGATTTTACTGCCATCGCCATACAAGAGTGCGGCAATGCAATTGCCTTAGTAGAGTCCAAAGAATCGGCAGCAGTAGTGCAGGATTACAAGGATTGGATGATGGACATTGCCCAAAACGTTGCTGAAGCTGCTAAGGAAGGTGGTTTCCTAGGTTTTGGAGGTACGTTAATAAGTGAAGGGGAGCAGTATATCCTTGATGAATTGACCCTTATTTTAGGTGGTAATTCGCAAGTGGGATAGACATACTTCCTTTCAACACAAAAAATAAAGCCGATAGGATGTATAATCTTATCGGCTTTTTTTAATTTGATAGTGACGCAAAATTTTACGCCACTACCAAACACTAAATCAAGTTTTTATCTTCATTTCAGTTTACTTATCCAACAAACGACAAAGCTCTACTAAACGAATAAACTCTGAACGGTACCCTTCGGCATCACGTCCTCGTGCTTGCCCTGCACGTTGTTGTACAGATTGAAAACTGCTAGTACCTTTA
>JAHDBT010000566.1 GCA_020630215.1 Bacteroidota bacterium
AAAAACCTACTTCACCACCACAAACGTTTCCCTAAGCCCAGCAACAGCAAAAACATAAGTCCCCGCAGGTAAATGCGACACCGCTACCTGCACTTTATCCGTTTGCGCCGCTATTTTTTGCGTCAACAGCAACTTCCCTTGTACATCAAAAATACTTAAATTGCTAGGTGCAGTTAAAGGATTTAATTCCACTTGCAAATAATTACTAGTAGGATTTGGATATAATTGAATAGTGCTTGTATTAGCAAGAATAGGAGCAACCGCATTTGGGAATTCACTCAATATTTGCACACTATATTCTTCCACTTCGCCATCACCAAATTCCTCACAAGCATCAGGGTTACCATCGTACATCATAATTACTCGCATACGAGTGTTGCCAACTAGGGCATTACTAGGAATACTGATACTGCCCATAACAGTTGTGTTGCTGGTTGTCCCCGCATCAAAAGCCAATTCGTTGGGTTCGTCAAAAACGCCGTTTTGGTTGTAGTCAATAAATATTTTCCAGTATTCTTCATAAGGGTCGGCAATAAAGCCTGGGCTAAGGGTGAGGTCGTAGCTTTGGTTTTGAGTTAGTGGAATGACTACATCCAAGTAATTTCCATAAGCATCATCATTCCCTGTATTCGATTCAAAATCGCCTATGGTAATCGCATCAATCCATTCGTAATAAGAATTGCTGCCAGCAGAGTTGCAGTATTGAACTACCTCAATGGCATAGTCTTCTACTTCGCCTTCATTGAGTGCTTCACATACATCCGTTTCGGCTACATCGTGCATACTAATGCGTAGGAGGGTGTTGCCTTCCAAAGCCGTTGTAGGAATATTAATAGTGCCACTTACCAAATCGCTACTCGCTGCCGATTCGTACAATAAATCACTAGCAGTAAAAATGCCATCACTATCTACATCTAACCAAATTTTCCAATACTTATCGCTTGCATCGGCAGTAAAGCCAGGCAGTAAAGCAATAGGGTAGGTGTTGCCTGCAATTAAAGGTATCGGACTAGCTAGAAAGCTGGCATATCCAGTATCATCACCACTATTGTTGGTGTAGGTATGTATGCTAATTTCGTCAATCCATCCATTAGCAGTACTGGAGCTTACCGATTCGCAATAAGTAACAAAAGTACTAATTGGAGATAACTCACTAGTGGCAACTTCGCAATTGGTAAGCATTTGGAAATTGTAGGTCGCACCAGCCACTAAATCGCTAATAACAATGCTATTGGTATTGCTGCTTGTAAATGACCAATTACTCGCACCTTCTACCTGATACAAAATATCGTAAGTGGCAACGCCTGCTGCTGGTTTCCAATCAAGTTGAACACTATTAGTGCTGGTATTACTCACCATAAACTCACTAGGAGCAACATAACAGGCCATCGAAAAATCCCATACGCCACGACCATAGGTAGCAAAACGGGCGGTAGCCGTACTAGGCACATAATCAACCGTCATATAAGTTTGGTCGGGTGCCGAAATACCTGTTAAATTGTGCCATTGCCCATCGGCAACTACATACAAATAAGGGCCTACATTGGTAGCCGCAAAAATTAAATCTTCGCTAGGAGTCATTGCCAACTGATTAATAGCAGTAGAAGGCATTCCATTGCTTATTGGCGTAAAGGTCGTCCCGTTATCATCCGATACTAAAACGGGCTGATTAGAGTAACCGCTACCTGCAATATATACCCGTCCTAACGCTGTAGCAGAAGGAACAATATCGTTGCCATAAAAATAGTCGTCTGCATCCCAAGCCAATTCCCAATTTTCTCCAGCATCGGTACTGCGATACACTTCGCCAACACTGGTAAAAACATATTGGTAGTTGCCATCAATAGGCGAAATAGCGGTTGCGGTAATGCTGCCGTTATTGGCTGCTTCAAAATCAAAATCCCCTTGCGTAGCAATAATATCATCTCCCGTAGCATCCAAGTGCCAGAGGTACTGGCCACCACTAGGCGCACCGCCACCTACATAAGCTTTTAAAGGTGTTTCGGGATGACGCATTAGCGGAGACATCCATTGGTAACCATCGCCTTCAAAATCCCAGAAATAAGATGTTAAACTGTTAATGGCATCAGGATAATACATAGCAAAACCAGGGTACACCGTCCAGAAGCTTGCACCCTCATCCCCCGAAATAATATTGCCATAATCGCCACTAATGGTCTGTACAAATTCTAGGGTGTTTTCGCCCGTAAAATCCGTTTTGCAGCGTTGAAACCCTTGGTCTTGACTGCCTACATAAAACACATCGGTGTTAAACTTACAGGTGTACACCGAGTAATATTGTCCGACCCCTAAATCGTGCAACGAAATATTGTTAACCGTTGTCAAGTTATCGTTCGAGGTATAAGTGCCGCCATCGGTGCTTACAACGGTTAATTCGTTTCCTGCTTCATCTAAAAATACATTGATGCCATCAATATCGGCGTGTAGTTTTGTTGCTTCATTGCCGTAGTATTCGCCCCATCCGTTAATGATGCTCCATGTTGCCCCACCATCATAACTACGGTGACAATCTACGCCGCCAATATATACCGCATTAGGGTCGTAAATAGAGGCACATAAACTGTTTCGAGCAAAAGGCGATTCGGGAGCATCGCTTTTAAATTCCCAAGTATTTCCTTCATCTGAGGAGGCGTAAATTTTGCCTTCCATATAGGCGTATAGTTGCGTGCTGCCTCCTTGTTCCGTGCCAGTTAAAAGCGTGTAACCGCCAGGCGAACCTACTAGTCCTAGCTCTACAGGTTCGGTAGTGCCAGCAGCTAAAACATAACTGCGAAGCCCTGCAATAATATACACCGTTCCAGAACCATAGCGGTCGGTCCAGATATCGCCATCGCTTGCACTAAAAGAGTGGAGCAATTCAAAATTAGCCCCATCATCTAACGAACGGAATAAGTGCCATTGCCCAGATTTAGAAGTAAGTACATAAGGCGTTTTTTCTTCGTCGTTTGCTACTACTAAACGGCGAATAACATGCCCTTCTACTCCTTGCGATTGATACAAGGTAACCGCATCATTTTCGGTATAAAAAACCTCGTTATTACCAGCAATCAATAAACGTTTTCTAACACCACAATCGCCACCATCATCGTTAAATTGATCGCACATAAGATTTGGGCCATCCGTTCCATTATCACATTGCCCGTTGCCTATGCTTTCAAACATATTTGCAGGAAAACAGTTACCGTCGCAGTCCATCATTTGGTTAGCAGGGCAGCCGCCTTGTGCAGCTTCGGCACTAGCAATTGTTTCGCAAAAAGCAGGGTTAAAAGTAGAGCAAGTGCCAGTTACCATATCGTAAGTTCCACCTTCGTTAGCACAAGCCAAATAGACTGCCCATACGCTGCTACATCCCATACCTTCTGTGGCACAATCGTCGTCATCGTTGCTAAATTGGGTGCAGGTAAATACGGTGCCATAAGATCCATCATCACAATAGCCGTCGCCAATCCAATCGGTAAATTGCGAAGCTTCTACACAGTTGCCCACACAGTCAAAAATAAACCCATCGGGGCAAGGCCCTTGTGCTTCGGCTGCCGTTTCAAAAGGCGGACAAGAGGTGCTAGGAACTCCTACACACTCCCCCGTTTCGGCATTGTAAGTGCCACCTTGTTCTGTGCAACGGTAGTAATCTTTCCAAGCGTTGCTACATCCAAGTCCGCCAGCCGCTTCTACAAGTCGCAGCCCGTGAATATTGTTGATGGGCATAAAATCATTGAGGTTGGTCCAGTCATCGCCACTAGTTGTTCCTCGCCACAAATTATCGCCCGAAGAAGCGGCATAAAACTGGTCATTATCAAGGTCAATTTCGCAGAGGTGCATCCTGCCTGCTAGGTTATTACTCCCTCGTTCTCGCCACAAGCCATTCACCTGTCCGTCCGCAAAGGTTTCTACTTCGCCCGAAGATTTGAGCGTGCCATTGGCCAATCCTTTTATACGATCTTTTAAGAACTTTTTATTTTGCATAAGGCGAATTTTACGGTCTTCCGCCTTCCAATCCACCCCTGGTGCAGCCCAGTTTTTTTGGTTGAACCACGCCTTGCGTCGTTTTTTACGTTCAAGTTTATCTTCGAGGGTTTGCACAATTTCAGTAGGCTGTGGACGTTTGCGTTTTTGGCTTGGCGCATCGGTATTTTGTGGAAGCCAACAGCAAATAATGCTAGCTATAAGGAATACGGGTAGGAGGTAAAAAAGCTTTTTCATATTTTTTAATGATTGGATAGTTTTTTGGAAAAAAGAGGGGAAAATGAATTGTGAAGTAAAATAAGGTGTTTTAAGGAGAAAAGTAAAAAAGGGGAGCAATTTTGTGGAAGAAATGTCGG
>JAHDBT010000567.1 GCA_020630215.1 Bacteroidota bacterium
TAGATAAAATAATAAATATGGAAATGCACAAAACCTAATGTGGTTCAGTATAACGTTAGGGGAATCATTTAAAATTTAGGATCGAGAATTTAGAATTTTGATATGCTGACGAAGGAGGTTTGATTTTTGATTCTTGAAATTTGATTCTTGAAATTTGATTTTTGATTTTTTTCCTGCTAACGCTAAGGGTTTTTGAAATTGAAAATTTGGTTATTGACTATTATTTAAAAATTGTGATTTGGTAATTGAGTATTTTGAGACGTTAGCATAACATCCAAAAAATCCAAACATCCAGCCCATCCAAATTCTGACAATGACGTTAGCATAGCATCCAAAAAATCCAAACATCCAGCCCATCCAAATGCAGACAATGGCATTAGCATAGCATCCAAAAAAACGAAGACTTACTATTTTTTTGAAAAATAGTAAGTCTTTTTTATATCAGGAATTCTTTTTCTTCTTTTATTTTTCTTTTGCTTGTGCCGCAGTTTTTTCCTTGGCACTTCGTTCTCTATCCAATATCATTTCTTTGCGTTTACTTTTGTGGTTTTCCAATTGTAAAATTCGGATGTCGATCATGAGTTGATTTACGGCGGCGGTATCCGTCCCATCGTAGTAACCTCGTATAATTTGGTCTCTATCTACTAGCACAAATTTTTCGGTATGGATAAAATCTTCGGCACCACCATCTCCTTCGGAAGCACTTACTTTATAGCCTTTTCTGGCAATTTCGTACAATTCCTTTTTATCGCCTGTTACTAGTTTCCATTTGCTAGAATCGGCTTCAAACATATCAGCATATACACGTAAAGCTTCTACGGTATCTCGTTCGGGATCTACGGTGTGGGAGAGCAACCTAATTTCGTCGTCCTCTTTAAATTCGGTTTGTATGCGTTGAAATTGGGAGCTTAGTTTAGGGCAGATGCCGGGGCAATTGGCGAAGAAAAAATCGGCTACAATAATTTTATCTTTAAAGGTGGCATTGTTTACTTTTTCTCCCGAATGTCCGTCAAACTCAAATGGGGGGAGTGTTTGCCAAAGGGTGTCGTTTTTGGTAATGCTATTGGCTTGTGGAGCTTCTAGTGCGAAGTAGCGTTTTAGTTTGGGTCTGTTTTCATGTCCTAGTACATTGTACACATCGCAATGATCGAAAAACACAAAAAAGGCAACGGGTACTACTATGGCAATGAATAAGGCTAAGTGTTGTTTTTTCATGGAGTATATGGCTGTTTTTTATGGATTGTTTGTGGTTGCAAGGTAGCATTAAAACACCATTTATGCTAAATAGTTCAAAGGTGTTTAAGTACCCATGTTTAATGGCGCAAAGGTAGGATTTTATTTGCGAACTCTTTTAAACCTAACGCTACTATTCCACATTCGCTAAATAGTAGTAGCAGGTAGAAAGTACGCTTCGCTTTAGGTAGCAAGATGGCTTAAATGGTCTCAACCTAGTCCGCTAATAGCAATATCGTCATTTAAAACATCGGGGCTGTAGATGGCTTCTTCAATCAGTCCATCAATATTAGGGGTAGCAGCTATTTGCAAAGCATCCATACGGCAACCATCAATACCGATGATTAACACCTTTTTGGTTTCTTGAGCAAACGCTAGGATGGGAAGTAAGAACAATAACCTTAAAAGTAGACTTATTCATGGGTTATTTATCCAAAAGCGTAAAAGTAAAATATTGTAACATTCTCACCACTTCCTCAAAATCATCGCCTTTTACCTGCACGTCTGTTAAGCGAGGTAGGTGTTGTGCGAAATAGATATGATTATTAGCCATTTCAAACAAATTACTAGCAAGTGTGTGTGGATAGGGAAATGTAGGATTAAACTCCATAATTACATCCGCTACTTTTTCTGATAGCTTTTTATAGTTTAAAAACAAATTCTCTTTATTTTCTTCATCCACCTCTTTAATGTGATAAGCTTTGCTCCCTTCCGATATAATAATTCTGTGTAGTACGCTTTCATTAACATACTCAACCGATGGACTCTCTTTAGAAGCCGACACTAATGTTTCAATAATTATTTGCAAACGACGTTTGGGGTCGTCTATATTAATTGTATTCATATCAATTAAAAATCCTACCCACTCCCAATACCAAGAAACCAAGTAGAGCAGCACCATGTGCTTATTCTCAAAATAGCGATATACCGAAGCTTCTGTAGAGTGCATCTTCTGTGCCAGCTTCTTAAAATTGAATGCTTCAAAGCCTATCTCATCTATTAAGAGGATACTATACTTAATAATTTTTTGTCCTAAAATAGTTTGTTGAGGGTCTCTATGAAACAATCCTTCGTGTAATGATATTTTAATACCTATCGCCATAATAATAGTATTAGTTGTGCTTACAAATATAATAAAACTAGTGAAACTAGCCAAATGCTTAAAAAAATATTTTCACTATTTTTTGTAATAGTATTGCTATTACAGATAATTTAATTTACCTTTGTGCCATTGTTTAACTATCATAATTAAAAGCATTACATTTTCCCTATACTAATTTTAGATAATCATTTGCTTATCTATGCTAATTAGAAACTATATTATATAAATTAAAAATTCAATATTAGATGAGTTTAGGAAAAAACGAAAATTTTTTAAAAAACCTCAAATATGACCTTCCTGCTTCCATTGTCGTATTTTTGGTGGCAGTTCCTTTGTGTCTTGGAATTGCCTTAGCTTCTGGTGCCCCTTTATTTTCGGGCATTATAGCAGGTATAATAGGCGGCATTGTTGTAGGTGCGTTAAGTGGTTCGCAACTCGGGGTAAGTGGTCCAGCGGCAGGTTTAGCAGTAATTGTATTAACGGCTATTAATGAGCTTGGCTCCTTCGAAATATTTTTAATGGCGGTAGTGCTAGGAGGTGTATTTCAATTATTATTAGGGTATGCCAAAGCAGGTATTATTGGCTATTACTTCCCTTCTTCTGTAATTAAAGGCATGTTATCGGGTATTGGTATCATCATTATTTTAAAACAAATTCCTCATGCCTTTGGTTACGATAAAGATTATGAAGGTAGTTTGGCATTTGCTTCTGCCGATGGTCATAATACGCTATCACAGCTTTATTATATGTTTGAGGCGGTTAGTCCTGGAGCTATAACTATTACCCTTGTTTCTTTAGGTATTTTAATTTTATGGGAACAAAAATTCATAAAAAAAATTAAGCTGTTTCAAATCATACAAGGTCCACTTTTAGTCGTAGCATTAGGTATTTTCTTCAGTTTATTTTTTCAAAACATTCCTGGTTTTGCACTTCAAGCAGATCAGATGGTGAAGATTCCAGTACCAGAAACTATTGGTGGCTTTTTTGCCCAATTTACCTTCCCCGATTTTAGCCAAATTACCAATTCTGCTGTTTGGATTACAGGCATAACCATAGCCGTTGTAGCAAGTTTAGAAACTTTACTTTGTTTAGAGGCGACCGACAAACTCGATCCTTACAAAAGAGTTTCGCCAGCTAACCAAGAATTAAAGGCACAAGGCGTAGGAAATATCTTATCAGGATTAATAGGTGGTTTACCCATCACCCAAGTAATTGTAAGAAGCTCAACCAATATTCAATCTGGAGGACGCACTAAAATGTCGGCCATTTTTCATGGTATTATTCTTTTAGGCTGCGCCATGGCTATTCCAGTTGTTTTAAATCTTATTCCTTTAGCAAGTTTAGCAGCTATACTTTTTATGGTAGGATACAAACTAGCAAAACCTGCATTGTTTAAACAAATGTACCAACTAGGAAATCGTCATTTTGTTCCTTTTATGGTAACTATTTTAGGTATTGTTTTTACCGATTTATTAATGGGAATTGGCATTGGTTTAGCAGTAGCTATTTTCTACATCCTTTATAACAATTACAAAAAACCATTTCTTTTCGAATCTGAAAAGCACATTATAGGAGGAGATACCATTCGTTTAGCGTTGGCAGAAGATGTAACCTTTATTAATAAGGCAAGTATTCAACGTACGTTAAGCCAAATTCCTAATGGGGCGAAGGTAATTATTGATGCTTCAAAATCTATTAATATAGACCAAGATGTAGTAGAAATTATTGAAGAGTTTAAAACCAATGCTAAATATAGAGCTATTGAATTGCAGTTAATAGAGTTTCATTCTGTTGATATTAAAGACCAAGCAAAAGAGGTAGAACATGCGCTAAACAATAATTTAATTTCTAGTAATAGTAAAGTACAAACCGTTCCTATTTAATATTTTGAAAAATTAGGCTTGATTAATATTTAATCCCCTCTCTTTGTTTGCGAAGGAGGGGATTTTTTTATACTAGACCACATTGGGTTTTGTGCAAATAGTTATTGAT
>JAHDBT010000568.1 GCA_020630215.1 Bacteroidota bacterium
CTTTCGTCAAAATTTACAACTACTTTATCTGTTGTAGGATGTGATTGGCAGGTTAATACAAACCCTCGTGCTATTTCGTCGGCTTCTAGTCCGTAGTTTACATCCATTGTTACTTCCCCTGTCATGATTTTTGCTTTGCAGGTGCAGCATACGCCGCCTTTGCAGGCAAAGGGTAAATCGGCTCCATTTTTTAGGGCGGTATCTAGTATATTTTCGCCTTTGGAGTCTAGCGGAAATTCGTAGGTATTGCCATCGAGGATGATGGTGATTTGGCTTTCGATGTTTTTGGTATTGCTTGTTGTTGCTTCTTTGGCTTGGCTGGTTGGGATATTTTTTTGGTCGGGACTGACAAACAATTCAAAATGAATTTTAGCAAGTTCTACGCCCATTTTTTCTAGTGCTTCTTTGAGGCTAAAAATCATATCGCCTGGGCCACAAATAAAGTAGGCATCTACCGTTTTGGCATCAAAAAAGATGTTGGCATATTGGGTGCATTTATTGCCATCCAATCGCCCGCAAAAAATATCACTACCTTGCATTTCTTGGCTTAGGATATGGTGAATGCTTAACCTTCCTAAATACAAGTTTTTTAATTGTTCTATTTCTTCTTTAAAAATAATCGTGCCTACGCCTTTGTTCCCATAAAACAAACTCACCTGACTTTTGGGTTCTTCCGCTAAAATGGCTTTTATAATGGATATGGTTGGGGTAATGCCGCTGCCTGCCGCAAAAAATACATATTGCTTTTGATTATTAGCATTTAGGGGCGTGTAAAATTTTCCCATCGGAGTCATCACTTCCAACTCCTCTCCTACTTTTAATACCTCGTTGGCATAGGTAGAAAAACGACCATCGGGTACTTTTTTAATGGCTACTCGTAACTCCCCATCCTTAGGACCTACACATATAGAATAGGAACGGCGTATTTCTTCGCCATTGATGCTTGTTTTTAAAGTAAGGTATTGTCCTTGTATAAATTGATAATCGGCTGCCAATGTTTTGGGTACAGCAAAAGCTACCGAAACACAATCGGCTGTTTCTTGGCGAATATCTTGGACTTTTAATGTATGGAATTTTGGCATAAGTAGGTATCCTTATTTTTTGAGGAGACAAATTTACGGCTTTTATTTTTAGTTTTTAGTTTTCAGCGGGCGGTTTTCTGTTTGGGGAAGATTGAAGTTTGATATTGGATTCTTAATTTTTGAGCTTTGATTTTTACCTGCTAGCATAATTGTCTGAATTTGGATGGTCGGAATGGATGTTTTTTTTGGATGGTTCGCTAGTATCGGAAGAGAAAGAATCAAGAGTCAAAATTCCCATGTCAGCAGGAAAAACATATAAACAAAACCCACTCCTAACCCTTCCAAGGAGGGGAATATAGTTTCATTGATTCGAGGTTTTCATTAGATTCAAAGTTGCATCTTTGGAAAGCATAAATTAGCTTGCATTAGCAGGTGAAAAATCAAAAATTGCATTTCAAAAATCAAGAATTCCCACGTCAGCAGGAAAAACATATAAACAAAACCCACTCCTAACCCTTCCAAGGAGGGGAATATAGTTTCATTGATTCGAGGTTTTCATTAGATTCAAAGTTGCATCTTTGGAAAGCATAAATTAGCTTGCATTAGCAGGTGAAAAATCAAAAATTGCATTTCAAAAATCAAGAATCAAACCTCCCAACGTCAGCATATTAAAAATTCTAAATGCTAAATTTTCATTTTTAAATTCTAAATAAATCCCTCCTAGCGTCAGCAGGAAAAAAATCAAAAATCACATATCAAAATTCAAGAATCAAAAATGCTAAATTTTCAATCTTAAATTCTAAATGAGTCCCCTCCCTACCCTCTATATTCTCCGTAAACGCCTCGCAGTACGTCGGCAATTTCTCCTAGGGTGGTGTCGTTTTCTACGGCTTCGATTACGGCGGGCATTAGGTTGATGTTTTCTTTGGTGCGGCGTTCTATTTCGGCTAGGCAGGCGGCTACTTTTTCGGGGTTGCGGTTGTTGCGTAGGGCTTTTAGTTTTTCTATTTGTAGGGTGCGTATAGAGTCGTCGATCCTGAAAATGGGGGTATCTTGTTTTTCGTTGACGACAAACTGATTTTGCCCTACTATTATTTGCGATTCATCTTCTACTTTTTTCTGGTAATCGTAGGCGGAGCGAGCAATTTCCTCTTGCATATAGCCCACTTCGATGGCTTTTACGGCTCCTCCCATCGCATCAATTTTTTCGATGTATTTCCAAGCAGCGGCTTCTACTTCGTTAGTTAGGTTTTCTATAAAGTAAGAACCTGCTAGGGGATCTACGGTGTCGGTAACGCCGCTTTCGTGGGCGATGATTTGTTGGGAGCGTAGGGCTATGCGGGCGGCGGCTTCTGTTGGAAGCGAGAGGGCTTCGTCGTAGCCGTTGGTGTGTAAGGATTGCGTACCGCCTAGTACGGCTGCTAGTGCTTGTAGGGTTACACGGGTAATATTGTTGTGGGGTTGTTGTGCGGTTAAAGTAGAACCGCCTGTTTGGGTATGGAAACGCATTTTTTGCGCTTTGGCATCGGTTGCGCCTAAGTCTTTGGTCATTTTTGCCCACATGCGCCTAGCGGCTCTAAACTTGGCTATTTCTTCAAAAAAGTTGTTGTGGGCATTAAAAAAGAAGGATAAACGACGAGCAAAAACATTAATATCTAGTCCTACGGCTTGGGCGGCTAGTAAATAAGCTTTTCCGTTGGCTAGGGTAAATGCGAGTTCTTGCACAGCGGTAGCACCTGCTTCTCTGATGTGGTAGCCCGATATGGAAATGGTGTTCCAGCTAGGTAGTTCTCGGCTGCAATAATCAAAAATATCGGTGATGATACGCATAGAGGGTTTGGGCGGATAAATATACGTGCCTCTAGCGGCATATTCTTTTAAAATATCGTTTTGTATAGTGCCTCTAATTTTGCTTAAATCGGCTCCTTGGCGTTTGGCTAGGGCAATGTAAAAACCTAGTAAAATATAGCCCGTAGAATTGATGGTCATGGAAGTGGAAACGTCTTGCAGGGTGATGCCTTTAAATAGGGCTTCCATGTCCTTGATGGAATCTATAGCTACGCCTACTTTACCTACTTCTCCTTCCGCAAAATCGTGGTCGGAATCGTAGCCAATTTGGGTGGGTAAATCAAAGGCAACGGATAAACCTGTGGTGCCTTGTGAGAGCAAATATTTATAGCGTTCGTTGGATGCTTCGGCAGTAGAAAAGCCTGCATATTGGCGCATCGTCCATAGGCGACTGCGGTACATCCCTGCATGTACGCCTCGTGTATAGGGGAACTCACCAGGCATTTCGATGGGCTGTTTGGGCGCATCGTAGGTTGCTTTTATGGGAATCTCCGAATCGGTTGCGAATGTTTCTTTTCTTTCCTTTGCCATTTTTTTAGTATTTAGTAGAAGGTATTTTAGTAGAAAGTAGAAGAACTTTTACCTATTGTAGTCATAGATACATTAGCACGAAGCCGTCCTTATACCTTTAGCGAAGTGTACCTACTACTTTCTACAAAAAAAATTAAAACATCATTCTTATTTCGTCCTTTAATTGCTCTAGTGCTTTGTAGGATGGGATGGGTAAATCGTTTCCTAGAAAGTGTTGTATAATTCTCATCCCTAAATCGGTGCCAGAGGCATCGGTAGGTAAAGAAGAAGCAATTTGATTGATGATGCTGATGGTTTCTTCGGTAACGCCTTGTATTAACATCCATGCTTCGGATGAGATGTATAGTTGTTGGGTAAGGTTGTGTTCGTACTCTAGGCGAATGCTTGATATGAGGGCGTAGTGAAATTCGGGGGCGGTCATATCTTCTTGTCGTAGGCGGTTAACTAAACCTTGTGGGTTAATACGTTCTAGGTATAAGGCCAAACGCTCGTAGGCTTGTAGGCGCAATGGCAACATTTCGCTTTTAGTGTTTTTGTTGGCTTCTGCTTGTTTCATGTTTAGCTCTAGTTGTTTTTGCTTTAGCGCATTGTCCAACATGGAGGAAATCATTAGGTAAGCAGCAATTAATACGATTACGGCTGGTAGCGTAAATTTTAAGATTTCTAGTACAAAATCCATAAATGTTATTTGATATTTTATGATGTTGAGGATGCTTTTTTCGGCATTTTATTTTCTGTCCGCTAAGTTAGCATCTATATTGTTATTTTTTTGTTTTTGGCGAAGTAAATTTGTTGTTATGTGGTATTGGGTAGTTGGTGGCTGGTATTTTTAGGTGGTTGATAGTATTGGATAAGCATTAATACAAAGTGAGGGGTAAAGGGTTACCTTTTTTTTGTAGAAAGTATTT
>JAHDBT010000569.1 GCA_020630215.1 Bacteroidota bacterium
GTCAGATTTCTTGCTGACGATTTTTAGAACCCACAAATATACTTAAATTTAAGTGTTTTGAGGTTTCTTTTTTTTGATGATATGATATTTTTTAGCAAAAAACGCCAGCAGGAAAAAAACAGTTTAACAATTCTAGCAGTTTAGCCATTTTTTTATTCAGCAGGAAAAAAAAACAATTTAACAATTCTAACAATTTAGCCATTCTTCTATAACAGTTTAGCCATTAGATTAAATAATTAACCCAATCTAATAACCTCGCATATCCTATCAATATCCACATGTTCGTCAATCATTTTTTGTGCTTTTACAATTTTGTTGGGGGCATTGCTATTTAGTTTCACTTCAATTCTACTAATTCTAATAATAGATTCGTAGGTATCATAATGGGTGCGGATAGTTGGAATTTCGTAGCGGTCAATAAATGATTTGGCTCGTTCTTCAACTTTAGACGTGCCAGTAAGTACGATTCCTGCTAGGTTGGGTTGTATGTTGTGTTGGTGCCAAAAAATATTATCTAATTTTCGGAGTGCATCTAACAAACGCCTGGCACTAACTACCAGTAAATATTTTTGTTCGGTATTTAAATCGTTTAAATCTACTAGGCTGCCTGCAATTACACCTTCTACTAGCACATTGGTTTTTTCGGGTTCGCCATAGTGTATTACCTCGCCTTTTATCGCTTTAATTACGGTAGATAAAAGCGGATAATCCAACTCTTTATCGTAGGGAATATAGCCGAAAGATTCTAGCCCTACTTGTGCCAAACGCTGTCCTAGGTAATTGCGGACTTTATCTATTTTTTCGGGTAAAATTTTGTTTACAATTACGCCGAGTATGGGTACACCTGCTTGGTCAAAAACGCTTTTACACAAGGTGAGTCTGTCAAAAGCACTTCCTATGCCGCCTTTCATGACAATAATAACGCCTGCATTTAAAAACTTCGCTACATCGGCATTCGATAAATCAATAATACTGCCTACGGCGGGATGCCCCGTGCCTTCGTATAAAACCATATCGTGCCGTTCGTTAAGGATTTTTGCTGCGGTATCTATTTGTTGAAACAGTTCTTCGTTATTAGGATTGTCAATGTATTTAGCGGTAAAACCTTTGCCCATAATTACGGGGCTGTGTATATGCGGCTGTAAATCGAAATGCATGGTTTGGGCAAACAAAAAACTGTCTTTATCTACTAATTTGTTGTGCCAGCTAATGTGTTCTTGTCCTGCTGGTTTGCAGTAACCCACATCAATTCCCTGCTTCATTAAGGAAGATAACATTCCTAGCGTAGTAGTTGTTTTTCCTACATGCTGATTAGTTGCTGCCATGTATAATGCCTTTGCCATGTTTTTTGTTTTTGCTGAATGGTGACAGAAAAAAATGGAGAGGCTAAGATACAGGAATATTTGAGAAGGAGGTAAAAAAGACTAATTTCCTAGTAATAAGTCAAGTTAATTCTGATAGGTTGACACTCGATAAAACATGAAATTAAATCAGGTATACTATTGCTAGGCTTTTTTCAGGAGACGCTTTTAATAGAAAATAAATAGGAGGCAAGTGCATAACAAAAAGTAGCATATAGAGGAACATAGAGGTAGGTGATTTTTTTGTTTTGGCTGAATGGTGATAGAAAAAATAGAAAGGCTCAGATATAGGTGGATTTAGGAAGGAGGTTAAAAAAGAGGAGTTAATTGAACCTATTGGGAAAAGGGTTTGTTTGATTATAAAAATAATCTCCCTATGAAAAACTTACCACCAGGACAGAAAGAATCAGCTATTTTTCCAAGATTTGGACTTACACAATATGCCAATCGTTTTCCTAAAGAAATAGACAAAGTAAGGATTTCGATTGGAGGTGATTTGGAAGCATTTGAGATAACGGAAGATTTGAACTTGCTCCCAAGAACAAATCAGGTTTCGGACTTTCATTGTGTAACAACGTGGAGCAAGTTAAATCTTAATTGGAGTGGATACAAGTTCAACGATTTTTATAACACCTTGATTTTACCTAAAGTATCACAGGAAATAAGCTTCGTTGTTTTTAAAGCACAAGATGGATATAAAACAAGCTTGCCACTAATAGATTTGATGCAACAAAATGTTTTGCTTGCCGATCAGCTTGATAATCAACCCCTCACATTAGCGCATGGCGCACCAATTAGGATTGTTGCGCCAGACCATTATGGATACAAAAATATAAAACACATTAACCACATAGCGTTTTATACGGAAAAGCAAAGGGTAAAAAAAGGCTTGCTAAATTTTATGGACCATCCTAGAGCAAGAGTTGCTTATGAGGAAAGAGTGAGCAAAGGACCTAACATTATTTTTCGGTGGTTATATAAGTTTACAATTAAAAACACCATTAAGACTTTTGAAAAGTCAGCTGCTGCGTATAGAGCAAAATTGCAGGCTAAAAAATGAAGTAGAATACAATCAAACTCAACCTACAGTCAACTACTCAATATACAAAGTCCTATTCTACATCATGTTAAAAAAAGCAAGTAAGTCCTACTTCCCCTTATCAATGCCCCGTAGCTCCCCCCGCACCTCTAGGAACCCTAATACTCTCCACCATCTCCTGCACATGCAAAGGAGGCGCAGGCGTAAGCCTAGAAACAACAAAAGAAACCACCAAATTAACCACCATCGCAACCGTCCCAAATCCCTCGGGCGAAATACCAAACCACCAATCAGCAGCACCACCACCGCCAAACATTTGTAGTTTGTATTTCATCATGTAAAAAAGCATGAGGCAGATGCCTACAACCATACCTGCAATTGCTCCTTCTCGGTTCATGCGCTTGTCAAAAATGCCGAGGATGATGGCAGGGAAGAAGGAAGCCGCTGCTAATCCGAAGGCGAGGGCGACGGTTGCGGCGACAAACCCTGGGGGATTAATGCCAAAATAACCAGCCACCATTACTGCGAAAACAGCACCAATACGTGCCGCCATTAATTCGCCTTTTTCACTAATGTCGGGCTTAATTTGCATTTTAATTAAATCCCGACTAATGGCCGTAGAAATAACCAACAACAAACCTGCCGCCGTTGACAATGCTGCCGCCAAACCTCCTGCGGCAACCAAGGCAATTACCCATGCAGGCAGATTCGCAATTTCTGGATTTGCCAATACCATAATATCTCGGTCTACGGTTAATTCGTTGCCTTTCCAACCGTTTCCGTCTGCTACGTTAGTTACGTAGGTTGTATTTTTATCATTGTAATATTGTACCAGTCCATCCCCGTTTTTATCTTCCCATTTTAACAAGCCCGTTTTTTCCCAATTGCTTACCCAACTAGGCATTTCTGTGTACTTTTTGTTGGCAACGGTATTAATCATGTTTGTTCTAGCAAAAACGGCAATCGCAGGAGCCGTTGTGTAAAGGATGGCAATAAAAATCAATGCCCAACCTGCCGATTTACGGGCATCGCTTACTTTGGGTACGGTAAAAAATCGGACAATAACGTGTGGTAAACCTGCCGTGCCTACCATCAGTGCCAAGGTAATCGCAAACACATCTATCATTGATTTAGTGCCAGAAGTGTAGGCGGCAAAACCTAGTTCTACATGTAGGTTATCTAGTTTATCTAAAAGGTAAGTGCCATCGGCAGTTGTGCCGCCAAAACCTATTTGAGGAATGACATGTCCCGTCATTGCCAACGAAATAAAAATGGCAGGCACCATAAAAGCAAATATCAATACGCAATATTGCGCTACCTGTGTGTAGGTAATTCCTTTCATGCCGCCTAAAACCGCATAGAAAAAAACAATGGCCATTCCAATCATCACGCCTACATTAATATCGACTTCCAAAAAGCGAGAAAATACCACGCCCACGCCTCGCATTTGCCCTGCTACGTAGGTAAAGGAAACAATGAGCGCACAAGCTACGGCAACGGTTCGAGCAATATTAGAATAATAGCGGTCGCCAATAAAATCGGGGACGGTAAATTTGCCAAACTTTCGCAGGTAGGGGGCTAGGAGCAGAGCGAGCAGCACATATCCGCCCGTCCATCCCATTAGGAAAACCGAGCCATCGTAACCTATAAACGAGATAAGCCCCGCCATAGAAATAAAAGAAGCAGCACTCATCCAATCTGCCGCTGTTGCCATGCCGTTTGCAATTGGAGGAACGCCTCCGCCTGCTACATAAAATTCTTTGGTAGAGCCTGCTCTCGCCCAAATAGCAATTGCAATATAAAGCGCAAATGTTAATCCGACTATGATGAAAGTCCATGTTTGTACATCCATGGTTTGTTTTTATTTAGAATTTAAGATTGAAAATTTAGAATTTTTGATTCTTGA
>JAHDBT010000570.1 GCA_020630215.1 Bacteroidota bacterium
CATTATGTTTCTGAAAATGATAAAAAAGCGGCAAATAAATACCTAGCCAGTTTTGCTAAACTCATGCGCCAAAGTATGAATTACTCGCAAATGGATGTAATTAGTTTAGCCGATGAAATAGAAATTATTCGCATTTACTTAGAACTAGAAGTGTTGCGTTTTGCCCACGCCTTTAGTTTTACTATTGATATAGCCAATAACCTAGATACTACCTTTATAGAAATTCCGCCCATGCTCATACAACCCCATGTAGAAAATGCAATATGGCATGGATTGCGCCATCGCAATCCTCAAAAAGGAGGCAGCATAAAACTAGTATTTAACACCCAAAATAATTATTTAATTTGCCAAATTACCGATAATGGTATTGGCAGAAAAAAGTCGGCAGAAATTAATAAAATACGAAGAAAAAATCACACATCAGTAGGTAATTCCAATATAAAAAAACGCATTCAATTACTCAATAAATTAAATGAACGCCCCATTAATTTAACAATAACCGATAAGAATTTTGGTAATAAATCTAGTAATATAGGAACAAAAGTAGTGGTAAAGTTTCCTATTTAAAAACCGGAAAAAAACAATTACAATTTTAAATTTCAAATAAAAAAATGACCACATCCCTAGTAACTGGCGGCGCAGGATTTATAGGCGCACACCTTGTAAAGCAGCTTTTAAAAATGAATCACCAAGTAATTGTACTCGATGATTTAAGTGGCGGTTTTAAAGAAAACATTCCTCCGAAAGCCATTTTTGTACAAGGCGACATTTGTGATGTAGCACTTGTAAAACAGCTCTTTGCAAAATACAATTTCACTTATGTTTATCATCTTGCTGCTTATGCTGCCGAAGGATTGAGTCATTTTATACGCCGATTTAATTACCAAAATAATTTAATTGGCAGTATCAATTTAATTAACGAAGCCGTAAAAGCATCCGTAAAATGTTTTGTATTTACCTCCTCTATTGCCGTATATGGCACTAACACGCTGCCCATGATAGAAAGCGCAACGCCATTGCCCGAAGACCCTTATGGCATTGCTAAATACGCCGTAGAATTGGATTTAAAAGCGGCTCACGAATTATTTAATTTAAACTATGTTATTTTTCGTCCGCACAATGTATTTGGCGAATACCAAAACATTGGCGATAAGTACCGCAATGTAATTGGTATTTTTATGAACCAATTATTACAAGGAAAACCACTTAGCATTTATGGCGATGGCAGCCAAACCCGTGCATTTAGTTATATTGCAGATGTAGTACCGCCTATTGCTAATTCGGTAAATATAGCGGCTGCCCAAAACCAAGTATTTAACATTGGCAGCGATACAAATTATTCGATTAATGAATTGGCAGAAATGGTGATGGAGGTAATGAAAAAAAAGGAAGCAATTAATTATTTACCTGCCAGAAAAGAAGTGATTCACGCTTACGCAGATCACGAAAAAATTAAAAGCGTATTTAATATTAAAAAAGAAAATTTTACTCCTATTAAAACAGGTTTAAAAAATATGGCTGCTTGGGTGCAGCAACATGGCGCAAGAAAAACACCCGCTTTTAAAGCAATAGAAATTAATAAAAATTTACCTAGTAATTGGCAGTAGTAAATTTACTTTAAAGCAATAAGGAAAAGCAGAGTGAATCCGTAATTATACCTTCTACTTTCTACAAAAATACCTTCTACAAAAAATCACCCATCCCAAAGGCTGGTTTTTTTAGATTTAATGTAGTTGCGTAAATTTAAAATAAAGGCCATACTCATATAAATAATTACAGGCGACCAAGTAGCAATAAAGGTCGCATACAAAAAGTATAGGCGTATATAACGGGAGGGAATGCCCATGCGTTCGCCTAGGTAAGAACACACGCCAAAGGCACGTACTTCAATAAAATCTCGGATGTAATTTATCCGTTTAATAAGGCTATTTTTCATCTTCTCTTTTTTAATAAATTAGGCTGCATAGCCTATAAAATTAATCCATTTTTTGGGGAAATGCAAATTTATTTGGTTGAAGTGGTATCTACCCTTTTAAACATATATGCCCTTCCTACCCTTGCGAAGTCGTTTCCTCCTGCAAAACCAAAATGGGCAAACTGTTTTTGGCCAGCATTTTAGCGGTTACACTGTTGTAAAACATTTTGTCGGTAAAGCTTTTTCGTTTTCTAAACATGGCTAGTAAATCTACATCTGTGTTATGGGCATAGCTGGCAAGGCTTTCGGTAACGTTGTTGTCTTCGATAAGTTTAATGGTAAAACTACTTTCTATCAATTTTTCTAAGGCACGTTCGTATTTACGGAAAAGCATTCGGTCGGCTTCGGTAATGTCTTCATCAATATGAACAAACACCAATTCGGCTTTAAATAGTTTCGCAAAATCATCCAATTTTTGTAGGGCAATAATATTATCGTCCATTAAATTGGTGGCATAGGCAATTTTACGAATGCCCTTAAATGCCTGCTGTTCTTCGGGAATAACAAGTACTGGAATATGCGTACTGTTTATAATTTCCTCCACATTGCTCCCAAATAAAAAATCTCGAAACCCTGCTGGTTTGGTAGAAGAAATGACCAGCCATTCAAAATGTTCTCGCTCTTTTTTTTCTTCCTTATTTGCATGGTTAATAAAGGAAGTTATTCTGCGTGCTAATTGCCCACGTTCCAACACTTTGTCAAAACGCATGTTGGCATCGGCGGTAATATGTTCTAGCAGTTCTTCGAAGCGAGGCAATATGGTTGCTTCATGTTCTACAATTGTTTTTTGTAATTCTTGTGGACTTAACCTACGGTCAGACGCACCCAAATTGTAGACATGGAACAGGGTAATATTTTCCTGCATTTTTTTGGCCAATGCAATTGCATAATCCAATGCGTTGCGAGAAGCCAAAGAGAAATCGGTAGGGAATAGTATTTTGCTCATTTTGTGTAATGATTGTTGTGTTGTGCTGTTTGTTGTTTGGATTTAGGCTTTGCGTTTATGGCTTAGTGAATGAGAAAAAATAAATTTAAACGTTTATCCCACAAGCTTTAACGCCTTTTATACTACAAAATTAATGCTAAAAAGCGAATCGAGCATTTTGTTATTAAAGCTGTTAGGGGTAAAACCAACCATTTTATCTCTAAAAAAAGTGAGGATAGGATTTTCTAATTGTGCTATTCTTCCAATATCCCACGATTTTTTGATGATGCTATTGGTTCTAGGAATACGAAGTTTTTCATACTGCCTGAAAGCGGTTTCACTAGCATCGTATTTTTGAATACACTGCATTAAAAAGGCCGCATCTTCGATAGATTGTGCTGCGCCTTGTCCCATATTGGGCGTTGTTGCATGGGCGGCATCTCCTAGTAAAGTAACCTTATTTTTGCCCCATTCCTTTAAAGGTTCAATATCAATAATATCGTTCCAAATAATATGTACCTCTTCGGTTGCCCTTAGTAAAGGTACAACAGGTTCGTGCCAATGACTAAACACCTGTATCATTTTCTCCTTATCATAAGCCGACATTAGCGGATCTCTGGCAGGAGCATTTTTTACCATAAACCAGTAGGTTTGTCCATCCTTTAAAGGTACAATTCCAAAACGCTCGCCCCATCCCCAAGATTCGGTCATAATATGTTGTTCGTAATTCGGGTATTCCAATTCGCACAATCCTCGCCAGCAAGTATAGCCTGAGTAACGAGGCCGAGCGTTTGGGTGTAACTGCCTACGAATAGGCGAATAAATGCCATCTGCAGCAATTAAAAAACGAGCATTTACTTGGGTATCATCGGTAAAATTTAGTTGTACCCCTTCCTCCTTTTGCGAAAAAGAATGGGTTCTTTTATTTAAAACGACGGTATCAGCTTTTAAGTTGGTTAATAAGACATCATGTAAATCGGCACGGTGAATTGCATAGGACGAAGTACCGTATTTTTGCCCTATTGTTTTAAAATTAGAACCCGCTAACACTTTTCCATATTGTGTGCAAACTTGCGCTTCATTAATTACTCGTCCTACTGCTTTAATACTATCTGCAATACCTATTACTTCGTAGGCTTTCATGGCATTAATCGACAAAATGAGTCCTGCCCCTACTGGCAAATACTCGGCGGCAGCTTCGTACACTTTTATGGTGTAGCCCAACTTTTGTAAAGCTACTGCTACCGATAATCCGCCAATTCCGCCTCCGCTTATTATAAAATCGTACATCTTTACTTATTTTTAATTTGCTGCTGCAATATAATGGTAACTTTTCATAAGTGCAATAGTTGCAAACAATAGGCTTAAATAATTAATCATAGCAGATAAGTCCCTCCTAAAAAAA
>JAHDBT010000571.1:0-2710 GCA_020630215.1 Bacteroidota bacterium
GCTTTATGAAACTTCCGCCCCTGTTTAGCATAATTCACCAAAATATTAGCAGGTTTAAATTTTTCGCCGTATTTACGTTGTAAAGTTTCCATTGTTTTTAAAACATAAGGCGTACCAACCGTATCAATAAAGCGGAATGGGCCGCCAGTAAAAGGTAAAAAGCCGATACCAAAAATAGCACCTACATCTCCATCGGTAGGGTTGGCAATAATGCCTTCCTCTAGGCACATTAAAGCCTCGTTAAGCATCAACATAAACGCTCGGTTTTGGACTTCGGTAATATCCATTTTTTTACGGTCGCCGCCGCCAAAATATTGATATACGTCCTCGTTGGGTTTTTGTTTTTTACCCGTTTTAGCGTGGTATTGGTAATAACCTTTTTTGTTTTTCTTCCCTAAATAACCTGCGGCAAACATTTGTGGTAAACCTTGGCTTACGGTAATGCCTTCTCTTTTTTTTACAGCAGCCATTAAATCGCCTGTCATAATATGTGCGCCAATATCAATGCCTACCTCATCCATTAAAGTAAGTGGGCCAACAGGGAACCCTAATTTTTTCATGGCACTATCTAAGAAACCAATTTCGGCACCTTCTTCTATCATCAACATCACCTCATTTAAATAAGGAGCCAAAATTCGGTTTACATAAAAGCCTGGACTATCTTTTACTACAATACAAGTTTTGCCTTGTTTAATGCCTATTTCGTAGCAAGTAGCAATTACCCAATCGGCCGTTTTATCCGTTTTCACAATTTCTAATAAAGGCATTTTGGGAACAGGGGAGAAGTAGTGCATCCCTATTACATTAGCTGGGTTTTTAGAAGCCGTTGCCATTTCAGTAATGGATAAAGAAGAAGTATTGGTAGCAAAAATTACATTCGGATTTGCAATCGCTTCTACTTCTTTTATAATGGCTTTTTTTACGTCCATTTTTTCTACTACGGCTTCAATAATTACGTCTACTTGCTCAAAATTACGGTAGTCTAATTGCCCCGTAACTTGCTGCATCATTTTATCTGCTTCGACTTGTTTAATGGATTTGCGTTTTATTTTTTTGCTCAATCCTTTCCAAATTCCTTTTTTAGCAGCGGCAATCATATCGTCTTTTAAATCTTTTAAAACAACTCGATAGCCATTATTAATACTTACATCTGTAATGCCTGCGCCCATAAAACCTGCGCCTAAAACACCAATTGTTTTAGTATCTTTTGCTAGGTGCGACATGGGATTTTTCTTCTTATCCGTCATGTTGTTAAACACGCTAATTAGGGCTTTACTTTCGTTGGTAAGCATCAGTTGTTCAAACTTTCTGCGCTCGGCTTTGTAGCCTTCTTTGAGTCCTCTACTCAATCCAATTTCTACACAAGCAATTATTTTAGGAATCGCTGGATAATTACCTTGCGTTAATTTCATGGCTGCTTTACGAGCCTGTGCAAAAACAATTTTTCTACCAATTGTTGTTTCCAATACTCTATCAGGTAAACTTAATTTAGATTTTCTTTTAAATTTACCTGATAATATACGTTTAGCTAAATTGCGAGCAGCTTTGTGTAATTTTACAGGGGCGGTTAATTCATCAACCAATCCCATTTTAAGGGCAGGGCGAGCATAAATGTTTTTGCCCGTTAGCATCATGTCTAATGCTTTTTGTACGCCTACCAAACGAGGTAAACGTTGTGTGCCGCCTTGTCCAGGAAGCAAGCCTAATTTTACTTCTGGCAACGCTAGTTTAGTAGAAGGATCTTTAGTAGCAATACGTGCCGTACAAGCCAAAGACAGTTCTACGCCTAATCCGTAGCAAGTGCCATGAATAGCGGCAATAATAGGCTTTTTAGATTTTTCTATTTTGGCTAAAATTTTATGTCCCTTTTTTAATAAAGGTTGAAAATCGCCAAATTTATTACTCTTAAAAGAATTAATATCTGCACCTGCAATAAAATCTTTTTTCTTGCTAATAAAAATTACTGCTTTTATTTCTGGATTTAATTCTATTTCCTTGTTAATTTCATCAAAAAACTGAATTAAATCAGGCGATACAATATTGTGTTCTTTGTCTTTTCTATCGAGCCATATCGTAGCAATCCCGTCAGCTATTTCTAAGGTAAAATAGTCGTCTCGGTTTAATTTGGAAGATGGCTTATTAAGGATAGTATCCATGTTTTATTTATGTTTTTATTTTGTTGTTAAGATGTTGTGCTGCTGTAATTGACTGAATTTGTATTTCGGGATCTTATGCCGATGTTAGCATAATAAAAATCAAATTTCAAGAATCTACTAGCGTTTTTTTCGAGTAAGAAAGGTGACACCTTGTGCTACGGATTTAATTAGTTGGTTTATTGAGATTTCCTTGTTGAATTTAATTCGGCATAGGCTTTATAAAAAGGAGTCACCTTGTTTGCGTTTTACACTTTGCCTAGGAAATGTCAATTAATAATTTGCATCAGCAGGAAAAAAATCGGATTTAAAGATATGTTTGTCTAGGCTCAAAAGTAGTTGATATTAAGCCAGAGGCTTTAGGCCCGTTACGCTCCAGCCGGGAGGCTGGACCGGGCAGAATGGCCAAGATTCTAAATTCTAAATGAAGTCCCTCCTAGTGTTAGCAGGAAAAAAATCAAATTTCAAAATTCAGCAATCAAGAATCAAAAATCCCCCATCATCAGCATATCAAAATTCTAAATTCTAAATCCTCGATTTTAAATTTTAAATGAAAA
>JAHDBT010000571.1:2810-4296 GCA_020630215.1 Bacteroidota bacterium
TCAGCATATCAAAATTCTAAATTCTAAATCCTCGATTTTAAATTTTAAATGAAAAAAGTCAAATTTCAAGAATCAAAATTCAAACCTCCTTAGCTTTCATAACGTTTCAAAATCATCGCATGACCATGTGCACCAGCGGCACAAGCAGCAATAAGTGCATATGTACCATTTTCTTTTTGCAGGCGATTAGCGGCAGTCGTAACCAATCGTGCGCCCGTAGCACCAAAAGGATGACCGAGTGATAAAGAGCCTCCCCAAAGATTAAATTTATCCATATCTACTTTGCCTACTGCTTGCGTTCTATTTAAATTTTCTTTGGCAAACTCATCCGATGCTAGGCATTTTAGGTTGGCTAAAATTTGTCCAGCAAAAGCCTCGTGAAACTCAATTACATCCATGTCTTCGAGTTTTAGGCCAGTGCGTTCTAGTACTTTGGCAGTCGCATAAGTTGGACCTAGTAATAATTCGTCTTCTAGGCGTTGTGCAGAGAAGGCAAAATCTACGACTTCGGCTTTAGGTGTTAATCCTAGTGCTTTGGCTTTTTCTTCGGTTGCAATTAAAACGGCGGCAGCACCATCGGTTAAAAAGGACGAATTGGCGGCAGTTAAAGTGCCATTCTTTTTATCGAAGGCGGGGCGTAGTTTGGCAATTTTTTTGGCGGTAGTATCTCCACGTACGCCATTGTCTATTTTAATAGGATTAAATTTTGGTGCAAAACTTACTTCCACCATTTCGGTTTTTAATTGTTCGGCAGCTTCGCCAGCTAATCGGTGCGAACGGGCGGCAAAGTTATCTTGTTCTTCTCGGCCAACATCGTATTTAGAAACCAAAATTTCGCAGTCTTGTCCCATCGTGCGTTGCGTAATGTACTCGGCAACTTGTGGGGTTTCTGGCACTAAATCTTTGGGGCGAATACTAGAAGCAAATTTTAGGGTATCACCAATTCCTTTTAATTTTTGGGCTTTAAATAATTTCTTCCGCATATCTTTGCTAAAGCCAATAGGCGTATCCGAAGTAGAATCAGTGCCGCCTGCAATAGCAACATCGGCATGCCCTAAAACAATTTCGCCAATAGCGGTTGCAATAGCACGGTTAGCGGATATACAAGCCTGCGTTACCGTATGGCAAGGCGTAGATTCGGAGATGCCAGCGGTTAAGGCACTTTCGCGCGCTACATTGCTGGTTTTTAAATTAGAGATAACCGTTCCCATCACAACAGTATCTACTTCTTTTGGATCGATGCCTGTTTTGTCGAGCAAACCTTTAATGGCAAACTGCCCTAGCTGGTACGACATTAAATCCATATAATGGGTACCCGATTTTAAAAATGGCGTTCGGCAGCCATCAATAATCACAATTTTTTTGTGCAACATATTACTAAGTATATTTTTAACAAGGTTATTTTTTTTCTAGTGGCTCAAAACTTAAGTTCCTGATGATTAAGTCGCCGTATTTTTTTTCTGCTACAAGGCATTGCGAGCGAGCA
>JAHDBT010000572.1 GCA_020630215.1 Bacteroidota bacterium
GAAGTTTATACACAAAAAATGGTATTGGCTAGAGAAGAACCAGGGCCTAGACCTTAGTTTTATTTTATTTGTTTAACCTTCTTAAATTTATTAATTATGAGAACTTTTAAAAAAAAGGTATGCCTACTTCTAATGATTTTACTGGGCGTATTTCTTCAACAACAATTAATTAATGCGCAAACATTGTTTGGCGAACCACAATTAATTACTCCATTAGCACACGGAGCAATAAAAGTAGGAACTGCAGATTTAAATGGCGATGGGAATTTGGATGTGCTATCATTTTCTGGATATAATGGCAGATTAGCATGGTATGCAAATGATGGACTCGGTAATTTTGGCGAACAACAAATTATTAGAATTAATGTAGATGCCGCTAAGTCTATTAAAACTGCAGATTTAGATAATGATGGCGATATAGATGTAATAGCTGCTGCGACTCAAAAAGACAAATTAGCTTGGTTTGAAAATGATGGACTCGGTAATTTTGTAGAGCATATAATTAGTGTAACAAATGAAGATCGTGCCATATCTATTTTTGTAGCTGACCTAGATAGTGATGGTGATATAGATGTGCTATCAGGCGAAGTAGGTGCGTTTTGGTATCCTAATGATGGCTTAGGTAATTTTGGAGAACCTAATATAATACCCGATAGCGATCGTAAAGGAATTTATGCGGATGATTTAGATGCGGACGGAGATATTGACGTAACCTCTATAGTAGGAGGAAATCTAAATTGGTACGCTAATGATGGTGTAGGTAATTTTGGAGAGCCTCAATTTATTTGTGATTGTTCAGGGGATATTAACTCAGGAGATTTAGACGGTGATGGAGATACCGATATTTTGGTAGGTAGGAATTGGTATGCCAATGATGGCTTCGGTAATTTTGGAGAAGCAAACACTGTTCCTGATGCTTACTCATATAGTTATATAAGTGATTTGGATAATGATGGAGACTTGGATGTCGTATCTATACTATCTGTGCCATCTGGCTCAGGGGAACGGTTTATTTGGAATGAAAATGATGGATTAGGTAACTTTGGAGAAACACAAACAATTACGTCGCTATATAATATATCTGGAGTTAGTGGATTAGATGCAGCAGATATGGATAATGATGGAGATGTAGATTTGTTATCTGCTTCCGCAGATAATGATATTGTAGCCTGGTATGCCAATGATGGTGTAGGTAATTTTAGCGAACCACAAATGATTACTACTTTTTCTAACCAACCTATTATGAGCACTGCCGATTTTGATAATGATGGGTATATGGATATTTTGGCAGCAATTAATTACCATACAAGTGATAATGATTATACTGATAGAATTGAGTGGCTGAAAAATGATGGACAAGGTAATTTTTATAATCAACAGAACATTACAACAGCAATAGATAGACCGACTGCCATTTTTACTGCCGATTTAAATAATGATGGCAACATAGATGTGTTGTCTACATCGTATGAAGATAATAAAGTGGCTTGGTATGCTAATGATGGCTTTGGTAATTTTGGCGAACAACAAATTATTTCTACAGATGTTAACCGACCAAGTGATGTTTATGCTTTTGACTTAGATAATGACGGAGATGTAGACGTATTATCTGCATCGGAGGACGATAATAAAATAGCCTGGTATGCCAATGATGGCTTAGGTAACTTTGGCGAACAACAAATTATTTCTACGGATGCTAGTCAGGCAACGTTTGTTTATGCTTTTGATTTCGATAATGACGGAGATGCAGACGTGTTAGCCGCATCAGAAGAAGATAATAAAATAGTTTGGTTTTCGAACGATGGATTAGGGGGATTTGGTGAGGAGCAAATCATTTCAACTAATGTTACTAATCAGAAAGATGTAGCGGTAGCAGATATAAATAACGACGGAAACGCAGACGTTTTAGCAGGAGGATTCTATGATCGTAAAATAGTTTGGTTTGCAAACGATGGGCTAGGAAACTTTGGGGAAGAGCTGGTCGTATCAGATGATACTTCTAAGGTATACGCTATTTATCCTTCCGATTTAGATAATGATGGCGATATGGATGTATTAGCTTCTTCTGATAATAGAAGAGAGGCACATTGGTTTGTTAATGATGGACTGGGAAATTTTAGTGCCAGGCAGGTTGTTGGAACAGGGCGTTCGCCAAAATATGTATGTGCTTCTGATTTGGATAATGATGGAGATAAAGATTTTCTACTTGCATTTGGGGGGGTATATTACAATGTAGATGCTGCCGTATATTATGATGATGCAGGAGATAAAATAGTTTCGTATGAAAATCTACTAAGCACCAATACCATCCAAGTCAATTGTTTCTACGACCTTAACCAAAATGGACTTGTAGAAACAGGAGAATATCCATTAGCTGACCAAGTCCTCACCATTGACCCAACAGCTACTTATGTTTTTACAAGTAATAATGGCGCTGTTAGTTACTTTGTAGGACCCGATAATTACACCGTAAATTATCAAACACCTGAAAATTGGACGGCAACGACTCCAACAGCACAAGCAGTTAATATTACAAGCCAAGATAGTACCGTGCAATTATACTATGGCATTTATCCTACCGAACAAAATATAGATGCAAGCATTAGCTTAACTGCTGCCCCTATTAGATGTTCGCAAGAGGTGAATTTTTGGTTAAATTATACCAATACAGGCACCGCACCCATTAACGGACTTGTAGCATTGAATATAGATTCCCTAAGTTCTTTTATTACTGCTACCATCCCTACCGATAGTACTAGTAACCAAACCTTATATTGGCAAATAGACTCCTTATTACCCTTCCAAAATCAATCCATTAGAGTGACTTTACTAATGCCTAATTTTGAATTTATTGATGAAGAACTAAGCTTTGAGGCGACTATTTACGAATACGACGAATTAGCAAATGATATTCGATTACTTGATACAGATTATCGGGCTAGTAACTTACTCTGCTCATATGATCCCAATGATAAATTAGTAGAACCTGTTGGAATTTTGCCCTGGCGTAACTATACACTAATCGAGGACACGCTCACCTATACCATTCGTTTCCAAAACACGGGCAATGATACTGCTTTTCATGTACGCATTACCGACCAATTAGATGAAAATTTAGATTGGGGAACTTTTAAATTGCAAGGAAGTAGTCACCCTGTAGAAACGAGTTTAAGAATAGATGGTTTCGTAGAATTTGATTTTAACAATATCTTACTTCCCGATAGTACAACAAACGAATCTGAAAGTCATGGCTTTGTGCAGTACAAGATACGAGCTAATCAACAAGGAAATAACTTTGAAGTTAGGAACAGGGCTTATATTTATTTTGATTTAAACCCGCCTATTATTACCAATAATACTAGAAATACAATGGTTTCAGAATTGCCTGTGTCACCTACCATTACCTTTGCAGATAGCTATCTTTGCAATGGCAGTACTTCTGTTGTTGTTAGTGCCGATGTTGGTGACAATGCGTATCCTGTGTGGCATGTATTAGGTGATGGTAGTTATGAAGACCGATTCTCTCCTACTACTGTTTACTATTTAGGAGAAAACGACCTCACCCAAGACACACTACAAATTGTTTTAAAAGCCACCTCGCTAATCGCTCCAAGTGTTTTTAACTACGATACCCTACAAATAGTCCTGGGGCAAGGTCCAAATGCTTGCGATTGCAGCAGCACTAATTTTGAGCTAAACAACCTGAACTACAATATCAATTTCCTAGAAAATTCGCCAATTATGTTCAATGTTAGCGGCTACCAAATTGCTACTATTGCAATATGGGGTGGTACCGCTCCCTATCAATTAGAGTTGGCAACCGAAGGTTATGTTCGCTACATTATTACAGAACAACTAGTAGATACCAACAACGATGGTATTGCCGACACCCCTGGCGCACTTGCCACCCTACTTTATGCCGATAGCGCAACATGGGAACTAGTAAGCATCAATCAAAACCATTGCATTGGCGAACTATTAGACATCAACAGCAATGTGTTTGAGCAAGGCGATACCATCGACATCGTAAACAATACCATTACCCCCGATACAGGCAGCAGTAACGGCAGTCTCGAACTCACCATTTCCAACAACATCATCGACTGTCTTCCCTACGATTATGAATTTTATTCGAGCGGCAATACACTAATAGAAAGCGGCAATACGTCCAACACACTCACCATCTCCAACCTAGCAAGCGGCTGGTACACTTGTTACATTTATTGCGATAGTAGCGATCCTAATTCCGCCTCCACAGTAGGCTGGTATTGGGTAGAACCTGTACGTAGA
>JAHDBT010000573.1 GCA_020630215.1 Bacteroidota bacterium
TCCAACCATCATTTGGGAATGTAACTGCGGATTTGAATATGAACCTGTTTGTGGCAGCAATGGCATCATATACGATAGCCCATGTATAGCCGAATGTGCTGGCGTAACCTGGACACCAGGCAATTGCCAAGTAGATACTTGTGCAGCAGATGGCGGCATGATAATACTAGGAAATGAGGTATTATGCTCGTTTGGTATAATTGATTTCCAACACGAAACCGAAGCACCTGCTACTTACGAATATGTCTACATCATCAGCAATACAACAACAACATTCGAATATTTTGAAATTTTGTTAGACCCTTATGCATTCTATATGCCACAAGGCGAAAATTGCATTTATGGTTTATCTTACAACCCTGCTAACCCTCCAAACTTAGCAGCAACTACACTAGAAGAATTAACCAGTAGCGAAGGCTGTTTTGCTTTAAGCGATTGTGCATCCGCATTTATGTATTACTCGCCAGAGTTTAATGTAAGTACCGAGCCATTTTGTATAGGCGGAGACTTATTCCAAGTAGGCGTAACTGTTGGGGGTGGTAGCGGCGAGTACATCATCGGTACCAATTACGACGGTACACAAGTATTAGGGGTAGAAGGCGAAGAAGCGTTTTTAACTTACCAATCAGGGCAAGATTTCTACGAAGTATATCCTTATGATGCGGTAACAGGTTGTAGTAATGATTATATTTTTGGCGTAGAAGACCCAGGTTGTGCATTGGGTTGTATCAATGCTCCCGAATATAATATAACCACTCCACCATTCTGTACATCATTAAACTTATTTCAAGTAGGCGTAACCGCTTATGGTGGCAGTGGCGAGTACATAATAGGCACCAACTACGATGGTACACAAGTATGGGGTGCAGCAGGCGAAGAAGCCTTCCTAACTTATCAATCAGGGGAAAGTTTTTACGATGTATATGTAACAGATGGCGTTACTGGTTGTGGTACCGATTACATTATTCCTGTAGAAGACCCAGGTTGCCAAGCGGAAGATTGTAGTAATGCTCCCGAATACAGTATAACAACGGAGCCTTTCTGTATAGAAGGCGATTTATTTCAAGTAGGGATAACAACTACAGGTGGTAGTGGGCAGTACACTATGGGTGTAAATTACGACGGTACACCAGCTCTAGGTGTAGAAGGAGAAGAAACCATAATAACCTATCAATCGAACGGTGGCTTTTTTGGTATTGCTGTTTTAGATGCGATAACAGGCTGTAATAACGATTATGCACTTATATTTGAAGACCCAGGTTGTGGTTTAGCTGCTTGTAACAATGCCCCAGAGTACAATATAACAACTCCTGCATTTTGTGTGGGCGACAGTTTATTCCAACTAGGCGTAACCGCTACAGGTGGTAGTGGAGAATACATCATCGGCACTAACTACGATGGCACAGAAGTATTAGGCGTAGAAGGCGAAGAAGTCTTCCTAACTTATCAATCATACAATGATTTTTGGGGCATCGCTGTTCTGGATGCTGTAACAGGCTGTGGTAACGATTATGTGCTCGTAGTACCAGACCCAGAATGTGGAGGAGTGATAGAAATAGGTTGCGAAGGTGCGCCTCAACACGAGATAACTACGCCACCATTTTGTATAGGCGATGGTTTGTATCAAGTAGGGGTAACCGCTACAGGCGGAAATGGCGAATACATCATTGGCATCAATTACGACGGCACACAAGCCCTAGGCGTAGCAGGAGAAGAAGCTTTTGTAACCTATGAAGTGAGTACTGGCTTTTTTGCCATCAATGTTATGGATGCCCTAACAGGTTGTAGTAATGATTATGAGATTATACAAGAAGCACCAGATTGTGAGGTGGCACCATGCGATCCATTCACCGCTTCTTTATGTGTGCCTATAGCAGAACCTATAACTATATGTCCAGAGTTTTGTATAAGCGGATTAAATATTGTGGAAACGGTTTCTACAATGCCCAACGATTGTACAGTAGAAATTACTGGACCAGATTGTATTAGCTATACCGCTTTACCTGGCTTTTATGGTACAGACGTATTAACAATTACCGCTTGTAACGATGCTGGCAACTGCGATACTGTAATCATTAACTTCTCTAATGTTGGCGATTGTTCTTCATGTGATACGAGCGACCCATTAGCCTTAGATTGGATACAAGACATGGTAGCAGCAAATGATTGTTGCTTTAATAACGAAGTTACTTTATACGAAAGTGAAACTGGAGCAGCTTATTTCTTAGTAAGCCCAGGTTATGCCGATGGCTTTACTTGCCCTATGGATTTAGAAGCTGTTTTATATGACTGCTCTGGAAATATGATTTGTGCAGGTAGTGGCGGCATGTTACAAACAAATTGTTATGTAGATTATAACTTGGGCAGCATGAATGCTACAACGGTATGGACTTGTGATACAACAACAGATATAGATAATATGCCTCCTATAGCGCAAAACGATACGGTTACTACTTGCAACGCAATAGGCGTTGTTATTGACGTAACAAGTAATGATAGCGATTTAGAAGACGGTATAGTAAATGTAATATCGCATACACCAACTACTCATGGTACACTAAACTATGATGGGGCTGCAGGCATGTTTAACTACACGCCTGATAGTGACTTTAGCGGTACAGATATTTTCACCTACCAAATTTGCGATTCGCAAGACGCATGTACCATTGCACAAGTAGTAATTGAAGTAGAAAATTGTAATACTTGTACCCCTCAAATTTTATTTGTGAAAGAAAACAGCAATGCTAATGATACTAAAACGATTACGCACTTAGAAGATATGGGCTATATTGTAACTACTGTTAATTCTTCTACCGCAAGCATTAGCGATGCTTTTGATAAAGATTTAATTTACATTAGTTCTACTGTTATTGCAAATACCTTAAAGGGATTGTACCGTGATGTGGCCATACCTGTTGTAGTAGCAGAACCGTGGGTAATGGACGATATGAAAATGACCTTATCGCAAGGCACGATGAACAGTCAAAACAAAATTACCATTGTTGATGCTGCCAATCCATTAGCGGCAGGTTTATCTGGTACGGTAAAAGTAACTGGTAAAAAACGCAAATTTGCTTGGGGACAACCTATGGCAAGTGCGAACGTAATTGCGACTTTAAATAATTCTACTACTAAAGCAGCTATTTATACTTACGAGCAAGGTGATGTAATGCGTAGTGCTGTACAAGCACCTGCACGTAGAGTTGGTTTGTTTATGATGGGCGATGTGCCTAAAAGATTAAATATATATGGTTGGTCCTTATTTGATGCTGCGATTACTTGGGCTATTGGCGATAATGCTTGTACTAAACGTATTTACTGTACGCCTCCTGCAGAGAGCATTATGATATGTCCTGAATTTGCTACTTTAGGTACAGATGTTACGATTACCAATGTAATCAGCAATACACCAACTGCACTAATAGCCATTGGTAGTACTTGTTTGGAGTACAATGCTCCTCCATTATTTACTGGTTTAGTAACTTTAACCATCGACGCTTGCGATAGTGCGGGTAACTGCGAAACAATGGTGATTACAATAAATGTAAGTGACGATTGTGGCGATACTATTAACCCAAGTGGCTTATCAGGCAAAACGGCTAATCCTACGGAAGCCTTAACAACAACTCCTAATACGCCATTAGCAATAAGTAGCATCCATCCAGTTCCTGCTAGTAGCAACATTAATGTTACTTTCTGGAGCGAAATGGAAGTAGCACAAACCAACATTTTGATTTACAGTGTTACTGGTAAGCAAATGCAAGTACTACCAATGGCCGCTAACGAAGGCTACAACGAGCTAAATATTGATATTGCCAGCTTACCTAGTGGCGTATATTTATTAACCATTACTACAAAAGGAGAAATGGTGAATGCTAAGTTTATTAAGCACTAGTGACTCCAAACCTAAGTTTTTGACCTAACAGTACTTTTTTAATGGATTGGCCTCCATTACAAACTTCCTTATTACATCCCCATACACTTTTATAGTGTGTGGGGATTTTTTTATGCATCAAAATGGTCGAAAACCAATTATAAAGCACCTATTTTGTTTTAACTTATTAGAGCTTATAACTACTTCATTATCAATAAACACGGGGGGCATGATTTTTAAAAACTACCCTAAAAAAAGTAGTATTTTGTCTTACAAAGCCCTAAAATTGTGTTTTGTATAACAAGCGGCCGCCCTTACTTTTGCAATATCAAATAAAAACACAATAAGGACCCTTTAAAAACTTTCCCTTTTTAGCATAAACATTGTATAGCA
>JAHDBT010000574.1 GCA_020630215.1 Bacteroidota bacterium
CGCAAACTAAATAACTGTCCGTTTTGACTTTATCTTTTCGCACTATCCTGCGTTGACAAAACCCTTATTACGCTTAGGCGTAACGCGGATTTTGCCGCCTTGTCTAGTACAAAAATATTTCCTCAAAATCGAACACTTATTTATTCTCCGTCCCTTAAACATTTGCAGGATGTCCCTAAAATAAGCGTAAAATGATTGCTGCTAAAGAGACGGTAAACCTTAAATGGAATAGTGGTGCTGATGCCGTAGATAATATATATAATAAGTTGCTTTTAATTGCCTCGGCTATTAATTTTGCTGCTTTATTTAATTATCTGTTAATGGGCTTTGATGATATAAGGTTGTTAATGACACCTATTGTTGTTGGAGTAATACTTTTAATTGCCTATTTTTTCAATATCAACGATAAAAAAAAAATATCTTTAATAATTGGCTTAATGGGACCTATTCCTATTATTTTTTATTTCTCCTTTACTTTTCCAGAAGTATTGTTAGATGCGTTATTTTACATCCCTTTAGCCATTACCTCCCTTATATTTATCCGAAACGAGTATTGGAAGAAAGCTACTTTTTTGTTTTTCCTAATACTTTGTTTGTCTTTTCAAGCATACGAAATTAGTTATTTTAAGACGCATAACTTGGTTATAAGTGCTGCGTTTCAGCAGGTAAATGAGGTAATAATATTTTGTATTATAAGCTATACCTTTGCTACTATTTACCTAATGGCAATAACGTTTAGTATTTACACCAAGGAATTAAAAGCCAAAGAAAACCAATTAAGTGAAAGCGAAACCCTGTATCGTTATATGTTTGATGCTTGTTATGATGGAATAGATATTGCTATTCTGGACCCTAGAAATCCTAAGAAGGGGGTGACCTATAAAAACTATAAAAGCCAAGAAATTTATGGACGAACAGCAGAAGAATTAACTCCTAAAGGTGCCTTTCTTAAATATGCACCAAAGGAACAACCCAATGGCGAAAAATCGGAAACGAGATATAGAAAGGCAATAGAGACAATTAAAGAAAAACAAAAAGCACACTTTGAGTGGCGACTAAGGCATAAAAACGGGCATTATATAGATACAGAAATGAGTATTTATAAAATCAACTTATCCGAAAGTAAAGCAGCACTTTGTATTACTATTAAAGATGTAACCGAAAAAAAACAGCAAGAAGCAATTATTAGAGAACAACTAGTAGAATTGAATGCCAAAAATGAAGAGCTGCAAAAATACATAAGCTCCAATATGGAGTTAGAAAACTTTGCTTACATTGCTTCGCACGATTTACAATCGCCCCTACGCACTATTATTAGTTTTACCCAATTGCTAGAACGCAGCCTCCTTAAAACAAGTACACAAGAACAAAAAGAATACATGCAATTTATTGTAGCCGCTACCCAACAAATGGATCGTTTACAACATGCATTATTAGCTTACTCCAGGGTAAACAGCTCTAAAATAAATATAGCTCCTCTAAATACAGCAACCCTAATTGAAGAAATATTATTAGCCATTAAAAGCAATATTGATGAAAAACAAGCAATTATAAACTTAGCAAATTTACCTTCCCAAATACAAGCAGATAATATTAAAATATACCAGCTATTTCAAAATCTTATTATCAATGCGCTTAAATTTACGAAGCCACAAGTACAACCTATTATTACTATAAAAGGAAAAGATTTAAACACCCATTGGCAGTTTTCTGTAAGCGATAATGGCATTGGCATTGCGCCTGAATACCAAGAAAAAATCTTTTTACTTTTTCAACGCCTACATAATAATGAAGAATATAAAGGTACGGGAATAGGCTTGGCACTTTGTAAAAAAATAGTAGAACAACACGGTGGCCGTATTAATGTACAATCAAAAACTAATAACGGATGCACTTTCAGTTTTACTATTAAAAAAACACGCTCAATTTAAAGCACAACAAAACCTCTTTATTCTCGTATAAAGTACTACCTACGATAACGTGTAAGCATACAATGGATTTATTAAAAAAAATAAATAATTACTTATCACAACCTGTTGAACCTCAACAAAAAGTAAAGCTGCTTATTGATAGTGCTGATGAATTGTTAGCCTATGAACAACAAAGCTATGCCCCTTTGTTTGATAAAGTATTGTGCCTTATTAGAAAGCACGAAATGGTAAAGGAGGAAATTTCGCTATTAAGTAAATACGCTTATTTATTAAGGGTACAAGGTATTATAGAAGAAGCTTTATTGCAATTAAAAAAGGCATTGCAATTAGCAGAACAAATAAACAATGCAGAATCAATAGCCAACTGTTACAATTCAATAGGCGTTTGTTATTTTGTATTTTCTAAATACGAAGAAGCGCTTAATTATCTTTTTTTAAGTTTAGAGAAAGCAGAAATAGTTGGCGATTTAGAGCTGTTAAAAAGTGCGTATTATAATATTGGTATGATACACACTAATAGAGGCAACTTAAAAGATGCTTTAATTAGTTACCAAAAAAGTTTACATATAGGAGAACAAGTAGGCGACTATAATTTACAAGCAAATGCACTTAATAGCATAGGAGGAATTTACCTAAATAAAAACGATTTAGAAAATGCGACGACCTATTTTTACCGCAGTTTATCTATTGGCGATAAAGTAACTAATTTACAAATAACAGCCGCTACCCTTAATAGTTTAGGCAGTTTAAATAACATGCAAGGCAAACCTCTAAAGGGATTGTATTATTTTCAAAAAGCGGCCGCCATCGCTAAACAAATTAACGATTTAGCAAGCCACGGAGTTATTATTTTAAATATTGCAGCCATTTATTCTAATACAAAAAAAGAATACCTCATGGCATTTGAATACCTTAAAAAAGCAGAACAAATTGCTAATAAATTACAAAATAAACATTTGCTAAGTATTGTAAAAAAAGAAATGGGTAATATTTATTTTGAGCAAAGCCGTAATACAAGTGCTTTAAAATATTTTGAAGAAAGTTTAAAGATTGCCAACACCTATTCTTACCAATTATTAAAAGCAGGAAATTTAATTAAAATTGCGAGTATTTATTATGGCAAAAAAGAGTATGAATACGCCTTAAAACATGCCAATAATGTGTTGCAATTAACTAAAGAAATATCACTTCACAAAGAGCAAGAAGAGGCACTGTGCATTATTATTAATTGCCATAAAGCCTTAAATAATTTTGAAATTTTGTGTGCTTATTATGAGGAATTAGTATTGGTAAAACAAACCATTTACGATATAAGTAAATCAGAAACCATTGAACAGTTACATGCCGAATACCAAGCAAAAGAGCAAGCGCAAGAAATTGAGCAACAAAAAATATTGCTCTTAGAAAAACAGGCTATGAATGAAATTTTGCAGCAAAAAAATAAAGAACTCGAAAACTTTGCCAGAGTAGCTTCGCACGATTTAAAAGCTCCCCTAAGAATTATTATTAGTTTTAGTCAGTTGCTACAACGAAGCTTAAAAAATGAGGAAGAAGAAACAAAAGAGTACCTCGAATTTATAGACAAGTCGGCACATAAAATGAACCAATTAATTGAAGACCTGATAGCCTATGCACGTACAGGTATCGACTTAAAATCGGCAAAACCCATTAACTTAAACTATGTATTAGCAGATGTACAAAAAAATTTAATGCTCCCTATTAAGCAACGAAAAGCCATCCTTCATATTCCCGAACTCCCTTTAATAAAAGGACATTATACTTTGTTGTTGCAGTTATTTCAAAACATGCTTGGAAATGCATTAAAATACCAAAAGGAAAACACAATTCCCATCATTAAGATAAGTTTTAAAGAAAACCCTAACCAAACCCATTGGGATTTTTGTATTAGCGATAATGGCATTGGCATTGACCAAAAATACTTTGAAAAAATACTGATGCCTTTTAAACGCTTACACACCAATAAAGAATATCCAGGTTCTGGATTGGGTTTAGCTAGTTGTGTTAAAATAGTAACTATTTACCATTCAACAATTAAAATACAATCACAAAAAGGGCAAGGCACTACTTTTAGTTTTAGTTTGCCTAAAGGATAAATAAAACCATTAGCGGAAAGAGAAATGCAGCACCTTTTACTTTACCATTCCAAAATAATTTTTGCTAGAAAAGGAACTATCTTCCTAAAAAAAACATTGATAATTCCAGAAATTGTGTATATTTGCTGTCCATTCTAAAAACAAAAAAATGGGGGATTAGCTCAGCTGGCTAGAGCGTTTGACTGGCAGTCAAGAGGTCATCGGTTCGACTCCGATAT
>JAHDBT010000575.1 GCA_020630215.1 Bacteroidota bacterium
TGCCCAAAAGCATTAACAGCACAAAAACAACTGCTCACCATAATAATTAAACACCAATACATTTGTTTTAAAAAATAGTTATTGTAATTCATGATTTTTTTTTTTTGTTATAGAATAAGTTTAGTTAGATATTTTTGCAATCGCCTATTAATTTCTTTTACAAAACCAATTGTCAACCGCCTTCACCTATAAGACACACTTCCCAACAATTATTCCCGACAAAACATAAAAAAAACCTCCTAACTCATTAATGAATTAGGAGGTTTACAACAATTATCCAATAAAAAAATCTAATCTATTGCTTTTAATAATTTTGTTGCCTTGTCTTTATAGCTGCTACCAGAACTAACAATTTCTTGCAAATATTTTTTAGCAGCATTTTTTTGGTCTAATTGTAAATGTGCTAGACTGAGATACCAACGTGCGATGTCTTTTTCGCTAAACGTACCGATATCTAGTACAATCTCTAAATTAGTAATTGCTTTTGGGCTAAGTGCGGGTTTTACTTGCAATTGTTTTAGTCCTTCTTCTAAGTAATCGGTACTTGTTAGCTTTGCCGTTGCGGTTTCGCTATTACTTCCATTTCCTATAAGTGCGCCACCCCTACTTCCTCCTCTGCTTCTAATTTCTTCGATTTCTTCTAGTACCGTTTCTATTTCACTCATTTCAACCGCTGCTAGTTCTTGTACATTGGGTTGACTAAAGTGAAAATAACTTAGCACAAAACCTGTTACTAATAATAACATAGCCGCTATACTAAGCAAACGCCTAAAACCTCGTGAATTATTTGGCGGCGAATTTAAGGATTTAACTTTTCCAAGCTCTTCCTTTTTGCTTTGTGCTAAATCTTGTTGTTCTTTAATAATACTTAGCTGCTTTTTTTCAAACTTATCGGCATACTCTGTTACACTAAGTTTGTTGTTTGCGTCGTCTGTTGCGCTTATAGTTTTGTAGGTGTTAATTCCTTCTACAATTGTAGCACAAATATCGCAGTTAGTAAGATGCTTGGTGATGTTTTGCCTAGTATCTTTACTTACCATACCATTTGCATAATCATTTAACAATTCAAATGAGTGATGTATTGGTTCGTTTAAGTCATTTGCATCACTAGGATGTATATCTAAATTTTTCATTTACATTTTTATTTTAAATAATTAATCTATAAAAAACAAACACAATGCATATATATAGATGAACAGTATTATAGCACTCCCTCCTCTCGTTTTGCCCCTAAATTTATTACGAACAATGTTTTTAATATTCGCTACCGTTTTAGGCATAATACCTAAACGATCACTTATTTCCTGATTATTATAACCTTGTTCATGCAATTCCCAAACATCTTTTTCCTTTAGAGTTAGTATTTCGGTCATCATTTTTCTAATGTCTGCTTCGACTAATGCTTGCTCCCCCTTGTTATTCACCTCCTTTATTTGCGAATGTTTTATAGATTCATTCGCATCTCGATGCCGTTTGTTCTTGCTAAAATCGCTATAACAAGCATTACGAGCTACTGTAAATAGCCAACTTTTAAAGTTGCTTATTTTTTTAGGATTAGGTTCTTCCAACAACTTTAATAAAGTGTTAGAAGCCGCATCTTCAGCCAGGGCAAAACTGCGTGTTTTTCCTAAGCAAAAAAAGGTTAATTCTTTATGATAATACAGATACAATTCACCAAAAACAGACTTATCGCCTGCAATATATCGTTTCCATAGTTCTTTAGGATCTGTTTGCATATTTTTATCGTTATTTCAAAAAAGGTGATAAGATAAGGGCAGTATTCTTACTGTTAGTCTGTACCTAAATGGTAACGTTGATTCAATCAATATGCTTTGCAATTATAAGACCTTAACAAGCCTGCTTTTTCCCGATTTTAATAAATAAAAACGAAATAATTGTTCTGCAAAAACAAAAGGCTATAACAAATTGCATAGGAAGTGTAAGCACAATAGCAAAAAACAAATGTAATATTTTCGTCAAAAAAATGCAATTATTTTGAAAAGTATTTTTTTTTACACGTTTTTTAATAAAAATTAAAATCAAATGCAAGTTTTTTAAATTAAAAAATTTTCTTAGCGGAAACTCAAAAAAAACACCACAAATAATTATTTATCAAAAAATTAGACACTAAAATAAATTAATTTTGTATTTTTTTCTATTATTCAAAATCACCTTGCTTTTTCGATTACACATTTAAAGCATACCAAAAAATCAATATTAAAGTTTGAAATTGCCATATTAATCTCCTATTTTTGTTTAGCACTACTTGCTTTTACCACAATTCTATTTTCTACTTTATTGCTGCTCGCCCTTGCATTTTTTTTATATAATGTGGTAACAAGATTATCCGCAACAACCAAACAACTCGTACCATGAAAAATGCCATTTCCCCAAAGTTAGGCCTTGCACTATTGTTCTGCCTACTGTATAGTTCTATTGTTTTTGCCTTTGAAATAGGACAAAAGAGCTATACGTTTAACGATCCAACTCGTGCCAATAGAGTAATTCCAGTACAAATATATTACCCTGCTAACACGCCAGGACAAGATATGCCAGTAGCCAACGAGCAATTTCCACTAGTAATTATAACACACGGCTTTACGGTGCCTGCTGCCGCCTATAGTTATTTGTGGGAAGTACTTGTGCCGCTAGGATATATTGTTGTGCTACCTTGCACCGAGGAAGGTTTTTTGCCCGACCAATTTGCGCTGGGCTTAGATATTGCCTTTATACAGGAAGCAATGCAAAATGAAAACAACAATCAGACTTCGTTATTTAATGGAAAAATAAATGATAAGTCGGCTTTCGTTGGTCATTCATTAGGAGGCGGGGCCACACTATTTGCTGCCAACAACAACCTCTCCCCTACTACACTTATTACCCTAGCCGCCGCCGATCAACAAAATCCACCTATTGGCAATTTAAGTCTTGACATACCACTATTAGCTATTGCAGGTACGGCAGATTGTTTTGCGCCAAATCATGCACGCACGATATACGATGATTTAGCTGCCGAACACAAAGTTTTTTTTGACATCACCAATGGCTGCCATTGTCACTTTACCAATGGCGATGCGCCTACTTGCTATAACAGCGAAAACTTAGCTCGTTTAGTAGACAACTGCAATGAACCACTTAGTTTATTGGCACAGCATACACAAATTTTAGCGGTAGTAGTTCCGTGGCTTAACTTTTGGTTAAAAGATGGAAGTTGTGCTGCTTTAAGTGCTACTTATAACAATGCAATGAGTGCAGGCACTACCGTTGAGAATCCTACGATAACCAAAGTAAAAGTATATTTAGAAGGTGCTTATGATAGTACTACAGGCTTAATGAAAACCGACTTACAAAACAATAATTTACTCCCTAATACCCAACCCTTTAATACCGCACCGTGGAACTACAATGGCACGGAAACCCTTAGCAACCTCCCTAATCTTCCCAATAATATAACCGATTGGTTGCTATTAGAAGTTAGAGATGCCAATAATCAGGATATTATTTTAGAGCGAAAAGCAGCCCTTTTATTAAATAATGGAAATGTGATAGATGTAAATGGTACGCAAGGCGTTGTATTTAATCGACTTTGCCAACAAGAGGAATATTATATGATTGTGCGTAGTAGAAACCATTTAGCGGTGATGAGTAACAACCCTGTTTTATTGCCTAATAGTAGTGTTTACGATTTTACTAATCCCAATAATGTTTTGGGTAATGAAACACAACTTAATTTATTAGCAGGCAGTGGTTTACATGGTTTATTAGCAGGTGATATAAATGCAAGCGGCACTTTAACGGTAGCGGACTTTAATGTTTTTATTCTAGAAAGTTCGACTGTTAATACCTACGTAAAGAGCGACCTTAATTTTGATGGGCAAGTAACGGTTAGCGACTTTAATCTTTACCAGAGTAATGCTAGTAGCATAGGTGTGCCACAAGTGCGGTATTAGTTCCCAAAAAAAGCTAATCGTATCACATATGTATTTTCACTCTTAAAAAAATTCCCTAAAAACAAATCCCCAATAACATGCAATCCAATAATAAACAATCCTTATTTTTTATATTTTTATTAAGTGTTTTATTTTTTTTAAATGCTCCTAAATTAAAGGCGCAGGTTTTGGCTAGTGATTCTTTGGCTTTGGTGGCTTTGTATAATGCTACGGATGGGGCTAATTGGAATGATAATACAGGGTGGCTTGTGGGGCCTGTTTCGGGGTGGTTTGGGGTTACATTGAGTGGGGATGGGAGTAGGGTTG
>JAHDBT010000041.1:0-18836 GCA_020630215.1 Bacteroidota bacterium
GGAAAAAAAGACAAGGCTTGGGTCATCAAGAACTTAGGTTTTGAGTCACTAGGCTGGGTGATGATGCAATGGATAAAAAAAAGATTTACTTTATAACACAAGTATAAAGTTTAAACATTGATAGCAATACAAAAAAAAAGAATATTTGCTATTTTGGGCAAACAAGGAGGAGTTACCGCAAGATAGAAAATATTCTTAATAAATTTTAGTATTGAAGGATTATTTTTTACTTCGCCTTTTTACTTCGACCTCGTTTTTTCTTTTCAGGAGCTTTTTCAATTAGCTCTTTACATTCTTCTAAAGTTAGCTCGGCAGGCTCTTTATCTTTAGGAATTTTCACGTTTTTCTTCCCTGCTTTTATGTAAGGTCCATAACGTCCATTCAGTACTTGAATGTCTTCCCCTTCAAAGTCTATAATAATTTTTTTCTTTTCTTCTTCTCGTTTAATATCAATTAGTTGTATGGCTTCTGCTAGGGTAACCGTCATTGGGTCTTTCTCTTTATCAATAGAGTAAAACTTTTTGTTATGCATTACATACGGTCCGTAACGTCCTTCGTTTACTTTCACCTCTAATTCTTCGTAAGCGCCTAGTATTTTAGGCAATTTAAACAGTTCTAGGGCTTGTTCTAAGGTAATCGTATCAATACTTAATGGCGCACGTAATTTAGCAAATTTAGGTTTCTCTTCATCATCTACCGTTCCTATTTGCACCATTGGGCCAAACTTACCTAAACGAGCAATAATAGGTTTGCCTGATTTAGGATGGTTCCCTAATGGACGTTCGCCTGATTCTCGCTCGGCATTTTCCATGGTATGTTCTACCACTTTAAAGAAAGGCTGGAAAAACTCGTCGATTACATTGTTCCAAACTCTATTGCCACTTGCAATTTCGTCAAATTGTTTTTCGATTTCGGCGGTAAAGTTGTACTCAAAAATATTGGTAAAATACTTTAGCAAGAAATCGTTTACCACTCGCCCAATATCTGTAGGAAACAGTTTATTTTTTTCGGCACCTGTTGTTTCTTGTTTTTCTATCGGTTTCACCACATTTCCTTCAGCTTCTCCTTCGCCAAATAAAACCAATTCTACATATTTACGCAATGCGCCTTCTCTACTTTCTTTTACTGCATAATTACGATTTTGAATCGTACTAATAGTTGGTGCATAAGTAGATGGACGACCAATACCTAACTCTTCCAATTTACGTACTAGGCGTGCCTCATTGTAGCGGGCAGGTGGGCGAGTAAAACGTTGGGTAGCTCTTGCTGTTTTTAGGTCTAGCGTTTGTCCAACACTAATAGGAGGCAACATGTCCGATTTATCTTCTTCGCTCTCCTCATCAATTGCCGACTCTCGGTATAACTTTAAAAAACCATCAAACTTTAATACCTCTCCTTTGGCACTTAATACTTCGCCATTGGTAGACACTTCAATTTTAGCATTGGTACGTTCTAGTTTTGCATCGCTCATCTGCGAAGCAACTGCTCGCTTCCAAATAAGGCTGTATAAACGTTTTTGGTCATCGTTACTGCCAGCTTCGCTTTTTTCAAAGTACGAAGGACGAATAGCCTCGTGCGCTTCTTGTGCGCCACTTGCTTTGGTTTTAAAAACTCTAGGGAAGGTATATTCTTCGCCAAAAGATTTTGTAATTTGTTCTGCTGCCGTTGCTCGTGCTAATTCCGATAAGTTGGTAGAATCGGTACGCATATAGGTAATTAAACCACTTTCGTATAATTTTTGAGCAACAATCATGGTACGTGACACCGAAAATCCTAGTTTTCTACTCGCATCTTGTTGTAAGGTAGAGGTAGTAAATGGAGGCGGAGGTGTTTTTTTAACGGGTTTTAATTGAATGTCTTTAATAGTAAAAGTAGCTCCTTTACACGACTCCAAAAACTCTTCTGCTGCTGCCTGGCTTTTTAATCGTCTAGGCAAATCGGCTTTCATCACTACATCTTTGCCCGTATCATCTTTTAATTTAAAAGCGGCTACTACTTTATAAAAGTCTTCGCTTTCAAAATTGCGTATTTCTCTTTCTCGCTCTACCACTAAACGCACGGCAACCGATTGTACTCGCCCTGCCGATAAAGAACCGCTACGAGTAATTTTACGCCATAAAATAGGCGAAATTTTAAAACCCACCAATCTATCTAATACCCTACGTGCTTGTTGAGCATTTACTAAATCCTGATTAATGTTTCTAGGAGAACCTACTGCTTTAAGAATAGCAGGTTTGGTAATTTCGTGGAAAACAATACGTTTTGTTTCTTCCAAGTTTAAGCCCAATACTTCACATAAATGCCAAGAAATAGCTTCTCCCTCTCGGTCCTCATCCGTTGCTAACCAAACCGTTTCTGCTTTCTTAGCCAAGTCCTTTAATTCTTTTACTACGCTCTTTTTATCGGTAGGCACTACATAATTAGGTAAGTAGTTATTCTCAACATCAATAGCAGCATCTCCTTTAGATAAATCCCTGATATGGCCATAGCAAGAGGTTACGGTAAAATCTTTCCCCAAAAACTTTTCAATTGTTTTTGCTTTAGCCGGGGACTCAACAATCATTAGATTCTTCGACATATTTGTAGGTATATTTTTTTATAGTGATAAATACGTGGTTGTTTTTACAATTTTGGTTTTCTTCCTTGTTGTTTAGTAACGTATAAAAAATAACTCCGTCATTTCTACTAGAAGATCATCTATATTAGTTGCATTAAAATTAGCACAACACCTTATTAATTATGCTAAAACAAAAATACATTTTAATTTAACAACCTATGAAAATAACAAAGCACTCCATTGACAATTTGTACCTTTTACTTTACTAGAAAACAAGCGCAAATTTTAGAATAAATTTTAGGATATTGCAAATTATAAGGAAAAAAATTTTGCGGCAAAACTTAGTTTCTAGTGTAACATGCTGACAAACAATGATTTAGCTAAAAAATAAGGCATGAGTTATTTTTTTAGCCATCCATCTTCTAAGGATACCTATAACCAATATTGTTCCATATTGCTACTTAAAAGCTATTTAGAAGTCACTATATGGCGATTTATTTTTTCGTATTTAGTCTGCAACAATAAAAAAAACGCATAAACAAAAAAATATCTCCTTGTTTGGCTTTATCTAATGAATTACTAGTAAATTTGTCCTTCTTAGTAACCGTAAAAAAAATAACACTATGTCTACACAATTGATGGCTATTTCTCCTATTGATGGACGGTATCAATCTAAAACGACTGCTTTATCGCCTTACTTTTCAGAATATGGCTTAATTAAATATCGGGTTTTAGTAGAGGTAGAATATTTTATTGCGCTTTGCCAAATTCCGCTGCCACAATTGGAGGGCATTTCGACAGACTCATTTTCGCAGCTTAGGGCTATTTACCAAAACTTTGATTTAGCTGCCGCCGAGGAAATTAAAAAAATTGAACAAACCACCAATCATGATGTAAAGGCGGTAGAATACTTTTTAAAACAACAAGCACAAGCGTTAGGACTTAATGCACAACAAGAGTTTTTGCATTTTGGACTTACTTCGCAAGATATTAATAACACCGCTATTCCGCTTTTATTGCGGGATGCTTATAGAACCGTTTACCTCCCTCAACTAGAACTCCTCCTAGAAAAGCTACACAGCCTAGGACAAAAATGGAAAGCCGTACCTATGCTATCTCGCACACATGGACAAGCGGCTTCTCCTACCCTATTAGGCAAAGAAATACTGGTATTTTGGGATCGACTATACAACCAATTAGATTTATTAGAAGATTTGCCTTTTATGGCTAAATTTGGTGGGGCTGTTGGTAATTTTAATGCTCATCAAGTGGCTTATCCGCATATTGATTGGTTAAGTTTTGGCGATGATTTTGTTCAAGGTTTGGGCTTAACCCGCTACGATTTTACCACCCAAATTGCCCCTTACGATTTTATGGCTGCCTTTTTTAATAATCTCCAACGCATTAATACCATACTACTCGATTTATGTAGAGATATATGGGCCTATATTTCGATGGCTTATTTTAAACAACAAATAAAAAAGGGGGAAGTTGGTTCGTCTACAATGCCGCACAAGGTGAATCCTATTGATTTTGAAAATGCAGAAGGAAATTTAGGCATGGCCAATGCTATTTTAGCACACCTATCTGCCAAGCTCCCTATCTCTCGCCTACAAAGAGATTTAAGCGATTCGACTGTTTTAAGAAATATTGGCGTGCCTATTGCTCATACTATGATAGCTCTACAAAGTATTTTAAAAGGCTTAAATAAAATAAGTCTCAACAAATCGGTTCTAAAAACCGATTTAGACAATCATTGGGAGGTTGTTACCGAAGCCATACAAACAATTTTGCGTAGGGAAGGTTATCCTAATCCTTATGAAGCATTAAAAAAATTAAGCCGCACCAATGAACAAATTAGCAAAAAAAACGTTCATGATTTTATAAAGTCTTTGGATATTGACCAAGCGGTAAAAAAAGAATTGCGAAAAATTACGCCTTCTAATTATACCGGTTCTATTTATGAAGTTAAAATAATTAATTTTGAAGAATAAAAAGGAAAAACCAACTAATAGCAATAGCAGTAGTCAATCTGCTACACCCCCTTTTGCCAGTAATGGTACATCTGATAGCAGCGGTGCTACTAAACGCTCCATTACCTTAGTCCCCAATGTACATTACTATATGAACGAAGATGGGCTGATGGTATTTACTGCTAAATATTTACAGGATAGAGGTTATTGTTGTGGCAGCGGGTGTAAGCATTGTCCTTATTGAGGGGTGAATTTTGATGCTTGATTTTTGATTTTTTTCCTGCTGACGATTGAGGTTTGATTCTTGATTTTTTTTATGCAGGCGATTGAGGTTTGATTTTTGACTTTCACCTGCTGAGGTTGAGCATTTTTGTGCCGTAGGTACAACCTGTTTATAGAAAAAAACAATACAAAATAACCTAGTGCCGTAGGTGCGGCCTATTTTTGAAATATCATTTTTGCTTTTTTATGCGGACGATTGAGACCCAAAACCGCTTCGATAAACATATTAAAAGTTGGTTTTTTTTTGATATGCTGATGTTCGCAGCCCATCCAAATTCAGCCATTTACAACAGTATAACATCCTACCCATCCAAATTCAGCAGGAAAACATCAAATATCAGCATTCAAAAATCATATCACCCAACTTCATCTCTTGTAAACACCCAATTATTTCCTTCCGATAAAGCTTCATTATAAACATAACCTGCGGTATCAAAATTTTTGAGTTTTGCTGCTTTGGTAATTTTATTTTTAATGATGTAGGCACTCATATAGCCCCTTGCTTTTTTAGCAAAAAAGCTAATTATTTTATACTGTCCATTTTTAAAATCTTTGAAAACGGGGGTAATGATAGTAGCATTTAAAGCTTTGGGTTTAATGGCTTTAAAATACTCGTTAGAGGCAAGGTTTACTAGTACATCGGCTTGTAAATCGGCTAGGTTTTGGTTGATGGCTTGGGTGATTTTGAGTCCCCAGAAATCGTATAGGTTTTTACCTTTGGCATTGTTTAGCTTGGTACCCATTTCTAAACGGTAGGCTTGTATGAGGTCGAGTGGGCGTAGTAAACCGTATAAGCCTGATAGGATGCGTAGGTGTTTTTGGGCATAGTTAAAATTGGCTTTGGTAAAGGTTTCTGCTTGTAGGCCTTGGTAAACATCTCCCTTAAATACAAGTACGGCTTGTTTGGCATTTTGGGTAGAAAAAGGTGGCGACCAAATTTGATTGCGGTCGTAATTTAAATCAGCCAACTTAGGGCTAATTTTCATTAAACCCGACAATTCTTCTCTGGACAATTGACGCAATACGCCCATTAACTCCTCCGAATCGGTTAAAAAATCGGGGGTAGTACATTGTTTGGTAATGGCAGGATTCTCAAAATCCAATGTTTTTGCAGGAGAGATAACGACTAACATAATAGACTATTTTTTTAACTAGCACAAAGAGGTACTATTTTTCAAAAAATGGTACCTCTTTACTTCAAAACATAAATGTAACAAAAAAGCCTTCAAAACGTTTGTTTTGAAGGCTTTTTTTCGTTTACAATAAGCTTTTTTTTAAAGGCAGTAAAAGTTTTAAAAGTGTCGATTATTTGAATATAGGTACTTATGTACCCGCTGCCCAATACTAATTTAATCTACTTTCGAGAAAACTTTAGTACTTACTAAATCTCTTTTTTCATCGAATAGGCTTACAAAGTACATGCCTTTGGTTAAATCACAAGTTTCGATGGCTTGTGTATAATAGCCATTAGGGATGGTGTAAGAACCGACTTGTTTTCCTAGCAGGTTAAAAATTTCTACGTGGCGAATTTTAGCATCTACAGGCATATCAATGTTCAATTGGTCACGAACAGGGTTTGGATAAAGTTTCACTTCTTCCTTCACTTCGTTATCGTCTATACCAACGGCAAATACACTTGCTTCGTAAGTGGCACTAAACCCAATTTCTGGATTACCCGTTGCAAATACATCTAACACTACTTCTCCTGTACCTGTTGTTAAGCCACCTTCTCCTTGAAAATGGACATCTAGGATAGATAGTTCACCAGGATTTAGCATATACGTATTGGTATTGGTAAATGGTGCCCAGCAAGTTTCCGCATCACAAACCAACGATTTCCATGTGGAATCATCAAACGATTCGGAAGTTCGTTCCCATGATAATTCTATTGGTTCTGTTGATGTATTGATAAAAAGCCCATGTGCTATAATTTCAAACTCTCCAGCAGTACCTTGTACATGTACAGATTCTCCTTTAGTAAAAGTTAATCCGGGAGGGCTTGTTACCGCATAGTACTCTACGACATAACGATTACCAGGATTTGCAACATTGTATACTTCCAACTTTGCATAACCTACCGATTCGCCTAAATTACTGCCACCTCCGCCTTGAAAGTGTACATCCAATAAAGAAGATTCGCCTGCTGCTAATTCAAAAGAGTTTTCGCTTGTAAATGGACTCCAACAGGTTACCTTATCACAAACTAAGGTTCGCCAGTTATCGTCTACAAAGTCCTCTACTTTGCGTTCCCAAGCCACTGTTATGGTTTCAGAAGTATTATTGGTAAAGTTTCCATGCACCACCAACTCATTTTGGTTAGGGCCGCCAACCTCAATAATAGGGCCTGCAATATCAAATATTATATCTTGCGCTACCAAGTTAAAGGTAGTAAATAACACAAGTAAGGAAAGTACTATTTTTTTCATAATTAATTATGATTTATAAATTGCAAACTGAAAGCCCAAATTTAAAATTTGGTTTCTAGCTCAAATGAAATACAAATTTAACAAAATTAGTGTTCAAAAACAACCATTTACTAAATTTAGAAATAATCTTTGGCATTCCGTTTAATTCTTTTGAACAAAGATAACAAAAACTTCTAGCAAGATAAAAAAAAATGGTGCTTAAAGATGTCTGCTATTATACTTTACCTAGCCTAAAAGCACCTTGCATGTAGCCCACCTTTCTTTTATAAATACGAATGAGGCTTAATTTCGTTACGCATAAGTTAAATTACTGCAACTGGTTAAAGCTTAACAAGACTTCTTGCCAACAAACATTTCTCTCCTCCTAGCAAATTACCTGCTCTTAATTCCTATTAAACCGTTCAAACGATTGCCAATATTTATCTTTGTAAATATCGTAGGTCATTTCGACTTTATTGGCCTGTTTTTTTTGGGTTTCATAAATCAGCTTTGACGGTTTGCGAAAATCCTTACAAGCAAAATAGATTTCTCTTTCGCCATTTGCTGTTTGCCTACCAATATTAAGATAGCCATCAATATCTTTAAGCTCAACAATCATCTCGTCTTCTATTTCATTAAGCAATTCCATCGTTTCTTTATCGGGCATTCCTCGGTTCTGTTCGCCATCGTATTTAATTGTTACCACCAGCACCCAAGGGTGCGAAGCTTTGCTGTCCCAATTAAGCAAATCGGTATTTACCACCGCTATTAAAGCATTGCCATTTTTTAGTTGAGCTTCTAAAATACCATACCTATCATCATCGGTATTGTAGCGCAAGCCATCATATTTTTCTACGAATTCCTTTTCTCGCCAAATCAGAAAATCCTTTAGCTTAACAATTGGCACGAGTTCCTTTTGGGCTTCTTGTTTGCCTATAATTGTTAAATTGTCGATGCTTGTTGCAAAATCCAATTCGCCTAAATAGTTATCCAGAAAAATATAAACACCCACCACCATCTGTTCTTTGTTGGCTTCGGTTAAATCGTGGTGTACAATCGTAATGTCAATTTCATCTGGATAATCGGCTAGTTCATTGGCATAAAAGCTAATATTATCTTTGTTAAACTGATGTCCTGCCATTTGAATGTTTACATTATCTATAGTCAATGCGGGTTTTAATGCGGTAAATTTCCACCCTGCTATTGGAGGTGCTGCCTGAACCAATTCTTCTACAAACACGATGTTTCTAATAGCACCATCGGCTGTTAAAACCAATTCTGCCATATCATCTTTATACATACCTGTTAAAAAGAAATAACCGTCTTTTAGTTCGGCTAACTTGGGCGACAGTTTATTGAAAAAGCCTTCTTCCACATCCTCGTGTTGTTGTACGACCTTAAAAAAACTTTTCTCATGTTGTTGAAACCATTTCCAAAAATCGGCATACGATTGAATGGGTTTATCTTTTTTTCCAAATATTTTTTTTAAAAAATTCATAGTTATTTTTAGATGTAAGGGTAAAAGGTCTTGTAACAATCCTCTAGGACATCTCGACTACCCTCGATGACCGAAAGGCGTTTTTACTGGGTTATTTTCACTGTTTTCAAAGTTAATAAATTAAAGGCATTCACGCCAATTCCTTGCACATCCTTTTGTACAAAGCGCAGTACCTCATCGTAGTATAAAGGCACAATTGGAGCTTCTTCAATTAGTATTTTATCCATTGCCTGATAGAGTTCGTAGCGTTTAGCATTGTCGTTTTCTGCTAGGGCTTTTTCGTAGTATTCGTTGTATTTGGGGTTGTTAAAACGGGTATAGTTTGGAGGAGCAGGATTTTCGCCATGCAATACCGTTAAAAAAGTTTCTGCATCAGGGTAATCGCCTATCCAGGAAGCACGGAAAAACTCCGAATCGCCTTTGGCAATTTTACTACGTAGGAAAGACGAAGGATGCAATTCCATTTTTACTTTAATTCCAATTTCTCCTAGCTGGCTTTGAATAAACGTACATAAATCTTTATACGAACCATTGGTTTCTAAGGTGATTTCAGGCAAGCCTTTTCCACCTTCATAACCTGCTTCTTTTAGCAACTGTTGCGCTTTTGTAGGATTAAAGCTATAGCCTTTCACCTTGTCTTTATTAAACGAAGGCAAACCAGGCGGCACAAATCCCGATGTAGCAGGAATGCCAATATTGTTACGCAAAAAGCGCATCATTTTAACTCGGTCAAAAGCATAATTAATGGCTTGTCGTACTTTTTTATTTTCTAGGGCTTTGTTTTTATTATCCTTGGTTAAAAATCCTAGATATTCGGTATTTAAATAGGGCGAACGTAGGAGCGTTGCTTTGTCTGTTAAGTTGGGATGTAATTTGCCCTCCTTGGTTAACATATCGTCCTTAAACTTTTCGTCTAATCCAGAAATTAGGTCGAGTTCATCTTCTATAAATTTGAGATATTCGTTGCGTTTATTTTCCATAAAGGTAACTTTTACCCCATCCAAATAAGGCAGCTTATTGCCTTGTGCATCCGTCTCAAAATAGTTGTTATTTTTGTGCAGGACTAAGACCTCATTTTCTCGCCATATTTTTAAGGTAAACGGCCCTGTTCCTACTGGATGTTTGCGGAATTCTTTGCCGTAATGCTCCGCAATTTTTTGTGGCACTACCGAACAATATTGCATACTTAAAATCCCCAGCATAGGGCGGAAAGCCTGCTTGAGTTTCATCTGAAAAACCGAATCGTTGAGGGCTTTAAAAGGTTGGTTTGCTGCTACCCTGTCGTTAAATAACCATGCACCCGACGATGCTACTTTTTTGTCTATTAATCGGTTAAGGCTGTATTCCACATCTTTGGCGGTTACTTTAGTGCCTTTGCCTCCTTTAAACAATTCGTGGTCGTGAAAAAACACGTCGTTGCGGAGGTAAAAGGTGTAGGTTAATCCATCGTCGCTTATTTCCCAACGTTTGGCAATACAAGGTTGAATTTGTAAGTCGTTATCCATTTGCACCAAGCCGTTGTACAGTTGGTTAATTGCCCAATTATTGGCTTGGTCTTTGGCAAAAGCGGGGTCTAGCGAGGTGATGCCCGATGCTTGATTGTAGCGAAAAAAAGTAGGTTGTTGGTCACTATTTCCATTAGTGTTACTGTCGCCGTTGCAAGCGGCTATAGTAAGTAATAGTAAGCTAGTACTTAGTAAAATTAAGACTAGTAATAGTGGACGAATTATTGTGTTTTTCAAGATTAAATGTTTAGCTATTAAGAAATATTGGTAGTTGGTATAATGTCTACTACTTAAAACCGAAAACCCAAAGATACACCATTACCATGCATCCCCAAATTAATTCGCCGATGTTCTAACTGCATCATGCGGCCAGCTTTGCCAATGAGCCAAATTCCTCGCAGCACCATTATACCGCCGCCCATATTGGCTAAACTGGCTAATACAAAATAACCAGTACCTTGTTCTAAAGTAGGTTGCGACAAGCCGCCTACGGTTAATAAAACGGCAAAACCTTGCATTCCAATTCCTATTAACATAGAATTAGATGCTTTTTCTAAATATTTACCTGCCAACATACCTGCCGTTTCGTCGTTATTTAAGTTTGGTGATAAATGTACGTTTGCTCTTTTAAAAGTGCTTAACAAAGGCTTGGTTTTACTAGTCGCAATTGTATGATGGTTTAAGGATGGGTTACCTAAATCCAAAGTCATTCCTGTTTGTGCATGGCAGGTTGAACTTGTTACAAAACTTAACACCAATATCATGGTAAAAGATAGTAGGATGGAATGAAAAAAAGAAAATCGTAATTGCATAATTTTGATAGTTGAATAATTAACAATTGTGGTAACACTTCATTTACCCAGGAACAAAATGCGTTTTTATGCATCCTAGTGGGCATCTCGATTACACTTGATGACCGAAAGGGCGAATAGCAAGCATAAACTTGGTAAATGCTGAATAGGAACATTTACTTTATACTTTAGTAAGCGATGCAAAATAGTAGGCTATGCCCTAAAAAAACAAAAGTGTCAATAAGAAGTAGGAAAGATAGTACAAAATGATGTAATTTCCCATCTATTTACCAAGCAACCAAATGAGCTACTAAAAACATCTTTAAAGCGTTATGCTTGTAGGTGTTATTTTGGGGGCATCCCTCTTTAATTGAAAAATAAAAATTTGAAGCAATTATTTATCCATATTTATTGTGGCTTATTACTTTTATTAATGAGCTTACCATTAAGTGTTTTTTCGCAAAGTACGGTGCCAAGTGCGCTCAGTAATTTACGCACAAAAACAATTGCTATTCCTAGTAATATGGATACCTTGGTACTAGATACCTTATCTATTGTTCCTAGTAGTTTAAAACTTTTTTTACTCGACAACAAACAGCCAATAGATACAACAACGTACCAATTTTATGCCGCCAAAGCACAACTTATTTGGCAAACAAAACCTAGCAGCGATTCTATTAAAGCTACTTACCGAGTACTACCTTATGCACTGACTAAAACCTATACGCATAAAGATCCCAAACAAGTACTTTCGCCTGGAGAACAAGCACCTCAATGGTATCATTACAATTTAAGGAAGCAACAAAAAGCACCCGATATTTTTGATTTAGGAGGCGTAAATTACAGTGGTAGTTTTGGTAGAGGTATTTCTTTTGGTAACAACCAAGATTTAGTAGTTAACTCCAATTTTAATATGCAAATGACGGGCAAACTGCCTAATGGCGTAGAAGTTACCGCCGCAATTACCGATAATAATATTCCTTTTCAGCCCGAAGGCAATACGCAACAAATACAAGAGTTTGACCGCATTTTTATTCAGCTAAAAAAAAATCGCAGCATTTTATTATTAGGTGACTACGATTTAAAACGCCCTCCCTCCTATTTCATGAATTTTTCGAGGAGGTTACAAGGTATTAATTTTAAAACCGCATTCGATATTGGCAATAAAGGCACCGTGAGTTCTTCGGCAAGTGGCGCAGTGGCTAAAGGAAATTATAACCGCATGAGCATTGTAGGGCAGGAAGGAAATCAAGGCCCCTATAAATTAACTGGCAGCAATGGCGAATCGTTTATTATTATACTATCGGGCAGCGAACGAGTGTATATTGACGGGCAATTGTTAACCCGAGGCGCAGACAATGATTATATAATTGACTACAATACCGCAGAAGTTTCGTTTACAGCCAACCAAGTAATTACCAAAGATAAACGCCTAATAATAGAATTTGAATATGCCGACCAGAATTATTTACGTTCTTTGTTTTATGTAAATAGCGAATATAAATCGGCTAAGGAAAAACTCACTATTCGCACCGATTTTTTTACCGAACAAGATGCTAAAAATCAATTACTCATTGAAGGAAGTACACCCGATAGATATATTTCGGCAATGCAAAATATTGGCGATGATATTGAAAATGCCGTAGTAAGTAGTGGCGACTCGATAGGCTACAGTCCCGATAGGGTGATGTATGCAATGGTAGATACTTTGGTAAATCAGCTGGTGTACGATTCTATTTTTGTGCAATCGAATGTAGCAGATGCAGCTATTTATGGGGTGAGTTTTAGCAATGTTGGTGCGAATAAAGGATACTACGTTTTATCGACCAATAATATTAATGGACGTATTTACGAATGGGTTGCCCCCGATAGTTTAACGGGCACTTTGCAAGGCAGCTACGCCCCTATTATTAAATTAATTACGCCAAAAAAACGGCAATTATTAAGTGTAGGCACTAATTATAAAATTACACCTAATAATAGCATTGATATGGAAGTTTCGGTGAGCAATAAAGATGTAAATACTTTTTCGGATGTTAATGATGCGGATGATGTTGGAACCGCTGCAAAATTGAGTTATAAAAACACCCTCCCTTTAAATAACACAAAAACAAATTTAATAAGCACCAATTTACAATACGAATATCGTCAAAAATATTTTGAGCCACTAGAAGCTTACCGTCCTGTAGAGTTTGGCAGGAATTGGAATGTTAACCAAAATGATACAAGTAAACAAAACGAACATATTGGTTTAGGATCGATAGCATTAAAATTAAAATCGGGTTTACAAGCTAAATATCAATTAGGTATTTATAGGTTAGATAATAAAGTTTATGAAGGGATGCAACAGGTAATTAATTTGGCTTACAACAATAAAGGATGGCAATTATTAATGAACGGCAGTTATTTAGAAAGCAATAGTATTATATATAACAACACTAAATTTTTTCGTCCTAATTTTAATTTTTCTAAAGGCATTAAACGTTTCAAGGGCTGGCGTATTGGCATAAAAGGCGAGCAAGAAAAAAATCAAATTGTTACTCAGGAAACGGATTCCTTAACTAGTAAAAGTTTTTACTATAATCAACTTTCATTTTACACACAAACGCCTAGCGAAAACGCCAATAGTTTAAATATTAATTACACCTTGCGCTACGATTACGCACCCGTACAAAACGATTTTAAATTAAGCACTACCGCTAATACTTTAACGGTAAATGGCGCACTTACAAGCAATCCTAAAAACCAATTGCGATGGAATATTACCTACCGTAATTTAACCATTAACGACAGCACGCTCACAACTCAAAAAAAACAAGAAACTCTATTAGGAGATTTTACTTATACAACTACCCTAGCCAAAGGTTTCATTCGTTCCTCCACACAATATCAACTAGGAGCAGGACAAAAACAAAGCAGCGAATATTATTATGAACGAGTAGCCGACGGTACGGGTAACTATGTGTGGCTGGATACGGGAAACGGCATTGAAGAACTAGGCGAATTTGAAAATGCTACGGAAGCAACTCAAATAGATGCACATTATATACGTATCCTTTTACCAACAAGCGAATACCTAGCTACTAACATTGTACAGTTTAACGAATCGCTACAAATTAGCCCTAGAGCCTTGTGGAGCGAAGCCACGGGAATAAAAAAATATATAGCACTATTATCTACCCAAAGTAACATCAGCATTAGGCGAGAAAGCATTGCAAATGCTGCTGGATTAAAAGCTTATGTGCCCTTTATTAATTTGGAAGACACCATTGTAGTTTCGGAAAACACCAATATTAGGAACACCTTGTTTTTAAATAGAAACAGCCCTAAATTTGAGGCGAGTGTTTATGCATTAAGTTTAGTTAACACCAACTTTTTAGTAGGCGGTATTGATAGCCGAACAAAAACTGAACAAGGGGCAACTATACGTTATGGCTTATCAAAAAAAATAAGTGCTAAAGTGCAGGCAAGTCAAGGCACTTTGGCTAATCGTTCTCAGAGTTTCGACAATCGCAATTACCACATCAACAACTGGAATATAGAACCCTCCTTTACCTTTCTTCCTAATAAAACGTTTAGGTGGCAAGCCTCCTACAAGTATCAATTTGGGCAAGATATTAATCCAGCACCTGAAGAACGCCTCCCTGCTACCATTAACAAACTAAGCACAGAATTAAAATATGGTAGTGCTATCAAAACGGCTGTTACGGTAAAATTTTCGTATGCTTTAATTAACTTTGATGGCACAAATAATACACCTGCCGCCTATAGTTTATTAGATGGTTTACAAACGGGCAATAATTATTTATGGTCGGTAGGTTTTAATACTAAATTATCGGGTAATATTAATTTAAATTTTTCTTATGATGGTAGGAAGAGTGGCGACGCTCGGGTAAATCATGTGAGTAGGGCTGGGTTGCGGGCGGTTTTTTAGGGAAGGTATAAATATTTGTAATTTAGGGGAAAAAGGGTTATTTTTGAGTCAAATATAAAAACATGAAAGACATAATGATTCCTATCAATATTCCATCAGATATATTGGTAACACTTAATCAAACAGCAGAAGAATTAAAAAAACATTTTCAAGTTCGTATTGCCATCATGTTATTCCAAGAAGGGAAACTAACACTAGGTAAAGCGATACAATTATCTCGTTTGAGTCGCTTTGAGTTTGAGCAAGCTTTAGTAAAAAATAAAATTCCAATAGCCAACTTAAATGTAGAACAGATATTAATGGATGTGGAAAAATTAAGAGATTTATAATGAAGATTATTGTTGCAGATACGGGAGCTTTAATCAACCTAAGCCATGTTAATTGTGTAGGATTAATTGAAAAATTATTTGGAAGTTTTTATATTGCCCAAGCTGTTTGGGAAGAACTACAACTTTACGAACATCCACAATTTAACAAGCAGATTTTAAAAGATTTGTCCACACGAGTTATCCAAATAAAATCTAAAAACCAACTTTCTATTATTATGGATTATGGAGAGTCTGAATCAGTTATTTTGTATGAGGAATTACAAGCTGATTACTTACTGATTGATGATAATAAAGCTCGAATTATTGCCGAATCTCTAAGTATAAATTGCATTGGTTCTATTGGCTTATTGATAAAGGCAAAACAAAAAGGATTGATAAATGAATTACAACCTATTTTTAAAGAATGGTTATTAGTTGGCAGGTTCTTTTCAAAAAAATTACTCAATAGAATATTAGCGGAATGTGGTGAAGGTCCTATTTAAATAAAATTCAAACTTTTTTTGGTTATAGGCAACTAAATAATCCCAACAACTTCCTTTAAACTACAACATAACAACCAATATGTACGCACCAAAACCATTTCAAATTGAAAGCCAAGACATCCGAACTTTTATAAGCGAAAATAGCCTTGCAACCATTACCTCTAGCACTTCCACTTATCCTATCGCTTCGCACATTCCTTTAATATGGCATGGGGAAAAATTATTGGGGCATTTTTCAAGGGCAAATCCACATGTAAAACATCTGCAAACACATTCGCAGGTACTGTTAGTTTTTTCAGGTGCTAATGGCTACATTTCTTCCTTTGCTAAAGACCCCGAAAATTTAAGTATCCTGCCAACTTGGGATTACCAAATTGTGCATGGTACTGGCAATTTACATTTTGTAGATAATGACGCTTTGGTGAAGCTCATGCACAAGACCATGAAAAACTATGAAACGAATCAACCGAAAGCACTCCATTTAAACGATTATCCGCAAGATGTACTGCAAAAAAAGTTAAGGGGCATTATTGGCTTTGAAATTAATATGGTAGAATGGACAAGCTGTTTTCGACTTAATCAAAATAGAACGGAGCAAGAAAGAGCACATATTAAACAGCATTTAAAGGCTAATACAGATTTGGTAAATGCCATTAATAAATACAATGTTGATGACCCAAATAATAAGTAACCGTTGAAAAATCAAAATTCATATTTCAAATATCAAAAATCTATAGGCCAGCAGGTAAAAATTCTAAATCTTCGATTCTAAATTTTAAATCCCCCCCCTCCACTTACAACTCCTCCACCTTTTCCAACAACCAATTCCTATCTACCAAATTGGGGGTATCTAAAATAGCTTGTTTTAAAGCAGGGATCTTTGATTTTTGGTTAGGGCCAATTTTTAACATTTTACGAACAAACTTAATTAAATTAAGGTGATGTGTACGGTGATAAGCCAACACCTTTTTCCGTTTTAAAAATGCTTGAAAGCTATCTAATAAAGAGTACAAAGCTTCCTCTTCTTCTAGTTCGTAATAGGTTTCTAGCAAGATTGTTTTGGCAGCCAAAGCACCAAAAACTTCCATATAACTAATTTGGTGTAGCAACGGAATTACTTTATCATATTCCTTTTTGCTAAAATGAAAACGAGCTAAATTTAAGGAAAAAGTAGCTTCTCTAAATTCGGCGTTTATTTGTGATTTATAATTGTGAATAAACTGTTCTGTCCATTCAAACTCTTCCAATTTTAATCCTAGCACTACCACATTTTTGTAAGTAGAGGGCGGAATATATCCATTCACTAAAATAATTCCGCTTTCAATTTCTGCCTGGTACAATTTAAACAAGTTGGGCAAATAACTTGGGTCCCCATTATTAATGCGTTTAATGCAATAGTTTCTCGAAAGCACAAAAATATCTTGTAGTTCTTTTTCGGGCAGTTCGGTTAAATGGGTTTGCAACAACTCTTGTAGGGCGGTAAAATGCATTTCGTCGTCACTTTCGGTAAGGGTTAATAAAGCATGGTAGTAAATGGCAATAATAGGTATGTGTGCATAATCGTGTTGGTGTAAATGCTGCAAAATTTCCTCTACTAAAGGCAGGCGATAATCAATAGTTGCTAGGTTTTTATAATTTAAAATGGTACAGCAATATTTAAGCTTATTAATAAGGTAAAAAGCATCTAAGCTATCCGATAGTTCCTGTAAATTAGGTTCTTGGTCTCGTACTTGTTGTTCTTCAATATACTTATTTACTTCGTACTCGATTTGATACAAATTAAAAAAATAACTCGCATCCTTGTAAGGCTCTTTTTGTTGTTGTTTTTGCAAGCCTTGTAAAACACGTTTAAATGGTTTCTCCAATTCTCGTTCTCTACTATCCTTTAGCAATTGCAATTGCATCAACTGCTTGTTTGCCTGAAAATTTTCTATCGCAATAAAAGTTTCTACTACTTTTAATAAATACGACATAATTGTTCGCATTTTTAAATCCGTATATTTTTCTTTAGGAAAAAGCACCTTAAAAACCCGTTCTTTTTCTAGGCGAGTATGCATAAACCTTGGAGCCGATTTATAGAGGTAATCCATTAAGGCCTTTGTATCCTTATGTTTATTATGGTAAGGCGAATGCACAAACTCCTGTAAACGTTTTAATTCTTTCGGACTTAATATCTTAATGTACTTTATTAATTTGCTATTATTCATGATAAGGTAAAGGTATATAATCCCACAAACAAAATAAACGTAAAATACTAAAAGTTACTGATTATCAATGTACTTTATAGTTTATTTTAAAAAAAAGTAATTCTAAAAATCTTACAAATGAGCTTATTTGTATTTGAATACTAACAGAATAATGGCGAAGATTGCCCTGTAAACAAGCAATTAGGTCAAGCTAAGGAGACGGAGAAAACACTTAGTATTGAGGCGATTTCACTTGGCTGTACTGCTGTAAGTAGTGGTAATTACTTTTATTTTTTGAGAAACTTCTCCTAAAATCTCTTCCTAATCTAGAACACTAAAGTCCTGATAACTGCCCCTTTTAACTTTGGTTAAAAGGGGTTTTTCTTTTTTTCGACTTTTTTTCACTTAGAAAAATCCCACAAACACAACAAACAAAATCACCCTAAATAACTGACTATCAACATCTTATTTTTCTCCTCATTCCTATAAATTACTTTTTAGAAACGCACAATCGCCTTTTTTTGTTTTTGTATGCTCTGCTAATAATGCTGAGTTTTGTGTAGAAGAAGTTTGCAAACTTTTTTTTCGACAAACAAATAAACAAAATACAAGTAATATAAAAACAAAAAAATATGTTTATACCTAATTTCTTAAAAACAAGCTACTACCTATTACTAGGTATTTTATGGGCAATATTAAGCCCTCAATTATTAAACGCACAAGGTTGGCTGCAATCTTATGATGATTTTTCATCTTCCTATTTTACGCATGGTTCTTTTAGTACTATACATCAAACTACAGAAGGAGGATATATTGCAACTGGCGTAATGAATTTTTCTGATATTGATGCTTTATGGCTTGCTCCAAGTCTTGTTAAAACAGACGAAAATGGAG
>JAHDBT010000041.1:18936-25583 GCA_020630215.1 Bacteroidota bacterium
TAGATGCAAATGGTGTTGTTGTATGGTCTGAAATTATTACCTCAGAAGACAATCCTATATATGTAACTGGCGAAACAGCAGTACTAACGCTTGATGGAAATATTGCGATTGGTGGTTATTATGATACAAATATAGATGGTAGTTTACATCCTAAAGCAGTAAAAATAGATGCCAACGATGGCTCGGTAATTTGGGAAAATACGTATACCGAATTTTGGGCTTTAACAACTGGACTGACCATTAATGCCGAAGGGAAATTGATTTTAGCAGGCATGTCGCAGGTAATGGTAGATCCCTTTATTTTTGTGATGCAAATAGCTGATGATGGCACCTTAGAATGGGCACAAGAATACGAAGCGGATGAGTATGGTGGACAAGCCAATCAAATAATTACAACTAATGATGGCGGTTTAGCATTATGCGGAAACATTTCCTTTGAAGGTGGTGTTGGTTATAACTCTTTACCATTTATTATGAAAATAGGAGCAACAGGCAGCCTATACAACAATCAGTTAAGCGGCACGGTTTACAAAGATGGCAATGGCGATTGTGTGCCTGATGCAAGCGACGATGGCGTAGCAGGCGTATTGGTAGAACTTAACCCAGGACAACGTTATACGGTTACCGATGCCGATGGCAATTACGATTTTGGTGCAAACGATGGCGAAATATACACCATAAAAGCCCATTTACCCGAAAACGGTTTTTGGCTAAACACCTGTAGCTACGGCAACGAACAAGTAATTGATATGGATGCAGATGATTACCAAAATGTAAACTTTGGTAGAGTAATAGATATTTCCTGCCCACTAATGGAAGTAAATTTGGGCGTACCTTTTTTACGTCGTTGCATGGATAATATTTACAATGTACATTACTGCAACAACGGAACCGAAGATGCCGAAGGTGCTTACATAGAAGTAGCTTTTGATGAAATACTGGCCGTAACCGCATCTTCTTTTCCTGGCACTTTAATAGGCGATAATGTATACCGATACGATGTAGGAACTGTTACCATAGGTGATTGTGCTAGTTTTAACATCACCGTAGTTCCCGATTGCGATATTGCCCTAGAAGCTACCGCCTGTGCCGAAGCCCATATTTATCCTGATGAAGACTGTAGAGCACCCGACCCAAACTGGGACGAATCTTCTATTGAAGTAGAGGCTACTTGTGAAGGAGATAGTATACAGTTTATCATCCGCAATGTTGGTTCAGGTGGTATGGTAGGACCTAGTAATTACCGTATTTACGAAGACGATCTAATATTTGTAAATACCCAATTTCAACTTAGTAACGGAGAAGAATACGATTTTAAATATCCTACAAATGGTTCAACCGTTCGCCTAGAAGCCGACCAATGCCCAGGACATCCTGGCTTTAGCCTTCCTAGAGTTACCGTAGAAATGTGTGGAGAACTACCCTTCTCCCTAGGCTTTATTACAACTGCCGAAGACGATGACCAAGACCTATTTGTAGATACAGAATGCGAACAAGTTATCGGTTCTTTCGACCCCAACGACAAGCAAGCGATGCCTACGGGAATTGCAGATGGCAACTATATTAGCGACTCTACTTTGCTAGAATATAAAATCCGTTTCCAAAACACAGGCAACGATACTGCCTTTACCGTAGTAGTAGTAGATACCATCTCCCCTGCCCTAGATGTAACAACCATTCACCCAGGCGTAAGCAGTCACGATTACGAATTTGAATACCTTGGCGGGCAAGTTGTACAATGGACGTTCAATAATATTTTATTAGTAGATAGCAATGCTAACGAACCTGAAAGTCATGGCTTCTTTAAGTTTAATATTAAACAAAAAACCGCTAATCCAATAGGCACACTTATTGAAAATAGCGCTGCTATTTATTTTGATTTTAATGATCCAATTATTACCAATACCATTTTCCATACCGTAGGAATTCCAGAGTTTGGACAGCCAGCGGTACTCGTAAAAGCACAAGTTTTTTTACAGGAAGCCTACACCAGCGCATCACTTATGCATACCGATTTACGAGCCGATAATCTAGTTCCATTACTACAACCTTATTCTCGCCCACCGTGGGATTACGCAGGAACAGAACGATTGGTTCGCCTCGATTTAATGCCAATGGATGTAGTAGACTGGGTGTTGCTAGAAGTACGAGATGCTAGTAATGTAGACCTTGTTTTAGAAACAAAAGCCGCCTTATTATTAAATAATGGCAATCTTGTTTCAGCAGTTCATCCTGCCGCCACAGGTGTTCCATTTTTTAATATTACCGAAGGACAAGCCTACAAATTAGTCATCCGTCATCGCAACCATATTGATTTACTAAGTGCTAATACGGTAACCTTACCTAATACTGTTCCCTACAATTTTGCCCAACCCAATCAGGTACAAGGTGGCAACGTGCAGCTAAACAATTTAGGCGATGGTAACTTCTCCATGATAGGCGGCGACTTTACAGGAGATGGCGTAATCACCGTAACCGATTTCAACCTATTCGTCAACCAATCAAGCATGGTTAATGTGTACTCGCCTGCCGATTGTAATTTAGATAGCAATGTAACCGTAAGCGATTTTAATTGCTACAAAATTAATGCTAGTAGTATAGGTATTAGTACAATTAGGTACTAGGGATCACCATATAATCTCTTCATAATCAAGGAACCTAAAGTCTTGATATTAAACCCCTTTTAGCTTTTGCTAGGAGGGGTTTTTGATTTTAAATGGGCATTTAGTCGGCTAAGTAACGATTAATATTATAAAGGGAAAGCGTAAAATAAAGAGAAAAAGAACAAGTAGCACTGGCGGGTTTATTGTTTATTCGTTACGAAGTAATCCCACAATCAAAATACCACAAATGCACTAAAAACCACTAATTACCAAGTAATTACAATTAGAATGCTTATCTTTTAGCATAAAAAAAAAGCACAAAAATCTCACAAATAGCCTTATTTGTATTTGTGTTTATCTTCAATAATAGTGAATATTGCAGCATACAATGAATGATAATTAATTACCTAAAAAAAATATTATGTCTAAATCCCTAAATTTTAATTTTAAACCAAACCATTATTTATTACTAATTATCTGCTGGCTTATATTAAGCTCCAACTCCTTACAAGCACAAGGTTGGATACAAACTTATCCCGAATTAATTATTAACGGAGATGAATCTTCCTTTTTAGGCCTGAGCGATATTCAGCAAACAAGCGATGGTGGATATATTAGTGTTGGTACACAAAAAGAATTACTAGACAATGACGTAGTAGTAATGCTTAAAACAGATGCAAATGGCAATACACAATGGACAACACTACACAATCAAGGAGCGCATTGTGAAATACATGCTATTAAACAAACAAGTGATGGCTATATTTATGCAGGAGCGAAAGGTAGTCTACCTTTTGTTGTAAAAACAGACAATACAGGCACTATTGAATGGGAAGATCTTATTGATAATAGTGGCGTGCTTTTTGGCACAAATGGGATTTTTTATGATATTGGAGTTACAGAAGAAGAATACCTTGTTTGTGGCAAGACCTATACAGGGGATATAGCTCCGCCTGCCCACAATGAATTTGTAATAAAGTACAATGCACAGGGCAATCAAATTTGGTCGACCTCTACCAGCCTAAGTGGTTCAATGAATACCAATACTTTTAATGAAATGATTGCCCTGCCCAATGGCGATTTCATTGGCGTAGGCAGTTCTACTGTGTTTGATTTTTCGGCTACCTTCGATAATACTTCTGCAATTGTTGCAAGAATAAGTACAGATGGCGAAGAAGTTTGGACAAGCGTTTTATCTGCGGAAGAGCCATCTTCAAATTTGAATGGAAAAGCTATTACCTTACTATCCGATGGTAATATTGCAATAGTTGGCAACTACTCAACAAACTTAACCATACAAGACAGTTATCCACGCATACTAAAATTAAATAGTGCCGACGGCACCATCATTTGGGATACTACCTACGAAATTCCCGCTGTCGCAACTAGTATTACACCTGGCATTGATGGTACAATTGTGGTGGCAACAAATACCAATATTCCTGGCCCAACTATCGAACCTTTTGATAGACCTATTAAATTATTATATTTATCGGCATATGGTGTGTTAGAACAAACAACAAGCTATCAAGAAGGAATATATGATGCCAATGTTAACAAAATTATCACCACAAACGATGGCCATCTTGCCCTTGCAGGCAATATCTCCTTTCATAATTTTGAGGATAATCCACTAAATGAATTTTATCCTTTTCCACTTATTATGAAATTAGAAAGTGCAAGCAGTCCCTATAACAATCAATTAAGTGGTACGATATACCAAGATGGCAATGGCAATTGTGTACAAGATGCAAGCGACGAAGGGATAGCAGGCGTGCTAGTAAAAATAAATCCTGAACAACGTTATACGCTAACCGATGCCGATGGCAATTATTATTTTGGTGTAAATGATGGGGAAGTTTACACCATAAAAGCCTATTTACCAGAAAATAACTTTTGGCTAAACACCTGTAGCTATGGCAACGAACAAGTAATTGATATAGATACCGATGATTACGAAAACGTAGATTTTGGTAGAGTAATAGATACTTATTGCCCACTAATGGAAGTGAACTTAGGCGTGCCTTTTTTACGCCGCTGTATGGATAATGTTTACAAGGTATACTACTGCAATAATGGAACAGAAGATGCTATTGGTGCTTATGTAGAAGTAGCTTTTGACGAAGTTTTAGGCGTAAGCACTTCCTCCATACCTGGCACTTTACTAGGAGATAATGTATACCGATATGATGTAGGCGATATAGCTACTGGCGATTGTGGTAACTTCTCCATTACCGTTATTCCCGATTGCGATATTAACCTAGAAGCTACTGCCTGTGCTGAAGCCCATATTTATCCCGATGAAACCTGCCGAGAACCCGACCCAAATTGGGATGAATCGTCTATTGAAGTAGCAGCCGTTTGCGAAGGAGATAGTATTCAATTTACTATCCGTAATATTGGACTAGGAGATATGATTGGTCCTAGTGGCTACCGTATTTACGAAGACGATTTATTGTTTGTAAACACCCAATTTCAACTCCTCTCAGGAGGTGAACTCGATTTTAAATATCCAACAAATGGCACAACCGTTCGCCTAGAAGCCGACCAATGCCCAGGACATCCTGGCTTTAGCTTACCTAGAGTTAGCGTAGAACTCTGTGGTGAATTACCCTTTTCGCTAGGCTTTATTACAACTGCCGAAGACGACGACCAAAACCTATTTGAAGATATCGAATGCGAACAAATCATCGGTTCTTTTGACCCGAACGATAAACAAGCAACGCCTACTGGAATTGCCGAAGGTAACTACATTAGCGACTCTACCCTACTAGAATACAAAATCCGTTTTCAAAATACAGGTAACGATACAGCCTTTACGGTAGTAGTAGTCGATACCATCTCCCCTGCCCTAGATGTAACTACCATCCATCCAGGCGTAAGCAGCCACGATTACGAATTTGAATACCTTGGTGAACAAGTAGTGCGCTGGACTTTTAACAATATTTTATTGGTAGATAGCAATGCGAACGAACCAGAAAGTCATGGTTTCCTTAAATTTAATATTCAACAAAAAGCAAATAATCCAATAGGCACTATTATTGAAAACAACGCAGCTATTTATTTCGATTACAATCCGCCTATTATTACCAATACCGTTTTTCATACCGTAGGAATTCCTGAATTTGGGCACCCATCGGTACTCGTAAAAGCCAAAGTATTTTTACAAGAAGCCTATGCCGGGGCATCCCTCATGCGTACCGATTTACGAGATGCAGATCTACTACCATTATTACAACCTTACTCCCGTCCGCCGTGGAATTATCATGGTCCAGAACGCTTCCTCCGCCTAGATTTAATGCCAGCGGATGTAGTAGACTGGGTATTACTAGAAGTGCGAGATGCTAATAATGTAGACCTTGTTTTAGAAACAAAAGCCGCCTTATTATTAAACAATGGCGATATTGTATCAGCCGTTTCTCCTAGTACTACAGGCGTTCCGTTTTTTAATATTACCGCAGGCGAATCTTACCACTTAGTCATTCGCCATCGCAACCACATTGATTTATTAGGCACTTACAGTATAGCGTTTCCTAACAGCAGCACCTACAATTTTTCCTCTCCTATTATAGTAGAAGGCGGCATTGCCCAATTACACAATTTAGGCGATGGCAACTACAGTATGATAGCCGGCGATTTTACAGGAGATGGTGTAATGACTGTAACCGACTTTAACCTATTCCTCTACGAATCAAGTACCATAAATGCTTATTCTCCTGCTGATTGCAACTTGGATGGGCATGTAACCGTAAACGACTTTAATTATTATAAAGCCAATGTTAGTAAAATAGGGGTTAGTGCCATTAGGTACTAATGTAAACTAGTGCGCCCTAATAGTTAAATGACCATTTTTAAAATTTGGTAGAAACGCAATGCATTGCGTTTCTACCAAATTTAAATCATAAGTGCAGTTCTTCCATTACCTAGTTTGGTAAATAGGAAAGCGACTAATGGTGCTAGGTTTTTGCGTAGTAGGATGTTGTTTTCCTTTGGTCAACTTTTTCACTTCTTCTGCTACAAACCAATCTAATTCTTTTAGGTGAA
>JAHDBT010000576.1 GCA_020630215.1 Bacteroidota bacterium
TGGGAAATAGAATAAATTAAATTGGTGGAGGTTATTTTTTCTCATTCACTTAGTGAATTGTTGTTTTATAATTTTGTAGCGACGCAAAGTTTTGCGTCGCTACAAAATTATAAAACGAATGCCCGTTATTACTCCATAAAGAAAAAATAAGACAGCGCATTGAATCCAATTCCAAAAACAAAAAATAAAACGATTAATAAAGCACAGCCTATCATTGGGCAGCAAAACATTGCACCTGCTAAATCTCTTTTGCGCTCTCCCTCCAAATAATCCTTAGAAGTATCGTGTTCTTCCAATTCTTCTTTTTTCCAATATATATCTTCCGATTCGTTTTCTAGTTCTTGATCTTTCATTTTATTTAGATTTAATTATTTTGTCAATTGCAAAAAAGTAAATGCAAGTGATTTTCAGATTCACTTTACTTAAAATATTATTTTTAAACAAATTCGATACGAATAATTGTATTAATAATTGGCTGTTATCTTTTATAATTAAAAACCGTCAACAGGAAAAACAATTTAACAATTCTAGCAGTTTAGCCACTTTCTACAAATACTCCTCCTGCTTTAAAGCCCCCACAAACATATATGAGTTACCAATAGGCTCAAAAGTAAATTCGTTAAATTGCAGCGATTGTTTTACCTCTTTAATTTCGGGTAAAACAACACTCGAAATTCCTGAACCAAAAATTTGTGGGGAGAAATGTAATTGTACAATGGCAATGGCATTATCGTTTAAAAAGTGGGAAGTGGTAATGGCTCCTCCTTCAATATAAACAGAGTAAATACCTTGTTCAAATAAGCAACTCAATATATTTTGTGCTTTTATATGCCCATTATTGGCGGTTAATTGCTTATAATCTACATTGGGTATTTGTGGATTTTCTGTTACGCCTATTAACAGAATTTTTTCGGGACAACTATTAAATAAACAAGTAAAATCTTTACTAGAAGAACTCACCACAATTCGTTTGGGATTTGCTCCTGCTACCCTCCTAACCGTTAAAGAAGGTTGGTCGTTTTGCAGGGTACGAGTGCCTATTAAAATGCCTTCGCATAAAGCCCTCATATAGTGTGCATGATCTAAATTTTCGGGATTTCCTATCCATTTTGAATCACCTGTAACGGTTGCAATTTTACCATCTAATGTTTGGGCAAAATGAGAAACAGCAATGGCCTGTTTTTTTTGTCGGGCATAATGTGGTAAAAAACAATAGGGTAAATATATTTTTAAATGGTGAATTTCTGCTGGACTTAAATCGGCGTATTGTTGTACTTCAACACCTATCATTCCGTCCATTAGCAAAAAAGCAGCTCCGTTTTTATCTACGGGTTCTTCTTTAGCAAAACTAATTTTCACCAATTTATGTCCGTCCTCTTTTGCTAAGGTTTCATTTACCGCAACTTCATTTACCGCACCAAATTTTAGCATACAAAAACGCAAATCGCCTTCCTGCTCATTGACACGAATGCGTTGCTTTAATAATAATAAACAGTTCCATAATTGTTGGAGCATAATGGTGGTTTGGTGATTTTTTTAAGGAGGGGTGCACAAAAATTTTTCCTCAAATTTAGGCACTTATTCTTAGTGAAAGTGGAAAAATAAAATCGGCCATTATGTGCGATTTTATTTCTCATTCACTTAGGGGCTTGCTAGTGCAACTAGCAAGAACAGTTATTTTTCCGCTTTTTTTTCTGTTACAATTTTCATATCTAGCAGGTGTCCCATCTGTTCTTGTTTTACTTGTAGGTAGTTTTCATTTTCTTCTTTAGGCTGAATAATAATTGGCATTCTGCTTTTTACGGTTACTGCCGCATTATCAAAAGCGTGTAGTTTTTCGGGATTATTGGTTAGGAGGTGAATATTTTTAATCCCTAAATCTTGCAGTATTTTAATGGCAATTTCGTAACTACGTTCATCAGGTTCAAAACCTAAATGGGTATTCGCATCTACCGTATTTAAGCCAGTATCTTGCAAATTGTAGGCTTTCATTTTATTAATTAAACCTATCCCTCTGCCCTCTTGTCGTAAATACAAAACTACACCTCCGCACTTGCTGGTAACTTCTAAGGCTTTGTCTAACTGTTCGCCACAATCGCAGCGCACCGAGCCAAACAAATCTCCTGTTAAACACTCGGAGTGTATACGTACAACAACCGCTTTGGCAGCATCAAAATCTTGACTTACCATTGCCAAGTGTGGCATATCATTGGCAGGTCCTTGGTAAGCAACCATATTAAAAATTCCCCACTTAGTGGGTAAATGTGTTTCTGCTAATCTGTTCATATTGTATGATTATCCTTGCAATAAGTAGTGCTTCCTATTTGTAATTTGTTTCGTTTATAAGCGTTTTTGCTAACTCTTTCACAATAACAAAACGGTCTAAATAATAAGCACCAAATTATAAAGTGTCCATTATTTTTTGAAGACTTTACTCAATTAAATGATAGCAATACCTTTCTAAACGCTGATTCTGGAAGCAAAACTAAAATTATTTGGGTTGTTAATATCCTGGGTTTTACCCTCCCCCCGCCCCTCCAAAGGAGGGGAATTTAGTTTTGTCTAGCGAATAGAGATAGCTATGATTTAGAGGTAGTTACTAGTACTCTTTACATTAAAATGGAGCTGTCTCCCCCTAACTAAACTAAATGGCGCAGCGAAGCGAAGTCGTCTAAAGACTAAATACCATCTACCCAATACCATGTACCAAAGACTAAATCCCCCGCCTATTAATGCTCCATTTACTAGGGCTTTTTTTAGGACGCACCAATGCGGCATCACTGTTTTCTTTTTTCGTTTTTTCTAGTGCATTAATGCCAATTAAAGCGGCAATTTCTGCGGCGGCTTCATTATCTTGTTCTAAGCTTTCGGCATTAAAATAGTTTTTAACAAAATGCGTATCAAACTGTCCGCTTCTAAAAGCTTCGTGGTTCATTACAAAAGTACCAAATGCCAAGGTGTTTTTAATGCCTGTAATTTTGTATTCGGCAATGGCCAATTTCATTTTATCAATGGCTGCAGTTCTGGTAGCGGCATGTACTACTAGTTTGGCAATCATTGGGTCGTAATAAATAGGAATGGTCATGCCTTCCTGAAACCCATCATCTACCCGTATGCCTTCGCCTTGGGGTTTTTGGTAAATTTCTAAAGTGCCAATATCGGGCAAAAAATTGTTATTAGGGTCTTCGGCATAGACTCTTAATTCTACGGCATGACCTTTAATGCTTAAATCTTCTTGTTTAAAAGCAAGCACTTCTCCCCTAGCTACTTTCACTTGTTCTTTCACCAAATCTATTCCCGTAATCATTTCCGTTACGGGGTGTTCTACTTGTAAACGGGTGTTCATTTCCAGGAAATAATAATTGTTTTTATCATCTACTAAAAACTCTACCGTACCTGCACCAATATAATTGCACGAACGAGCTACATCAACGGCACTTTTTCCCATTGCGGCACGCAGTTCTTCCGTTAAAATACTAGACGGAGCCTCTTCAATTACCTTTTGGTGTCGGCGTTGTATGCTGCATTCTCGTTCAAATAAATGCAATACATTGCCGTGTGTATCTGCTAGGATTTGAATTTCGATGTGGCGAGGTGATGTTACATAGCGTTCTATAAATACGGCTCCATCGCCAAAGGCAGAAATGGCTTCGCTAATGGCCCGTTCCATTTGTTCTTCTAACTCGCTGGCTTCATTTACAACTCTCATCCCTTTTCCTCCGCCACCTGCCGACGCTTTTATTAACAACGGAAAACCTATTTTGTTGGCCACTGCTTTGGCTTCGGTTACATCTACTAAGGCTTTATCGGTACCAGGCACCATTGGTATATCGTACTTACTTACCGCCGCCTTTGCTGCCAACTTGCTGCCCATAATTTCCATTGCTTCGGGCGATGGGCCAATTAGGGTGATGCCTGCATTGGTTACGGCACGAGCAAAATCGGCATTTTCGCTCAAAAATCCATAGCCAGGATGTATGCCATCTACGCCTAGCTCTAAAGCAACTTTAATTATTTTATCGCCTAGTAAATAGGATTGATTAGATGGCGGCGGCCCTACACAAACGGCTTCGTCGGCAAATTGTACGTGTGGCGCATTGCGGTCGGCTTCCGAAAAAATGGCCACGGTTGATATGCCCATCTCTTTTACCGAACGCATAATTCGTAATGCGATTTCGCCTCTGTTGGCTACTAGTATTTTTTTCATCTGTTAAATGGGTGAATTGTTAAATTGCTTT
>JAHDBT010000577.1 GCA_020630215.1 Bacteroidota bacterium
CACTCAAAACCTCATTTTGCCGCACAATTAGTTTTCGGTCAGGCACTAAGTACCTGTGTTTAAACCAAAGCAGGCTCAAAAGGCAAAGAGCTATCATTGTTAACGCTGTAGGCTATTTCTTTTACCGTTTGTTGTGTTAAAGGTTTTCTTCTAAAAGCACTTAGGCATTTAAACTGTTTGGCTCGTTCTATATGCCTAGGATTCTGCGAAGTGGAAAGCAGCACAATTTTAATGTTAGGGATGTGTATAAAAATACTTGCCTCAAATTTTTCTAAAAACTGCCACCCATCCATTTTAGGCATATTAAGATCTAGCAATACTACTTCGGGCATTCTTTCGGGCTGCTCAACCATTTTTTCAAAAAAGGACAAAGCTTCTTCCGCCTTATTGTACACCTCAATATGGTTAAATAGGCCAGACTCTTGTACGGTTAATTTCTGTAAAAAGATAGTTGCCGCATCATCATCAATCAGTATAATATTGTTTAATAACTCATTAGTTTTCATTGGCATTGAGTTTTGGTAATTTAAAATAAAAGGTGCTCCCTTCTTGCGGGATCGAATCTACCCATATTTCTCCTCCATTAAGATTAATTATTTTTTTACAGTACGACAGACCTATACCTGTTCCTTCAAATTCTTCTCTAATGTGGAGGCGTTTAAATAGCTCAAAAATTTTACCAGTATCATAGCTATCTATTCCAATGCCATTATCTGCTACAGAAAACACCCAAAAATTATTTGCTAGATGTGCTTTAATCTTAATTACTGGGGGTACTTCATCTCGCCTAAATTTAATAGCATTGGTTATTAAATTTTGAAATAGGGTTCTTATTTCGGGGTAATTACTTGTTATAGTAGGCAATGGTGTTATTAATAGTTGCGTACCTGTTTCTGCTATTAATTGCATAAGGTTTTGCTCAATATGGGAAACGACCTTATTGCAGTCAACATTTGTTATTATTCGTTCTTTACCTAGTAAAGAATAGGTTAAAACACTCTGCACAATTGTACTCATTCTTCTTGCCGACTCCGCTATAAATTGCATATACCTAGCCGCATTGCCAGTTAGTTTATCCTCACATTCTTTTTCTAGTCTTGCGGTAGAACTCATCAGTGTTCTTAGCGGTTCTTGCATATCGTGCGAGCTAATATAGGCAAATTCTTCCAATTCTTTATTGCGTTGTTCGAGTTCGGCTGTTCGTGTTTTCACTTTTTCTTCTAGGGTTTTATTAACTTCTGATAATTGTTGTTGCAAAGTTTTTATTTCCGTAATATCTCTAATAATTCCTACAATATACTTAGCGCCACTCGGTGCAACATACAACGATTTTTTAGTAGAAATAATCCTTGTTTGATTGGCGGTATTGGTTATTTTTTCTTCGTTAGTACTAGTAACTCCCGTTGCTAATAAATGAGCATCTTTTTCCCTAAAAACATCGGCTTCTTCTTTCGAAAAAAAATCGTAATCTCCTTTTCCTATTAAGGTTTCTTTAGGACATGCCATTAACTGGCAAAGGGCTTCATTTAAGATTACGAACTTAAAGTCGGCATCTTTAACAAAAATAGGATCACTTACATGATTAATAATGGCATCCAAAAAAATATAGTCCTGTTCCAGGAAATTCATAACATCAATCGTTTGTTTATTAGGAATAAACATCGCTCAAAAGGCAGTTTGTTTTCTATAGTAAAGCATTTATTATACCATAATTTACGGATAAGGGGTAATTTAGTTGCAATAAGTCATTATTAAACAGGAGGTTATTCAACATATTGAAACTTAGGAGCCTCATACCGCAACCCATTTCCCCATTATTTGGCGGTAGGTTTTATTGGGTCTATCTTGTATTCTTGTCATAATAAAATATAATTTTAATACAACTGCAGTTATTATTGCTCAATGTAAGTAACGTTTAAAAAATAAATCCGACAATTTGTACGTAGAGGTTTTGTGCTTAGACAAGGCGCAAAACGCAGCCATAGCCTAAGCTACGGCGAGTATTTGCAACGCAGGATAAGTGCAAAAGATCAAGTAGAAATGACGGATTTATTTTTTATGCGTTACTAAACAGAAATCAGCAATAAAAAACTTCCTGCCAAATGTAAATCATTTAACAGGAAGTTACTAATAGTTAATATTTGCCAGCCTAAAAACACGTCAGCTAAAAATCGTCAGCATATAAAACTGACCACTGACAGTGAGCGCCAGCGAACGTTCTGACTACTGACCACTAGTTTCCGCCAAAGCAGGCGCAATAGCTAATTCTTCGTACTGTTCGTCATCAATTGGGCTAGGAGCATCAATCATTGTATCACGTCCACTATTGTTTTTAGGGAAGGCGATAAAATCACGGATACTTTCTTGTCCGCCCATAATAGCACATAAGCGGTCGAAGCCAAAAGCAATGCCACCGTGCGGAGGTGCGCCATACTCGAAAGCACTCATTAAGAAACCAAATTTAGTTTCGGCTTCTTCTTTACTCATGCCTAGTAAATCGAACATTTTTTCTTGTAAGTCACGCTCGTGAATTCTGATAGAACCGCCAGCAATTTCGTTGCCGTTTAGTACTAAGTCATACGCTTCGGCTTTAATGTCGCCCCAGTTTTCAATTTTTTCCCATCCTGGACGAGGGCGGGTAAAAGGGTGGTGACATGCGTGCCAGAAATTGCTTTCTTCGTCCCATTCTAATAGTGGGAAATCTAGTACCCATAAAGCTTTAAACTCATCTGCTTTACGCAAGCCTAAGTCTTCGCCCATTTTAAGGCGCAGTTCGCTCATTTGCTTACGTACCTTGTTGGTGTCGCCCGATAAAATAAGCATTAAATCACCAGGTTCTGCACCCATTTTGTCGGCCCATTTTTTCAGGTCGTCTTGGTCGTAAAACTTTTTAACGGTCGCATTGTACGTACCATCTTCATTACATTTTACCCAAACCATTCCTTTAGCACCAATTTGCGGACGTTTTACCCAATCCGTCAAAGCATCTAATTGTTTACGGGTATAGTTGGCCGCACCTTTAGCACAAATTCCTAGTACCATTTCGGCATTGTTAAAAATGGCAAAATCTTTTCCTTTGGCTACGTCGTTTAGCTCTACCAAACGCATATCAAAGCGGGTATCAGGTTTGTCGTTGCCGTAGTAGCGCATCGCATCATCGTAACTCATGTGCGCTATTTCGCCTAGGTCTTTGTTTTTAACCACCTTAAAAATATGGCGTAATAATTTCTCAAAAGTTGCTAGTACCATGTCGCGTGTTACAAACGTCATTTCGCAATCAATTTGCGTAAACTCTGGCTGGCGGTCGGCACGTAAATCCTCATCACGGAAACAGCGTACAATTTGGAAATACCTATCATAGCCCGATACCATTAACAACTGCTTAAAGGTTTGTGGCGATTGTGGCAATGCATAAAAGTTGCCTGGATTCATACGAGAAGGTACTACAAAATCTCTTGCGCCCTCTGGCGTACTTTTAATTAAAAAAGGCGTTTCTATTTCTAGGAAATTATTGTCGGCTAAATACTTACGCACTTCTTGTGCTACTGTGTGACGCATTATCACATTTTGTTGCACCATAGGGCGGCGTAAATCCAAGTAGCGGTATTTCATGCGTAAGTCGTCGCCACCGTCGGTATCGTCTTCGATGGTAAAAGGCGGCGTTTTCGATTTGTTCAATATGTCAAACGATTTGGAATCTAACTCAATATTACCAGTTGGTAAGTTTGGGTTTTTATCACTACGTTCTCTCACTTCGCCATTAATACGAATAACAAACTCCCGTCCTAGTTTACTAGCGGCATCACACAAATCAGCGTCCACACTTTGGTCGAATACAAGTTGCGTAATACCGTAGCGATCTCGCAAGTCTATGAAAGTCATGCCACCAAATTTTCTAACTTTCTGTACCCATCCGCAGAGGGTTACTTTTTCTCCAACGTTGGTCAGCCTCAGCTCACCGCAAGTGTGTGTTCTCATTGTTAAATGAATTAAGTAATGTAAAATGTTTTCAGGAGTAGTTGGTAGCGGGTACATGGTAGTTGGTAGTTGGTATTTAGTACTACTGGTTCCGCTACGTTGCACCGTTTTTTGGGTGTTTACTATCCTTTTGTTTCCTTTGGTTAAACTGTTTTTCTTAGGGATATGTTCCCATTCTAAAACAAAAAGTTCACAAAGGTATTAAAATTTGTGTTTTATACCATAACTAATAGCTAAAGGTGTGCCATGTTTT
>JAHDBT010000578.1 GCA_020630215.1 Bacteroidota bacterium
GTTGGTGGTGTCTTTAAATGTTGTCATGATGTAGCGAAGATACGGAAATGTTGGGAAGGTTGCTTATAAAAAAACGGTGCAAAAATAATTTATGCAATTTTGCGTAGTGCATAATAAAAAACCCTATAGCTAAATTAGCTATAGGGTCTTAATTTTTTTTTAGATTTAGCCATGTTTATGACTATGGTGTGGGCTTTTTTTTTTAAAAAAAATAAAATTACTTTTCTTGTAAGAAGGAAAATTTTTAAACTATAGATTACTTTTTATACTCAAACAAAAATCATGAGTATAATTATTTATTTTATAAACTTCCCTGTTAGCTTTTCATTATTAGTTGTTACCGCTACAACATAAATTCCACTAGGGAAGTTCGTTGTACTAATAATTATCTTTTTTTCATTAACCACTATTCTTTCTACATAAATACATTGCCCTAGTTCATTATAAATATTAACATAAGCAACGTTTCTGCCTTGTACATCTGAGAGGTTAAAAATTGCTTGGTTATTATTACTGTTGTGTGTAATTTTTAATTGTTTTACAGAATTTTTAACAATTGTATTGATGCCAGTGGGAGAAACAGGATCTAAATTATTTTCAAACCATACTACTATATCATCATATCTTATGGTAGCAATTACATCCATATCTCCATCACTATCTACATCATCCGTATAAACAAAGGTAGGTCCTTCTAGTTCTGTACTAATGATTTGTTCTTCGCTAAAATAGCCCAGTCCATAATTCATATACCATGCTACTTTATTATCGTTTTGAGATGCCGATAATATATCCAAATCACCATCACCGTCTAGGTCTTCGGTGTAAATAGTAAGCACCCAATTAGCATCAACACTAACAACTTGTTCTAACCCAAAAACGCCATCTCCCTCATTTTCAAACCATACTATTTTATAATCAAATCTTGAAGCAGCAATAATATCCATATCACCATCATTATCTAAATCTGCCGCATGTACACACTCTACCCCATCATTATTATCACTTAACAATTGTGCAGTTCCAAAAATTCCTTCGCCTTCATTTTCAAACCATACTATTTCATCTCCATTCCATGCGCCCCCTATTACATCCATATCGCCGTCATTGTCTAAGTCTGCTGCATAAACAGCATTTGCTCCTAGCACATCGTAACTAAGAACTTGTCTATTACCAAAGTTACCCGTTCCATCATTAGCAAACCACCCTATAACATGGTCTTTCGATGCCGATAAAATATCTAAATCACCATCACCGTCCATATCTTCTACATGTACATCACTAGCGTTAGTAGCACTATCAAAAACAATTTGTTCTGCTCCAAAATTACCTGTACCATCATTTTCGTACCAAGCTATTTTATGGTCATCATGCGAAGCAGAAACAATATCAGCGTCTCCATCACCGTCAAAGTCGGCAGCATAAACAGCCCTTGCCCAATCTGCATTATCACTAACAATATGTTCATCGGTAAAATTTCCTAAGCCAGCATTTTTATACCAAGCTATTTTATCATCATTAATAGATGCAACTACAATATCAACATCTCCATCTCCATCAAAGTCGGCCGTATGTAATCCTCTTGGCCAGTCTGTTTTTTGAGTTACTATTCGTGCGTCCTCAAAGGTAGTTTGTGCCTCCATAAAGTTAATCCACATCAATAAAAGGCTATAAATAAAGTAGCAAGCAGGCTTATTTGTTAAGCGAAACGGTTTAACATTGATTTTCATTAGTTCGTGTTTTAGGTATAAAATTAAGAACTACAATATAATCTTTTTTATGCAAAAAAAAAATTACACTTTAATTTTCATACTGTTTAAGGTTTCCATAATAAAATTATACTCCGTTTGGTTTTGCGAAATACATTGTTCCATATTTTGAATTTCTTCGCCAGTTAATTGCTTTTTCCATTTATCTAATGGATTGCCTTTGTTGGAATTAATAATATTTAATTCGGTATGCAACATTTTTCTTTCTGCTGCTTGATGTTTGGGATCGAGTTGCAAAAAGTCGAATAATTTTGTTAGCACAATAGCCTGGTGTTGCACCAAATCTTCGTAGGCAACTACGGCAAATTGTTTAGGCGGCAGTTTTTGTATATCTCGCAAAGCCAATGCATTTAAGCGTATCCACATTTGCGGAATAAGCGAAAAATTATTGGGGTAAATGCGGTCTTTTTCCATGTTAGCCGTTACCTGTTTTTCAGGAATGCGTGTCCAACAAGCATAATCGTTGCTAGGGAGGTAATTAATTTTTGTTAGCTCTTGGTATTCCCTATCAAAAAACACTTTTTGGCTAGAGCAATGTCCTTGTATAGAACGCACAATAAGCAACACTTTACTACTAGGAAACAAAGCATGTACATACCTAATTTTATTGGTGAGATGTGGCGATTTATTAACAGGAATAATATTTTCCCAATCGTAAAAAATACGCCCACTTCCTTTTTTAGATAAGTGCCGCCAACGCATTAAATGTCGCTTTACAGATTTAGAATCATTAATAAAATGTCCAATATAGTTTGCCATATTATTAGCAGCTTCAAAAGTAGCGTCTGCTTCGGTTTTATAACTACATGTTTCTAAACAGTCGGCTCCGCCTATAGCACTCCATACATCATTTAACTCTACCCCTAGTTTTAATAACTGTGGATGCTGGGTCATTTTATCTACTAAAAAAGTAGTGCCGCTACGCATTAGCCCAACCATAAATACAGGTGCAGGAAATGGATTAGCAGGGGTTTCGCTAACAATATTAAAGATGCGTCTAATTGTTGGTGTCATTACTAGTAAAATGGTTTATATTTTTGTACTAGCAAATGTCGTGCTATTTGTTATAATTTCCTAATTTGATTTTGTTGACAACAAATAAGATTAACAACTAGTTGATTGTATTTTTCTTAATCCAGTAAATTTCTCTATATTTGGTCAATCTAAAATTAATTAATCTTTATCTGTTTCTAAAAAAACTGTATGAGAAAAAAAATTGCAATGTTACTCCCAACGCCTGTTAAAAATGCGATTAACAAAAGTAAATTAACAAACACCCCTAAACACACAAGTCCGCTACAACCTGCTAAACAAACACTTAATAGCTTAATTGCTTACAATCACTATGGCGGTTATTGCTTACCTGTTTCTGCTAAGTACCGACCTGCTGCCCAAAAAATACTTAAAGGAGAAATTTACGAACCCGACACTATTGCATTTATGCGAAAAAATGGTGTTGGTGGAGATATTGTTCATGCTGGAACTTTTTTTGGCGATTTTCTTCCTGGGCTTTCTAAAGGGATGACCGAAGAAACTAAAATATGGGCATTTGAACCTAATACCGAAAGTTATAGATGTGCACAAATAACTATTCTTATTAATGAGCTTACTAATGTAATGCTTCATAATAATGGACTTGGTGATGCGGAGTCTGTACAAAAAATGTTAGTCCAAAATGAAAAAGGTATTAGTTTAGGAGGGGGAAGCAAAATTATTAATCAAAATGAAAAAGGTACAACCATTAATATCCATATTGTAAGTATTGATAGTATTGTTCCTGTAGATAGAACCGTTTCTATTATTCAATTAGATGTTGAGGGATATGAAAAACAAGCACTTCAAGGAGCCATGAACACTATTAAAAGAGATAAACCAATTTTAATTTTAGAAGATAATAACCATGTTATTGAAAGCAAATGGTTTGTTACTAATATTTTATCATTAGGATACGAAGTTACCAAAACCATTCATAATAATACTGTATTACAAGCAAAAACAGCTTAAATTCACAATTTCTTCCTCCCAAAAATGAACATTTACCCTAAAAAAACATTATATCTTTTGTAAGCAAGCCAACATTTCTTTTAAATTTTTTTTTACAGTGTTACCTACGTAACATTTACTTAGTGCAAGTTGGTTTACCTTTGTAACTGTAGTTGAACGGGTAGTGTAACTATCGGTTTGATTAAAAAAGACGCTGAAACATGAAATACAATGATTTAAATGCAGAAGAAAAAAGGGTGCTGCTTCAAAAAGGAACAGAAAGACCTTTTACGGGCGAATACAACAACAACAAAGCGGCGGGTACTTATATATGCCGCCAATGCAATGCGCCTTTATATCGTTCTGCCGATAAATTTGAATCGGGATGTGGCTGGCCAAGTTTTGATGATGAAATTAAAGGGACCGTAAAACAAGTACCCGATGCCGATGGCCGACGAGTAGAAATTGTTTGTAATAA
>JAHDBT010000042.1 GCA_020630215.1 Bacteroidota bacterium
CTTTTTCATCAGCGCGTTGTTTTTCAATCTCTACTAATTTTGCTTTTTCATCAGCGCGTTGTTTTTCAATCTCTACTAATTTTGCTTTTTCATCAGCACGTTGTTTTTCAAATTCGGCAAGTTCCTCTGCTTTTTTGGTTTTCGCATCCGCTATTTTCTGGGTCAATAGGAGTTCTTGCTCTCGAAGTTTCATGATGTACAAATACTCATCTTCCCTTTTCATTTGTGCAATAAGATCCTTATCCGACATCGCTTGCTTTAAGCGGCGTAGAATGCTATGAAATTCTTTGGGGTAATCAGATTCGGCTATTTCTAAAAAATGTTTTTTCTCAGTCATGTTATCTTGATTAAAAATCTGGAGCATTTTTTCTAAATCAGTAGATTTATTACCTATTAAATAGGGTGTTTGTATAAAAACAGCTTCGTGAGTTAAGCACTCCATATAAGGATGCTTAAAATTAAGTGTTTTTTTAGTAGCATCATCAATGTACCAATTCTTTATTTTTAATACAGGAAGCACTTCCTTAGTGAAATGAAAAAAATAAACTCCACCAAGATGTGCGATTGTTTTTTTCAAGGCAAGGCGCAAAACGCAGCAATAGCGAGCTATTGCGAGTATTTGCAACGCCGCATTGGAAAAAAGAATAATCAAAGTGGTGGAGTTTATTTTTTCTCATTCACTTAGTAATTTTATCACCTAAAATGTAAATGGGTAAAAGCGGAATTCCTTTTATAATAATTGCTCCTTTTGCTGTTGTTTCTATTAATTGGTTGGCACGTTCATAATACTGTTCGCCTATATAACGCCTAAAACGAACAAGTTCAAAAGAGGCACGGTCTTTTTGCAACTCTATCAAAACAAGTGTTTCACCTTTGGCAGTGACTATGTTTGCAGCAAAGTCCATACGTAATACAGTAGGAATGCCTTCTTGTTGGTGACTGTACTCTTTCGGTTTAAAGATTAAGGAACTTATGGTTTCGCCAGTAATTGTGCTTAATATTAACTTAGCAATCTCATTGTCTCTCATTAAATAACGAAAAACAACATCATACATGGGATTTGCAATTTGCATGGTTCGTGGTTTTTAATTGTGAACAATTCTATACCATGCTAAGATAAACTATTTTCAGGAGAAATACTATTTTTTTTGGCTAGAATCTATTTTTCTTATGCTAAGTAATAGCAAAAATTAGTTCTTGCTTAATAAGCCCTCTAAATAATGCGCTTCTATTTCAAAAGTATTTTTTAAATCGGTAATTTTTTGATTCCAGTTTTCTAATTCTTTTTCGCTATTTATTTGTTGTTTTTTCTGTCCTACAATTAATACATTTTTTTGCGTGTGTTCTGTAGAAACAAACTCAAAAACTTTGGTTTTATAATTTTCTTTTTCTAGTAATAAAGCTCGTAAAGTATCCGTAACAATTTCTGATTGCCGTTCTTTTAAAATGCCATAATTTAAAATACTTCCTAGAGATTTCTTATTATTGATTTGTTTTCTTATTTGCTTGTGGCAGCATGGCGCGCAAACAATTAATTGAGCATTGGCTTTAATTCCTTTATAAATAGCATCGTCGGTAGCCGTATCACAAGCATGTAGCGCAATAAGGATGTCTGTGTCTTCTAATTCGTAATTACTAATATACCCTAATTTAAAAGATAGATTTGTAAATTGCACATTACCAGCTATTTTATTGCATAATTGCACCATATCCTCTCGCACTTCCACACCTATTATCTCCGCATTTAATTGTAGTTTATTCACTAAGTAATCGTATAGCGCAAAAGTTAAATAGCCTTTTCCAGCACCCATATCTACTACGGTAATTTTTTTTTGTTTTAGTAGCTGTGATTGTTTTTTCAGTAGCCCATCAATAATTTCTATAAATTTATTTATTTGCCGATATTTATCCCCTTTGTTTTTTTGCACGATTCCTTTTTCGTTTAAAATACCAAGCGCAACTAAATAATCGGGCGAAAGGATGTGTTTCTTTTTTTGTTTATCGTGCTGTCTTTTAGGGATGCTGGAGAAGGAAGGTTTTCTTGTTTTTACTTTGGCAGTTCCTTGTTTATTAATTTCCAAGGTTACATCTTTTTGTGTGGTAAATAAATTAGCAATAGCAAAAGTATTGGCTAGTAATTCTTGTATTTCCTTGTAGCCATTTTCTAGGAGATAATTGGTCGTAATATCTTTTGTTTTTTCTCGATATACAAAGGATAAATGCCGCTGTTTTCTGATGATGGCTAATTTAATAATTACCTTTTTTAAGTCGGCATTTTTAATTTCATTTTTGCTGAGGGTTAAGCGCACAAAGTTATCTTGTTCTATACTTTCTTTTAAATATTGTAGGAATTGTTTCATTAAGATTTTTGATTTTTGATTGCTGAATCTTGGTTTTTGATTTTTTCCTGCTAACGCTAGGAAGGTTTTTATTTAAAATTTAAGATCGAGAATTTAAAATTTATTTACCTGCCAACGATTTATAATTATTACAATTTATTTTTTATAGTTGTTCATTAAAATTTTGGCCATTATTTGAAAATTGATGATTGTCCATTAAAATTTTGGTTGGGGTGATAGAGAAAATTCATGAATTTTCTCTACGTCATAACAATTAAATTTTCCTCAACACATACGCTACTTTGTTTCTAGCAGTTAGGTATTTCTTATATTGTTGGTCAAAGATAATTCTTTCCTGAATAACCGTTTCAAAATTTCCATATAAACCAATTAATAACTCACTTAATTCCCTAATCGCATGATTGCCGCCTGTATGTGCGGTAATGTATTCGCATAGTTTATTTTCAAGCACAAAGTTATTAAATAATGGATTGGCTGTTCGTTTAATTAATATCCTTAAACCACATAATTTTACGGCTGACAAATCCAATATATCATCAAATACAAACGCTATTTCTTCGGTTTTTAATTGGTGCTGTTCGGCAAAATGTTGAATGGCAATTTGCTTGTGTGGATAGCCCATGTACAAGGCATGTAAATGTTCTCGTTGGGCAAACCATTGGGCAGTTGGATTATTAGCACCTGTAATAATAGCGGTATAGGGTAATTGTTTTTGATGCTGTAACCAATACGCAAACCGCAACATATTTTGCCCCATCGAATCGGGTTCCGAGAAGCTGCTGGGTTGTGCTTGTGATTTAATACCGCTATTAAATACGCCATCCCAATCAAATACAAAGGCTTTGATTTTGGATAAGCGTTCGAGCAGTTCTTCTTCCGGGCAGCAAAAAGTGCCGCCTAGTTGGGTGAAGGTTTGTATACTTGTAGAGGGATTCATTTTTATGTAATTGTGTAGACCTACTATTCTTTTGAAAAATAGTAGGTCTTTGCTTCAAGTTATGTTTTAGATGAGTATTTAGAAAGTAGGCTATTAAGTTTTCCCCTTTAGCATTACCTTTTCCAGTTGCTTTTAAATGTCGTTTCTTTTGACACAAAAGCTCGTCCTTCTACCTTCTACAAAAATACGTTCTACTCCAAGTTAACTCTCCAACAAATCATGAATATCCAACATCCCAACCGCCTTGCCATCACTAGCCACTACCACATTATCTACTTTGCGTTCTTTAAACAATTTAGAGGCTTCGTATAAACTGGCATCGGCAGCAATGCTTATCGGCATTTTTTTATCAAAGCTCAATAAGCTGCGTTGTAGCATGGCTTCGCCGCCCGATTCTAAACCACGACGTAAATCGCCATCGGTAAATACGCCTAAAATATTATTGGCATCATCTACAATGGTTACTGCGCCTAGCTTGTTTACCGTCATTGCCATTAAAGCATCCATTACTTTTTTATTGGCGTTGATACTGCAATTTTGGCTACGCATTACATCTTGTACGGTTAAAGTCATGAGGCGAGTATGTTCAAAAAATTGACGAGTGCCTAGCTCGGTGAAATTGTTGTTGGGCAATTGTTTTAATACTTTCCATGGAATGGTGCAAGCGTGTACACCTATATTGAGCGCATTGCGTACATGTTCGGGATGTCGTACGGAGGAGAACATAATTTTGGAAGCGTAGCCATATTGGTCAACGGCATTTACACACTGTTCTACCAGGGCTAAAGCATCGTGTCCTTGGTCTTGTAGGCGGCCTACTAGTGGGCATATATAAGTTGCGCCAGCACTTAGGGCAATGTAGGCTTGTTGCACGGTGTAAATGAGGTGTAAGTTGACCATCATACCATCGTTCACCAACATTTTACAAGCTTTTGCTCCTTCCAACGAAATAGGAATTTTAAAAACCGTTTTGCTTTTATCCAATCCTAAATCTACTAGGCGTTGTGCTTCGGCTTTTATTTCTTCGGCAGTTTCGCCTAGGGCTTCTACCTGTAGTACGGGTACTATTTTAGCGAGTTTTAAAATAGTGCCGTCAATATCGGTAATGCCATCTCGGTGCATAAAAGTTGGCGTAGTGGTTAGTCCGTATAAAAAGCCTAATTCAAAGGCATTTTCTATTTCGGGTAAATTGGCTGAATCTAGGTATAATTCCATTGGTAAATTTAATTGTTGAATTGCTTTCATGCTGGCGCATGATTGTTGAATTGTTTTATGCTAAAGCATCATGCTGCAAGTTAGGGTTTTTAAGAGTAGCTTTTATTGTTTCACTACTTTTTTACTTGCCATTCCGTTTTCGGTTTGTAATTGTAAAACGTAAGTTCCACTAGGAAGGGTTGCAAGTGATACCTGATTAAGTCCATTTTTTAAGTTTTGTGTCAAGCCTACTCGTCCTTGTATATCCAAAATACGAACAATTCCTGTTCCTTGTGTCCAATTAAACGAGCAAAAATTGGTACTAGGGTTTGGGTAAATCGCTAGATCAAAAGTTGGCGTTGGCGTATTTATTCCTATTGGAGCATCGGTTGTTGTGATATTGTCTACGCAAAAATAGGCAGGGTTATTCATCCCAAAATCTCCCACATCACTCGAACTTAAAGTACATTGTAAACTATCTACATTTCCTAGCGAACTCAAGTCAATATGCGTCCATTCGTCTATAATATAATCTTGGCTGTTATCTTCAAATCGGTAATCGGCTAAATAAAACTCAATGCTTTCCGATGATAATTGTCCATTTAAATACGCACGAATAGTTAGTAAAAAATAGTCTGGATCATTGCCTGTTACACCGCCAAACTTTTTAGTGAAACTATCACCATCTTTCATCGACCAATAAGCATAAGTACTGTTAGTAAGATACATGCCTTCGAGGGCTTTCCCTTTGGCTTCGTTTATTAGGTTGATGTGTACAGGGTCGTAAGCATAAGCCGTTGCATAATTATTAGAATTTAGTTCGCCAATACCTGTAATTGCACTGTATTGATTGAGGTAACTGGGCGTTGTATTGTCGGTAACATTCGTAATCGACCATCCCGACCAAGCATCAAATTGGAAATTGTAATTATTAGGAAGAAAAATATTGCCGCTTTCAAAGCCGCCACTCCCGTCAATGCCATTAAGGTGTCCTTCTTGGTCTAAAAAGAAGTTTTCGAAATGTGCCAGGGTTAGTTCTTGGGCATTTAGCGTGTTGGCTAATAAAATTAGGGTGAAAAGTAAGATTGTTTTTTTCATTGGTTATTTTTTTTAATTAATTGTTTTAGGATAGTTTAGTTTGTTTTTTCAAATAATAAATTAAGCCCAATTTGGTAATTAATTCCTGGCATTGCTCGCCGTTCTACTACCATATAATTGGTGTTGAATAAATTATTGATATTAAAAAATAAAGCACCATTAAATTGTTTCCAATTAGTTTGGTATTGTAATCTGGTATTGGCAATTTGGCAATTAGCAATCCTATCGTTAATTCCTTTGGTTGCACTAGTAAAAGTATGTTGGTAAATTAATTGCCAGCTTCTCCAGTCAACACTTGCACTGGCATAAGCTTGATGGATGGGTGTGTAATAAAGTTGTTCACCAGCATCAATACTAGGACTATTAATAGCTACCTGATTTGTGGAACGAATAAAATCGTATCCTATATTTATTTTTGTTTTAAATTGTTTTCGCTGGTAAGTATATACTAGGCGATTTTCTAGTCCTCGACTCCAAACTTTGGTAATATTATTGGCTGACCAAAAGCTATCTCCTTCTAGCCTACTCCACATAATCCAATTGTTAATGTTGCGATTAAAGGCGGTAATACTTAATTTAAATTGTTGTTGTTTTTTGCTAAGATACGTGGCTGCGGTTAGTTCTTCACTCCATCCTGTTTCTGCTAATAAATTGGGATTTCCTCCTGGCTGCCAGTGTAAATCGTTGAGGGTTGGCAGGCGGTAATTACGGCTTATTTTAGCTTGCAATCGTAGTTGTTTTATAGGTAAAAAATTCATTGCTAAAATAGGAACAAGAGGTACGCTTTTTCCATTTAGCATTTCTTGCCGAACACTTGCTTGCACTTTTATTTTTTTAGTATTAATTTGATAAGTACTTAGCAAGGCTATTTTATGTTGTTTTGGAGTATGTGCATAATTAGGGGCGATTGCTTTGGTAAATGCGTAAGTAGTTCCTAAATAAAATTGATGGCGCATTTTTTTTTGCCAATTCCATTGAGCACCTGCATCAGCCGTCCATGTTTTAAAATAACTTAGGGCAGGCTTTAATAAAGTTAGTTCATCGTAATAACCCAAATCCTCCTCAAAATAGCCTAGTTTGGCTTGTAGCAATTGCCGTTTTTGTTGGTGTTGCCAATCTATTAAAAACCTATTGGCAGCATCTTTTTGGTAGGCAATACTTTTAGTTTGGGTAATTAATGGCGGAATTTCTCTATCCGAAAACTGCCGCCAAAAATGGAAAGCTAGTTGCTGTTTTTTGTTGATTTGCCAGTAAACATCTTGCAGGAAATGGTATTGTTTTAAACGGGCATTTGTTTGTTGCTGTTTAGGTAAATTAGGCGCAATAGGATAATAAAAATCATTGGTAGCTTGTTGGTAAAAAAACTTGCTTACACTTTGTATTTTTGAGTTACCCAATCCTAATTTCACTTGTTGTTGCCATTGCCCAAAACTCCCTATTGTTGTTTGTTTGCTGATGGAAAAACGATTGGTAAAATTAGCTTGATTATTTAAGGCAATAGTACCGCCTATTGCACCACTTCCCCATAAAGCGGTGCTACCTCCTTTTTGCAAAGTAATCGTTTCTGCTGTAATTATTGGTAACAAGGACAAATCTAACAAACCTAACATTGGGCTTTGTAACGGCAAATCGTTCCACAATACGAGTGTATGCCCTGCGCTGCCGCCTCGTATAGCAGAGGTGGCCACCGTTCCCGAACCATAATTTTTAATATACACACCACTTTCTGCTTGAAGTAGTTGTGCTATATTATTTACATTATTAGCAGAACGTTTAGCGAACTCCCAAGTTTGGCTAGGGCTACCTATGGGATGTTTTCTAATTTTTTTGGCAGTAATTTCTATAGTTGGAATGTGTAATAAAGTATCTGTAAAATGAAATTGGGTAGCATCTATAACTTCGTTCTGCTTATCTGTTTGTGCAACTAATAGGAAAGTGCTGCAAGATAAGTTAAGGAGCAATAAGGAGAATAATATGGTTAAAAATAATTTCATCTGCCAATTGATAGGAGTAATAATTAGCTGGCAGATAAAAAAGAAACGCAATAAAAAACTGATTAATAGCGTATGAATAGGCTTTAATTTTTAAATTAATTAGCAACTCTTTTTCTAATTTAATAAAAAGAAAAAATAAGTATTACGGCTATTACTAGTCCTTTAAACACACAACATTAAACAACATTTAGCAGCTAAAAATTTCACCAATTATTAATGGCTAAATTAGTTTACTAAATGAAAAGTTTTGATTAAATATTTCGTTATTATCTGTCGCTAATACTTCCTCCGAGTATTATAAAAATGCGAAATTGTTTTGGCAGGTCTTCTGACTTATTCTACTTTTAAAGCCTTCCCATTAAATACCATTTAAATGTAGCTACATTTAAATTTATTAACAGTGGCAAATTTTTAAAAGCTGTTTTTATTTTAGAACTTACAGCAGCGGGGACTGTCTTGGATTTTCACCAAATTCCCTTTTAAGATTTGTAGCAATTACAAATCACCAGAACAATTAGAGTACAAAGGTAGTATTTTTTTTGGTATTTGGTAATGGGCAAAAAATAATAGGAACTTTTACTTTCCTTATATGGTATCTTTTGTAGTAGAAATTTATTAAATAACTCCCTGTTTTAACAATAGTCTGTTGAATTTTATAAAAAATACTTATTGACACTCAATTAGTTAGTTGTAGGAGCTTTTTTATTCCGATGTTCGGTTAAATCCCAAACAGTCAATTAAATAAGTTTGCATTTTTAGGCGCAAGCCAGAGGCTTGAAACCCGTTACGCTCCAGCCGGGAGGCTGGACCGGGCATTCATTTTTTTTATAAAAAATGAACGTGGAGTAGTAAAAACTCAACGGAGTATTGTTTTAAAAGATGATTTATGAAAGAGCGTACTATAAAAATATTAACCCAATTAATACTATTTCTAAGCCTTACTGTTAATTGCAGTTTTGCTCAACATACTATTACAAAACCATTCTATGCTCTTTTCCAAGAAATTGAATTTGAAGTACTGCATGTATATTCCTTTCCTAGAATTCCTGGAATATTTCCAGCAACTGGTTACTATCAATATAAAGGCACTAAAATAGACTCTACCTTTTATGATTTGATGGACAACGGCGTTGTAAAACCAATAAATCGGGAGTGGGAATACACTCATTTTTTTGCCACATTTAGGTTCCATTTAACTAGCAATTTAGAAGTATTACTAGTGCGAGAATTTCATGAAGGGACACGGGAGCAGTGCATTCATTACTTAATCTATGATAGAGTCAAGGAACAATTAATTGGGTCTAAATTAATTACTAATGCTTATGAGGATGAAGGTTTTTTTGAAGCAATGGAAAGTTGGATATTAGATTTGAACGAAGATGGACAAAAGGATATACTTACTCGTTCCTGTCGGGAAGAGTTTTTAGCACCTGATGCTTATATGGAATACCAAGATCGTGTTAGCATTTCTATATGGTCAAATAAGAAACTACTTGAAAGGGAAATAACTGATACTATTTTAAAAAAACAGTTAGAAGCAGATTTCCCATATTATAAAAGAAACGAACTAAGTTATGCTACAAAGCAAAATCTGAGCAATTTTCTGAAAAAGAAAAAAAGTATTACTTCAGAGGAAACGACTAGTATTGCTTGGTGTATTATTGCAGGTTCAGACAAGGATTTGCAAGCTGCCGAATATGAATTAGAACGGGCAAAAAAAATACTAGGAAACAAGTATAAGTATGGTTTGGATGATAAGTTAGTGGAGATTCACAAAAAAAATAACCGATATTATACTGTTGTTAAAATATTTAAAACGAAGGTAGAAGCAGAAATAGCATTGGTGGAAATAAAGAATAAAATTAACAAAACGGCTTATATTGTTAATTTAAATAGCTGGTGCAAAGAATTAAAATACCAGCAAGGAGAATATTATAAATGTGTAGATTAATATCCACAGCAATTAAAAAAACGGGGGTGAGGAAAGACATACTATTTTTTTAAAAAATAGTATGTCTTTAGTTTTTCACTTATCATTAGTATTTCCTTACTCCTCCGCCTTATCCCCTAGCACCTCATACACTTCATCGCTATCTTGTGTAGGTAATTGTAGCGGTACATTTTCAACAATTTCCAAACCATAGCCCATAATGCCGATGCGTTTTTTGGGATTGTTGGTGAGTAAGCGAATTTTACCAACCCCTAAATCCCTCAATATTTGTGCGCCAATACCATAGTCTTTCTGAAACTTTTTGGCAGCCACACTTAAATTGGCTTCCCCAGATTCCTCCTCGGCGGCTTGTTGCTTTTGGAAGGCTTGCAAGCGGTTTAAAATGCCCATGCCTTTTCCTTCCTGATTCATGTACAACACCACGCCTTTTCCTGCTTGCGCTACCATTTGTAAAGCAGTATGAAAAGAGTTGTTGCCCTCCTCGCTTAATGTGCCTAACAAATCCATTACCAAGCTCGAAGCATGTACTCTTAATAAAACCGGTTCGTTTTCGGTCCAAGTGCCTTTTTTAAGGGCAAGGTGTACTTTACCTGTTTGAATTTCGGAAAAAGCAATTAAATCGAACTCGCCATATTTGGTAGGCATCGTTACGCTAACTTCCTTTTTAATAAGGCGTTCGGTTAGGAGTCGGTAGGCAATTAAATCTTTAATAGAAATGAGTTTAAGATCGAATTTTTTAGACACCTCCACTAATTGTGGTAAGCGGGCCATCGTTCCGTCTTCGTTCATAATTTCTACAAGTACGCCTGCGGGTTCAAAACCAGCCATACGAGCTAAATCAATAGCAGCTTCGGTGTGTCCTGCTCGGCGTAGTACGCCACCTCTTTTGGCACGCAAAGGAAAAATATGTCCTGGCTTGCCTAACTCTTCGGGGCGAGTGTTGGGGTTAATCAGTGCTTGTACCGTTTTAGCACGGTCGGAAGCAGAGATGCCCGTTGTGCAGCCGTCGCCTACTAGGTCTACGGGTACGGTAAAAGGCGTTTCGTGTGCGGTGGTGTTTTCGCTTACCATCATGGTAAGTCCTAGTTCGTCGCAGCGGTCTTCAATTAAAGGAGCGCAAATTAATCCCCTCCCATTGGTAGCCATAAAATTGATAATTGCTGGCGTTACGTTTCGAGAAGCAGTAATAAAGTCGCCTTCATTTTCTCGATCTTCATCATCAACTACAATCACCAATTTTCCAGCTTTAATATCTTCCACAGCTGCTTCAATGGTGTCTAGCTGATATTTAATTCCGTTTGGTTGGTTTCCAGACATTGCTTTTTATTCCTTTTAGATAGTTAAATAATCCTATGAATAAAGCGATATTCATGAGGTAAAAATAAGTTATAAATCGAAACAATTTTATATGAATGTGGACTGATTTTAACACCGTATCCATAATAGGAATACAGAAGATAAGCATTTGTAATAACAACGCTAGTACATAAAAAAGGTTTCCCTTTGGGTCGTTAACTGCTAAGAGCAAACTGCCAACAAATGCGCCTATAATAAATAAAGGGCCTAGCCATCGCAATACTTTGTGCGACCAAAAGCTTAGGGCCACGCCTTTTTTATTGGGCCATAATAAATGCATAAAGGTTTTAAGGTTTTGAAAATTACCTGCCGATATGCGTTTTTTCCTTCTGTATTCTTCAAAAATATCGTCTGATACATCTTCGTAGCAAACGGCTTTGAGTTCTTTAATTGCCTCGTATTTTTGTTCGATAACTTTTAGCGTTAAGTAAAAATCATCTACAATAAAATTTTGTGGTACGGGGATAAACAAATTGGCTCGCATAGCATAACAAGCACCAAATGCGCCCATCATACTTCCCCACAGTTTGCCTTCGTAATGTTTAATTACATTTTCTCGTTGTATATACCATTTCTCCTGAAAAGAAATGCCCGAATTTTTAACCCCAATATTTAACACATTAGCTCCGACTAATCCAATGCTAGGGTTTTTAAAATGCTTACTTAGCTCGTACAATAAGTTGGGCGTAAACATTACATTGGCATCGGTTAATAATAAAATAGCATTGGGAGCAGCTTTAATTTGGTTTTGGTGCTTTGCTATTAATTGGTTTACAATACGGATTTTGCCATTACGTCCGCCATATATTTCTAGGTGAATATTGCCATATTTAGCAGCGTACTCCCCTATTATTTGATGGCTTTTATCAGTAGAATTATCAGAACCAATTAATAGTTGGAAACGATTTACGGGATAATCGGTTTCGTAAACACTTTTAAGCTTTTCTTCAAGCACCTTTTCTTCGTTATACACCGCCATTACCAAAAAGATATATGGCAAGCCTTCTTTTTCTGTCGGGGAATATACATTTAGGTTTTCTTGTTTACCCTTGGCAAGCCATGCTAGTATTTTTGGATAAATGATATAGGAGTACACAACTGCTATTGCAGACCCCCAGAATAATATTTGTAGAAAGATGCTCAATTTTTAGCGAATCAGATTAATGGTACAATCGTAGATGTTGCAAAATTACAAAAATGCTACTAGTAAAAACCAGAAAGTAATTAAAAGCGCTTATTTAAATAACACTCAAGTGTTTTTGTAGTGCTTTAGCAGCGGCCACATCGGTAGCAAAACTTAGGGTTTGTTTGTTTAAATCGTGCAGGTTTACCCATCTAAAACTCTGCAAGCCGTCTGGACCTTGGTCATAATCAAATAATTTGGTTTTAGTTCTAAAAGTATAATCGCCAATGGTTTCTATTAGATAGTAAATCGCCATTAATTGGGTTTGCGGTCTAAATTTAGAGCATACAAAAAAGTCGGTTGTATAAATATGCTCCTTCACGCTAATAGGCTGTTTTAGCTCTTCCATATACTCTCTAATAAGTGCTTCATGGGTGCTTTCGCCAAATGTCAAGCCACCGCCAGAAATTTTGGTATAATCATTGCCCATTAAGTACTCGTCGCTTACTAATACTTGCTTATTTTCATTTAGTAAGAAACCATATACACGGATTGTAAAGCGTTGATTTTTGCTCATTTTAGCTATTTTGGTAGTTAATTGTTACTTTGAAAAAAAAAAGGCTCTTTTATTGGTAGTTTTTTGCACCAAAGGAGTGACGCAACTGTCCTTATATTGTCATAAAGAACGACTTATCACTAATTAATAATTGACTTATGAAGAATTACATTGTTGAATTTATCGGCACCTTTTTCTTAGTTTTAACCATTGGTTTAGCAGTAGCTTTTGCTGGTGCTATGGCTCCTATCGCTATTGGTAGTATTTTAATGGTTATGATTTATGCCGGCGGCCATATTTCGGGCGCACACTATAACCCTGCTGTTACATTAGCTGTTTGGATGCGTGGCGCATGCGATACTAAAGATGTACCTTTTTACATGCTTTCGCAAATTGCAGGTGGCGTTTTAGCTGCTATGGTAGTTTTGTTTTTAACAGGCGCGCAAGGCCATGATTATGGCGCAGCAAAAGCTTTAAATATCGGACCCTCACTAATAGCCGAAATTTTGGGTACTTTTGCCTTGTGTTATGTAGTATTACAAACTGCTACTACTAAATCTACTAGCGGAAACTCTTACTACGGTTTAGCTATTGGTTTTACCGTTATGGCTTGTGCTTACGGTTTAGGTGCCATTTCTGGTGGTGCTTTTAACCCTGCTGTTGCTGCTGGCGTTACTGCTATGGGCTTAAAAATGCCTACCGATATTTGGGTATTTTTAGTTGGTAACTTTGCTGGTGCTGCTTTAGCTGCTGTTGCGTTTAAAGCAGTTTACGACGGCGAATAAGCCATATCATCAAACATTGGCACTAGCTCGTCTAGTAAGCTAAATATAAAATTAACAAAGCTCGTAACTTTTAGTTGCGAGCTTTTTTGTTTTTATTACAACTAGTTGTATTTTTGAAATTTATACAACCCTATTTGTTATGCATACCAAATTTACTTTTTACCTACTATTCCTATCCTTAGGATTGTTATTTACACATTGCCAAAATAATACAACTCAAAAGAAAAAAAAGGTGCATCCCGATCTTAGCAGCAATTTCCCCACCTATGAACAACATAAAGAAGCCGTCGCAACAAATCCTAATTTTTATAAAATCCCTATCAGCCAAATTAATGAACAAGAAGTTGTACTCGCTGGCCAAGATTATGAAATTCAATTGAAAAAAGCAATATTCAACCCTAAAAAACACACGATTCAATATAAAAAAGAGGCCCCCGATTGTATAGAACAAATAGATGGCTTCACCAAATTTTGGGGCACTACCTGCCAACTGCCAACTAACACTATTACCAATGTGGCAATTAAACACCAAGGGCAAACCATCGAAATCCCTCCTACAATTTATACCGATTTGTTTAACCTTAACTGGGAATCCAAAACAGATAAAAATGCTCCTAAAGCTACTTTATCGAAAGATAAAAAACAGTTAACCATTAAGCTAAAAGGAGGTTACAAAGCTAATGGTAGTGCCTATGGCGTTACTTGGGCTTTTAGGGATGGAGCTTATAATAATCGGTTTATTGAACGGTAAGGAGGAAGGGATTTTTGATGTTTGATGCTTGAAATTTGATTTTTTTCTGCTGATGTTGGGAGGGAATCATTTAAAATTTAGGATCGAAGATTTAGAATTTAAAAATTTTATATGCTGACGCGAGGAATTTTTGATGCTTGCCCTTTTGTGCCGTAGGTACAACCTGTTTATAGAAACAAAATGCTAAAAAAAATTAGCGCCGTAGGTGCGACCTATTTCACAAAAGACTACTCCCTTTTTCTACCACCACAAAACCCAAACGCTTTAAATCTTCCCAAAACTTAGGGTACGATTTACTAACTACCATCGGATTTTCAATCACCATTCCATTCCTTTTTTGTAGCACTAGCGGGGCAAAGGCCATGGCCATTCTATGGTCGTGATAGGTTTTTAGGAGGGGGCAATTATCTGTTGTATTGGTATTTTTTTCTAGCTGCCAAACGTCGTGCATGCCGTGAAAATGGTAGTCCCATTTAGCTAATTCTGTGCTTAGGGCGGCGGTGCGGTCGGTTTCTTTAATACTTAGGGTACTAAGTCCTGATAGCTTGGCCGTAATGCCTAAGCCAGCAGCTACTACGGCTAGGGTTTGGGCTATATCGGGGCATTTAATAAAATCAAAATTAAAGTGCTGAATGCTAGGGCTGCTTAATTTTTGTAAACGAACTCCCTGCTCATTAAAAGTAGTATCAACCCCAAATTTTTCCATCATCGTAGCCAGCACACTATCACCTTGCCAGCTATTTTTAAACAAACCATTTAATTGTATATCGGCAGTTTGGCTTAGGGCGGCAATGGCGTAGTAGTAAGATGCTGCACTCCAATCGGCTTCTACTTTAAAGTTTTTAGCTTGGTATTTTTGTGGCGCAATGTAAATGGTGTTTCCTTCCCATTGGTGGTTAATGCCAAAATAAGCCATTGTTCCCAAGGTCATTTCTAGGTAGGGACGAGAAACCAATTCACCAACCAATTGCAAAGTAAGTCCTTGTGTTAAAGTTGGTGCAATCATCAACAAAGCCGATAAATACTGACTGCTTACGCCTGCATTAATGCTCACGGTTCCACCTTGTAAATTGCCACCGCTAATCCTTAATGGTGGGCAGCCTTCGTTTTCTACATACTCAATTTTAGCTCCTAAAGCTCGTAGGGCATCTACTAGTACGGCTATGGGGCGTTGTTTCATGCGTTCGCTGCCTGTAATTTGGTAGCTGGCTTTTTGAGTGGCGAGGTAGGCGGTTAAAAAGCGCATACTGGTGCCTGCTGCGCCTACATCTTTCACTAAGCTTTTTTGTAGCAAAGCCGCTTGCATCACCTTGGTATCATCTGAAGTAGATAAACGACTTATCTCAAAATTTCCGCCACACAAAGCCTGTATAATTAACACCCGATTACTAATACTCTTAGAACCATCCAAAGCAATCATTCCTTCGATGTGTTGTGGATTTGGGTGTGTTAATTGTATATTATTCATTCGTTTTTTAGCCTGTTTATTTAAATATTAAAATTGTTCCAATACCCTCTACTAAATACCTACTACCTTCTACCAAATTACTTACTCAAACTAATTCCAATAACCACGGGATTTAATTTTTGAGCATTTGCTTGTGCGCTATTAACTTCTACATCTCCCATTAAATCGCTGAGTTTATGCAGGTTTTTATCATCGGAGTTTAAGATAAGGCCAATGGTTTTCTTATCTAAAAGACCGCCTTCCCAGGAAGCGATATGTCCACTAAAATCCCAAGCGAAGCCGTAAAATTTAAAGGGTTTTTGGTTGATTTTTTCTAGCGTTTTCATATCGGTTCCCAAGGTAATACCTTCTTTGGTTTTCCAGTCTGTTTTGTTACCAAAAACGTTTATTTTTTTTAATCCTTCCATCTTTTTGTCGTCCTTCCATTCAAACTGAACAGCATTGGGGGTATCAGGAAATAAGGTAGTATTGGGGTATTCGCCCATTCCTTCGGGTAAATAGCCTAGAGTACGTTTTACCTTATTGCCATATTTTGCTTTTAGTGCCGCTTCGGAATTAAATTGTAGTAAATCGTTGAGTTGAAATCCTTTTTTAATGATTGTGCTAGTCTTGTTGTTTTGCTTATCTTCCTTGCCATTATCTGTATTGGAAGAATTGCTATTACAAGCACAAAAGATTAATAAAAATGAGAGGATTAAGGTGTAGTGTTTCATATTTTTTTTTTAGCATTAGGGAATTGTTTTCCATTTGACTATACCGTCTATTTAAGTGGAGGTACTTACAAAAATACTTTTTTCAATTTTTCTTCCGAAATATTGCCTCCACAAATAACAATAATCGTTGTTTGATTTTGAAAGCGTTCTACATTTTTTATAAACGCACTTACGGCTACCGCAGCAGCACCTTCCACTAATTTTCTTTCCTTGTGAAAAATTAATTTTAGGGCATCGGCAATTTCGGTTTCGGTGGCGAGGTAAAATTCATCTACTAGGTTTTTACAGAGGTCGTAGGTTATGGCATCTTCCTCAAAAGCTCCTGCCGAAGCATCCGATAGCGTATCGAGTTGCGGGACGGTTTGGTAGCTGTTGCTTTGCACACTCAACGTCATTTCTGGTGAGTTTTTTGGTTGGCAGCCTATTACTTTTGCATTGGGTAATTGACTTTTTATATAGGTGGCTATTCCGCTAATTAATCCGCCTCCGCCAATGGTTACAAGTACATTATCTATTACATCGGGACATTGTTCGATAATCTCTTTTCCGATGGTGCCTTGCCCGCCTATTACTTGTGCATCGTTGTAGGGAGAAACATAAATCAGATCTTTTTCTTCGGCTGTTTGTTTGGCGTATAATTCCGATATTAGGCAATCTGCGCCATGTGGTTCAATGCTTGCGCCGTAGGCTTTTAGGGCAGCAACTTTGGTGCTTACGGTATTTTCTGGAATTACCACTTTTCCTTGCATTCCTAGTAAACTTAATGCTCGTGCTACGCCCATGCCGTGATTGCCTGTAGAAGCGGTAATGACTGCTTTACTAGATTGTTGTTCTTTTAAATACAACAATTTGTTCATACTTCCCCTAGCTTTAAACGAACCCGTGTGTTGTTCGCTTTCCATTTTTAAATACACTTTCCCTCCGCTTAATTGACTTAAATAATAGGAATACAACAAAGGTGTTTTTAAGGTATAAGGCGCAATACGTTGTGCTGCTGTTTCGATTTCTTGGAGAAGGGTCATTTGCAGAAAGGATTAGTTTGGTGATAAATAGGAGATCCTGTGCAGCAAAGATAGTATTCTCTTTTATGCTTTTAGTAAATCGCATAAAAAAATGGCTTATCTGCAATTTTTATTTTAATTGCAAATAAGCCATTGAATTGGCAGAGCATATTTTTCTATAAAGTAGAAGGCAGGAATGTGCTCGTACTTTCTACCTTATACCAAAATACCTGCTACAAAAGATCTAGTTTTTAATTACTTTTTTCATCATACTTCCATCAGGGGTGTTTACTTGTACAAAATACATCCCATTAGGTAATTGCGTAAGCGGAAGTGTAAATTGGTGGTTTCCTGCACCATATTGTCCGTTGGTAACAAGCGTTTTAATTTGTTTTCCTGCAGCATCAAATAAGGCAATGTTTAAGTTAGCTTCTTTTTCTAGTGCTACTGCTATGGTTAATAAGTGTTGCACAGGATTAGGATATACCTCAAAGTTTTGGATATTTAATAAAGCAGAATTACTTTGGTTTTTATACGCTTCGGTATCTACACCATTGTTGTTGGCTAGGCTAGTTGTGTTAGCTGCTGCTGCATTTTGCTTATACTGACGAATGTATTTTTTGCGGTTAGGAATAGAATTCAACGCAGCTACGGCATCAATATCGGCACCGTCGCAAAAATAATTGTCGCAACGAGCAGCAAGATCAATAATTTTAACGTAGTTAATTACAGCACCACGTTCTACAAACGGCGCAATATCTAAACTCGTAGTATGTCCGTGTACTTTACCCGCTTTTATCCAATTTACGCCATCTTCCGAAAGCTCAATCGCCATTGGTTCGCTTACATCGCCTACTTCAAAAATCATTAAATCGGGACCTGCCATATCAACGAGGGCATTGTCGTTAAATTTAAGGATTATCGACCCATGACATCCTAGCGACATGGTGTTTTCGTGCGGTTTATTTTGGTTTAAGGTATAGTTGGGTGCGCCTAGTAAAAGCTTGGCATTTCTACGAGGATGTTCTGCATATTTAGAAGGATAACCTTGGTTAAACGCTACTACTTCATCCGCAAAAGCCATCGTACCTAGTTGTATAGCAATGGTGCTTCCAAAATGGTCTTCAAAAACTTTACTTTCCTGAGCATCTGCATCTTGTAGTCCTAAAAATGCACAAAGTACACCTAACAATAAAAAATTTTTCATAAATCTTCTGGTTTTAAGTTTAACAATAATAAAATAAAACAATACAAAAAGTACTGTCAATAAATGTTGCTATAAATAGAAATAAATCAGGTATTGTTAAAAACAAGCCCCTCTCTTAAAAAATAACCCAATTCTGACAGCATAACAGCAAGTAAGTGCTTATCTTGCAGTCTGTTTTTAGACGTTATCCTACCCCAATAAGTTACTCCTTTTTCCCTAAGCTCTAAAAATAATTACTCGAACTACTCTTGTACAAACTAATTCAAACAATCCACCTATTCGCACTAGGTAGCAATTATTCTTTTTAATGCAATTTTGTATTTTACGTTTTTAATGCTCTTAATACTTATGAAAATCCACAGTACTATTATAATGGTAAGCTTATTGTTTATTTTATCTATTTTTTCACCTACAAATGGCCCCCTACTCGCACAGGCTAACACTTCCCTTGTTGCTATTCCTCCTGCTATAAACAATACTACTTGCGGCACGCCTTATTTACACGATTATTACCTAGCAACCAACGAAGACTATGCTGCTAAAGAACGCTCAATTGAGGAAGATTATTTGGCATTTTTAGATTCGGGCGGATTGGCGCAAAGACAAAATGCAACGACTTGTCGTTATACCGTTCCTGTTGTAGTACATATAGTGCACGACCCTAGCACCCCTTATGGTTTTCTAGAAAATTTAACCGACTTTTTTGTCCAAAATAAAATACAAGCCCTCAACAATGGATTTCGTCATACTAGCGGACAATCGTTTAACAATCCTTACAGTGGTGCTGATGTAGGAGTTGATTTTTGCTTGGCTCAACGAGACCCGTTTGGCAATGCTACTACAGGCATTATATATCATGCAGATAGTGATTTAACTTATGATTACTTGGGCAGCAATTTAAAACCAACTTTCCATTGGAATACTTTAGAGTATTTAAATATTTATGTTGTAAAAGATATTACCGATGCAAGTGCCTATACTACCCTAGCAGGAAATCATGGTTTAGCAAATGATGGGGTGGTGCTAGAATATGATGTTAATGAAGCATCTTGGGTGCACGAGGTAGGGCATTATTTAAATTTACGCCATACTTTTCATCCTTATAGTACCCCTTCTACTTGCACTCAAAATACCAACTGTACTACACAGGGCGACCGTGTTTGCGATACCCCTCCGCATAGTGTGGGCGGCTGCGATTTTACCAACAGTTGTAGCAATGATGTAGATGATACCGATATACGCAATCCCTACCGCCCTACTTGGATGGGTGGCATGGGCGACCAGTTTGATTTGCCCGAAAATTACATGAGTTATTACAATTTTGATTGCCGTGCTGCTTTTACACAAGGGCAGGCAGATAGGATGTTATCGGCTTTATTAGGCACTCGCGCCAGTTTACTCGAATCGCAAGCTTGTGTACCCGTAACCGCTAGTACCGAAGCAGGTATTTACAGTTTGCCTACGCCAGTACTTTGTGGCAATAATTACCAACCCATTATTGCAATTAAAAACTACGGTAGTAGCACCATCACCAACCTAACTATTTTATTAGAACTAGATGGCATTACCCAGTACAATCATAATTGGTTAGGAAATATTCCCCCAGGACAAATTACCTCTATTGGTTTGCCCGAAATTTTTCTCTCTACTGGGCAACATTGTTTTTATGCCAACCTTAGTAATGTTAATGGTGCGAGTAGCGATGCCTTTGCTGGTAATAATTTTCAATGTTTAGATTTTGAAACCATTGCCCCTACTACCCAATTTCCGGATTGTGCCGATATGGAAGCCATTGCATTACCAACTAATTGGATGCCTGTTTATCAAAATAACAGCATTAATTTAGGCATAACCTCCATTGGTTCTTCTTGCAGCGATGGGCTTATTTCGGCACGACACAATAGCTTGCGTTATACCGATTTAGGCGACCAAGTAGATTTTTCGCCTAATACCACCTACTATTATAAAAGTGTAGATTTATCTAGTTTTGGCACCGCTACTTTTACTTTTGATGTAGCCTATTATCACTCTAGCAATCCAGCCATTGGCAATACGACTTTAGATATTTCTGTATCGAGTGATTGTGGCTTTAGTTATACATCCGTCTACAACAAATCTGCCTATAACCTACATACTTATACGGGCGGTACGGTTTACAATAATGCTTGGAACCCTATTAGTTGCAGCGATTGGCGTACCGAAACCCTTAATTTAGATGCTTTTGCAGGAAATACGGAAGTGGTTATACGTATGGAAATACAATTACCTACTGGAAATAGTCAATATTTATACCTCGATAATATGTGTGTGGATGGAGTAGCTGGCCCTGTTTTTACGGGCACACCTGTTCGGTTTAAAGTATTTTTAGAAGGGGCTTATACTGGACTGAACGCCATGAATTCTTCCTTGTACAATGCCAATTTATTGCCAGGAAACCAACCTTATCAACAAGCTCCTTGGCATTATTATGGTACCGAATTTTTAAATACTTTACCTCTTGATGCTGTAGATTGGGTGCTAGTAGAAGCCCGCGATTTTTTCCACAACGAACTAGACCGCAAAGCAGCCATTTTACTAAAAGATGGTAGCATTATGGATGTAAGCGGAACGGACGGGGTTGTTTTTCAAAACTTAGTGGATGGGGGGCAGTATTATTATGTAATTCGCCACCGCAATCATTTAGATATTATTGGCAGTGCTTTATTACCCGCCAACAACACCGTACCTCACGATTTTTCTAGTGCTGCCAACATATTAAATGGCTACACCCAACTAAAATGGGACAATGGCGTTTACCTTATGCGTGCTGGCGATGTAGATGGCAATGGCGTTTTTACCCAAGTAGATTTTAACCAATATAGCAATCAATCGGCTGGCGTAAACAGCTATTTTGCTGGCGATATTAATTTAGACGGAAGTGTTACTATTGGCGATTTTAATTTATATAAACAAAATGCGAGTGTTATTGGGGTGAATGAAATACGGTATTAGAATTTTGAGGTTTGGTATTTCGACATGTTTATCGAAGTAGTTTATACTTTTTGCTACAAGCCAAGAGGCTTTGAACCCGTTTGGCTCAAGCGGAGACGCTTGCCCCTGCTGCCCAGTCCAGCCTCCCGGCTGGAGCGTAACGGGCATAAAGCCTCCCGGCTTAGGCCAAAACTTTGAATGTTTAAATAAACATGTCCAAATATCACCAATAAAAATCCGCTATCCCCTAGCCGAAACCCGCTGTCCCTTATCCGATTCCCAGTAAGGTTCCCAGGTTAAAATAACGCTGTCAACTTTTACATCGGCACGGCGGGGCTTAATTTCTCGGCTTGTGATGCCTTCTGCAACGGTGTCCCATTTTTGGCGAATTTCGTCGAGCTTGCCTTTTAGTTCGGTTTCCATTTCGGTAAAATCTTTTTCTAGCTCCACCAATTCCTCTTGACTGGCTTTTACTTTAAGGGCTGCTTTTTTGCTCATCCTACTTTTGGTAGAGTTGGCATTAAGAGAACGAGAACGGCGACGCACAAAAATAGACACAAAAGTTTCTGCCATCCCTATCCATTCGGCTTTTTTCCTAGAACTCGCTTCGGCTTCCGCTTCTGCTAGTTCGTTTTCTTCTTTTCTAATTCGCTCGTTAATTTTATCGAGTTTAACCTCGTATTTATCTTGCAGTTCGTCTAGTTCCTCATCTCGCAATTCTCTAGCAACTTGTTGTACTCGCATTCTAAATGCTTGGTCAGATTCGTTGGATTTTTTGTACAATTTTAAGTCTTCGTGTTCTAAGTTTAGGAAGCGTTGTGTTTGGTACAGCCAATCCGAAAAGCTCTTTTTTACCTTCCCCAATTCCTTTGCCGTGTTCATCGTATCGGCTACCGCTTCGTAGCGAATAGCAATGCCTTCAGGATTATCGGGCTGGTTGAGTAAAGCGTTTTCCCAATCACATACTTCCTCTGCTAATTCCCAATTAGTACGCCCAAAATCGTCGGGAGCTAGGGATAAATACGAACGGTCTTCTACTACATCAATGTTTCTCTTGCTGTCGTAAAAACGCACTTTGCCAGCGGTTAAAATAACAGGTTCGTATACCAAACTCACTTGTCCTTTTCTACCTAAATCTCGTTCTGCCTCGGCTGCCGATTTCCAAATAGAAAAAAAGCGTTGCTCTACAGACGGACTTACCGCAGGCGGAGTATTCGCCACCTTTTCTACTATACTATCTCCTCCTAGCTTAGGCATTGCAGGTTTAGCGGCAATCACTTTCTGAATGACCATATTTTCATCGCTCTCCTTATATTCGGCTTCTGCACCTTGCCCCTTCCCTTTTGCAGATAAAACTGTTTTTGCCCTAGCTTCTTTTTTAGCCTTCATCAATTCCTTCAGTTGTGGTCTGGTCATCGGTCCACGTAAATACGACATCACCCAACGAGTATGATATACCACAGGCTGAGCATCATGCACATTATGCATCAGAAAAACCCTAGACGATAAAGCCGAAATTAGTTTACCAAAATCCGTTGCTTCGCTTGCACCTGCTTCGGCAATTGCGCCCTCTAAACCACTTAGTACCCGTTCTTTGTCTTTATCGGTTTGTAGCTTGCCAATAAACCAAGTTCCAGCATTCGACAAACCTTTGTAATCAATATCAACAGGGTTTTGTGTTACTAGTACTGCGCCTACGCCAAAGGCACGGGCTTGTTTTAAAATGGTTAACAATGGTTTTTTAGACGGCGGTTGTGCAGTTGGTGGAAAATAACCAAATATCTCATCGAAATAAAGCAAGCTTCGTAAGCTTGTTGTTCCCGATTGCTTCCGCATCCAGGTAATGAGGCTGTTGAGCAAAAGGGTGACAAAAAACATGCGCTCGCTTTCGGAAAGGTGTGCGATGTAAAAAATGCTGTGGCGAGGTTTGCCTTCCTTGGTAAAATAAATTTGGTCAATATCTAGTGCATCCCCTTGCAGCCAATACCTAAATTGTGGAGAGGCAATAAGGGTGTTAAAATCCATGGCCAACTCAAACCGATCTTTTTCTGGAAAAAAAGTATCTACATCAAAAACACCCAATTGTTTAATGGGCGGTTTCATGATACTTTGTATTAAAGTTGCCAAATCGAGGTTTTGATTTAGCCGCCAATAATGCTCAAACAAGGTCGATAACAAAATGCCTTCCCGACTTCTTACGGGGTCGGCTTTGCTTTCTACCATTCCTAATAAAGCAGCAACCGTTCCTTGTATGCGTTCTCGCAACATTTCGGCATCCTCATCAAAATTAATGCCTGGTGCGGCAAACGAACCTAGTATATTAATCGGAATTCCAGCATCAGAACCAGGCGTATAAATGGTGTAATCAACGGCATTTTTAAGTTGCTCGATTCGTTCTTGTCCTTGTCCCCAATCTGCCAATCCGTTTTTCCATTTAGCAGCAATAGCAGCGGCATATTCCTTAGTCGTCATGCCCTTTCGTCCAGCATCATCTGCATTCACCCATTTGTCAAAGTCACTAGGGTCGAGGCATTCAAATTGCAGCAGTAAATTGGTCATATCGCCTTTAGGATCGATAATAATGGCTGGCACTTTATCAATAGCAGCTTCTTCTAACAAGCCAATGCACAGACCTGTTTTCCCGCTTCCCGTCATGCCTACACATACGGCATGTGTGGTTAAATCACGGGCATCGTAATTAACAGATTCGCCAAGGATGCATTTATCTTTTATATCGTAAGCAGCCCCTAAATAAAAAGAGCCTAGTTTTTCGGGAGGAAGGGTAACCATATTTTTATGTTGATTTTTATTTTATGCTAATTTGTAGGGTCTGTGAGTTGTGTGTTTTTAGGAAGGCGTAAATATAGGGTTTATTCATTTAAAATTGAGGATTGAAGCGTTAAAATTTTGATAGGTTGATCTTAGGCATTTTTGATTTTTGATTTTTGGTTTTTGGTTTTTGGTTTTTGGTTTTTGGTTTTTGGTTTTTGGTTTTTGTAATTTAGATATTGGTTATTATTTGTAATTTGATAATTGGTCATTAATCATTTCAAAATAACGTCTAGTATTACAACCTATCCAAATTCAAGCATTTTTCACGACTTCTCTTCCTCAACTGCTTTAACAATTGTTGCTAGGGGCGTGCGGTGTCCATAATCGTACTGGCAAGTTGTAAAATTAACTCCTGCCTGATTTAAAAACTGTAGGGTTTGCTTAGGGTCAATTAGCTCGTCCTGTTTTCCTAGATGTAATTCGTATTTGGTTGTGATTCCTTTTTTTGCCGCTTTGGCATTTTCAGCTATCGCAGATACATCTACAAAAATAGAACGAATATGTAGAGCAGGGTTGAGTAAAATAACCCTATGTACTGATAGTCTTAAAGACAATTCATAGGCAAAAAATCCGCCCATAGAACTGCCCATAATTATATCCCATTGAGTATTTTTAATGCGCTCAAAAAGCATTTGGAAACAACCAGGTGTTCGGTAATTTAGCGCAGGTGCGTACACCATAAATTCGCTCGCAAGGAAATCGACTTTTTGGCCGCCTTGTTTAGATTCTAAGCCGTGTAAATAGAGTAGATTTTTCATAAAGTTTGGGTGTTTTTTGTTTTCCATTTTAAGCCAAGTAGCAACTTTGAGTAAGTTAAATAAAAAATTGGTCAATCAGTAATATTTTAGTAGCTTGCCTTTCTACTATACTGAACCACATTAGGTTTTGTGCATTTCCATATTTATTATTTTATCTA